>JAJDVH010000244.1 GCA_022826185.1 Alphaproteobacteria bacterium
ACCGTGACCCGCTTGCCCGCCTGCCGGGCGGCATAGGCGACGGACTGGCCGTGATTGCCGCGCGTCGCCGTCACCATGCCGTCCGCTTCGCACTGCGCCATATAGGCGAGCCCGCCGCGAATCTTGAAGGCGCCGATGGGCGTGTGGTTCTCGTGCTTGACCCAGACCTCGGTCCCGGCCCGCTCAGCCAGCAGCGGCCAGACCCGCTGCGGGGTCGCCGGGAACGAAGCGTAAATGAGTTCGGCCGCCGCCTCGATTTCAGTCTTTCCAGGCAGTGTCATGGCAGTTCGATGGTCCCGCTGAGATAAGGCGCCGCGCGCCCGGAAATCACAACCCGGTCCCCCTGCACAGTGCAGGCAAGCCGCCCGCCGCGCTCCGACACCTGCCGGGCCGTCAGCGCCGTCTTGCCGAGCCGGTCCGCCCAATAGGGAGCCAGAGCGCAGTGGGCGGAGCCGGTCACCGGGTCCTCGTCGATCCCCGCGCCGGGCGCGAAGCAGCGCGACACGAAATCCACCTCGCCGCCCGGCGCGGTAGCGGCAGTAATTCCGCCGTTCAGCGCTGCGAGCCGGCGGAAATCCGGATCGAGCGCTCGGACGGACGGCTCGTCGGGGAAGACTGCCACGCATATGAACGGGGCCTCCAGAACCGCCTCGGGAGCCGCCCCCAGCGCATCCGCCAGACCCTCCGGCTCCGCGGCCGCTTCGGGGGGATTGGCCGGGAATTCCATGCTCAGAACAGGGCCGTTGCGATAGACGGTCAGCCTGCCGCTGCGCGTCTCGAACTCGACCTTCTGCGTCTCCGGGCGAACGTGCTCGAAGACGACATGGGCGGAAGCGAGCGTCGCATGGCCGCACAGATCGACCTCGACCTTGGGCGTGAACCAGCGCAGCCGCCACGCCAGCCCTTCCGGCGCCAGGAAGGCCGTCTCGGAAAGATTGTTCTCAAGCGCGATGGCCTGCAGCAGCGAATCCGCCGGCCACTCCTCCAGCAGGCAGACGGCGGCCGGATTGCCGGCGAACGCCCGGTCGGCAAAGGCGTCCACCTGGTAAAGCGGTATTCTCATGGGGCCGCGACCATAACAGCGGCGAGCCGAAAATCCAGCCGGCTACTACCGTACAAAACGAATCCGGATACGCCCGAAATGCTTGAAGTCGAAGATCGTCACCGGGTCCGGCGCCGGCGTTGGAAGGGTACTAGCGGCAGTCACGCGGCAGGTTCGCGTTCCCGCTTCGTGAAGCCGTCGAACAGGCCCTCCAGCCGCGCCATGCGCTCACGCAGGTCGGCAATGTCCCGCCGCACTTCATTAAGGCCGCGCGCCAGATAGAGATTCAGGCCGGCAAGCACGATGGCGGCCCCGATGATTGCAATGGTCTCTTGTGTCACGCCGTTCTGCCTTCAACGGGTGGACTCAACATGGCGACCGGCTCGGCGCGAGTCAACATTAACGGCGGTCCCGGTGGATGCGCAGTCCGGCGGCTCGGCAAATTTCCAGCCGGTCAGGACCCCGCGAAATTCACCCGGATGCGTCCGAGAGGCCCGAAATCGGAGACCGCCAGCGTGTCCGGCCCCGGAACCGGCAGCACGCCCGTGCAGGAGCCAGTCGTCACGAACTGGCCCGCCGTCATCCCGAGACCCAGGCCGGAGAGATGGTTGGCGAGCCAGCGCACCGCCTCGACCGGATGGCCCATCATCGCCCGGCCCGTGCCGCGCCCGGCCTCCTCGCCATTGAAGGTGAGGCTCACCTCCTGGTCCACGCAGTCGATGCCGCGCCAGTCCTCGAACTCGTAGGCGGCGATGTAGCGCCCGGTGCCGCCATGGTCGGCGATGGTGCCGATCGGGCCGAGCGGTTGGTCGTCGGCGAGCCGGCGCTCCGGAATCTCGATGCCGGCGATCAGCGAACCGATGGCGGCTTCGACTTCCTCCCGGCTGTATGGCTGCGCCCGCGCCGGCAGGTCGGCGGAGAGCCGGAAGCCGTATTCGCTCTCGTAGATCGGCCCCAGCAGGTCCGCGAGGCGGTATTCGATCTCCGCCCCCTCATCGACCATGCCCTCGCAAATGTGGCCGGCGAACGGCCCGGAGAGACCCATCGCCTGCTGCGCGGCGGCAGCGGTCGCGCCGATCTTCCAGCCGACGATCTTCCGGTCTTCCATGGCGTGCAGCGCCTGCCAGACCGCCTTGGCCTCATCCTCGCTGCGAGGCGCGCAGGCCTCGGGAATCGCCGGCTCGCGGCGGCCCGCAAGGCGAGCCTCCCGCAGGAATGCTGCGGCAGTTTCCGCTCTCGACATCAATGCGCCTCCGCTTGCTTGCGCGCCTCGACGATATCCTCGGCGAGCTTGCCCGACAGTTCCTGAAGATGGTCGAATTCCCAGTCGAACGTGCCCACGCCGAGCGTCAGCGAGCGCAGTTCGATAATCATGTCGGACATTTCCGACTGCGGCAGGAAGGCGTCCACCCGGTCCCATCCGGCCCAGCCCTCGCGGGCGTCAAACCCGAGTATCTGGCCGCGGCGGCCCGCCAGCAGGCGCTGGATATTCGCCGTGTATTCGGACGGGATATGCACCTGCACCTTCAGGATCGGCTCAAGCAGGATCGGGTTGCAATTCGGCAGCCCCTCGCTCATCGCGAGCCGTCCGGCGGTCTTGAACGCCTGTTCGGAACTGTCCACCGGATGATGCTTGCCGTCCTTCAGCGTCACCACGAGGTCCACCACCGGGAAGCCGAGCGGCCCCTTATGCAGGAATTCGCGCACGCCGGTCTCCACCGCCGGGATGAACTGGCGGGGCACCGAGCCGCCGACCACCTTCTCCTCGAAGGCGAAGCCCTCGCCCCGCGGCAACGGCGCGATATCGATGACCACATCGCCGAATTGCCCGTGGCCGCCCGACTGGCGCTTGAAGCGCGAATGCTGCTCCGTCGCCTTGCGGATCGTCTCGCGGTACGGGGTCTGCGGGCGCTCGGTCTCGACGGCAATATGGTACTTGCTCTGCAGCCGCGCGACGCCGACCTGAAGATGCTGGTCGCCCTGGCCCCAGAGCAGCAATTGGTGGGTCTCCGGGTTGGCCTCGATCCGATAGGAGCAATCCTCTTCGGCGAGGCGCTGCAGCGCGCCCGAGAGTTTCACCTCGTCGCTGCGCTTCTCGGCGTGGAGCGCGATGGCGTAGATCGGGCTGAGCTGCACCGGCCAGGCATCGGGCTTATCCGCGCCGCCGGCAGTCAGCATCTGGCCCGTTTCGAAAGCGTCCAGCCGCCCGATGGCGACGACATCGCCCGCCTCGGCAGCACTCACCTTCGTCAGCGCAGCGCCGTGCATGCTGGCGAGATTGCCCAGGCGCTCGCCGCCCAGATTGTCGCCCTCGTTAAGCGTCCCGGACAGGACGCGGCCGAGATTCTGCTTGCCCTGGTGTTGCGCGTGGTAGGTCTTGAAGATCTGCACTGCGGCGCCGTCGCCGGCCTCGAACCGGGCAGCGGCCCGCGACACGTCCGGGGTGTCGTGGCGAAGCGCCTTCAGGAGCCGGCGGACGCCGTGGTCGCGCTCCGCTGCGCCGAGCATGACCGGCACGACATGGCCGTCCGCCAGCGCGGCCTTGAAGTAGGCGTAGATTTCGTCCCGCGCCGGGGTGGCTTCCTCCAGCAACGCTTCGAGCAGCGTGTCGTCGAAGTCCGCCAACGCCTCCATGAGCTCCTGGCGCGCGAGCTCCGTGTCGTCGCCGAGCGATTCGGGCACCTTGATGAGCTCGGAGGCCGCGCCTTCATTGTAGCTGTATGCGCGCTCGCTGATGAGGTCGACATAGCCCGCCACGGTCTCGCCCTCGACCACCGGAATGTGGCGCACCACCACAGGCTTCCCGGACACGCCCTGCAGCGCCTCCATGGTTTCCGCCAGCCCTTGGGTCACGGTGTCGATCTTGTTGATGAAGATGATGTGCGGGATGTTCCGCGCATCGAGAAAGCGCAGGATCGGCGCCAGCATGATGGCGCGCGCCGGATCCGGTTCGCAGACCACCACCGCGATGTCCGCGACCGCGGCGCCGTGCATCGCCTCCTGCAGGAACTCGACCGAGCCGGGGCAGTCCAGCACCGTCCAGTCGTCGCCCAGATAGTTGAAGCGCGCCGGCAGGATCTCCGTGCTCATGTTCCGGTCGCGCGATTCCGGCGAGGCGTCGCCGACCGTGTTGCCGTCCCTGACGCTGCCCTTGCGCGTCAAGGCCCCGGCGGCGTGCAGCATGGCTTCCATCAGGCTCGTCTTGCCGCTGAGATAAGGGCCCACAAGGGCCACGCAGCGCGCGTTGGTGCTCATCGTCCCTCCCTGCTTCCGGCCCGTCCCGTCGGCCGGAGCCCAATGTTTCCATGCGGTGACACGCTCGGCAATGAAAAAGGCGCGCACGCTTCCTTGACTGCCTTCCGGCGGCGGGCAAGATGCGGCGCCATGCAAAGGTAAGGAAGCGGCATCATGACTTATGCGGTTCCGGCTCCGGCCCGAACGGTTCTGCCGGTTGAAGGATCGGAAGCGGTCTTTCCCGTCGGCCGGATATTCTGCGTCGGGCGCAACTATGCCGAGCACACCCGCGAGATGGGCCATGACCCGGACCGCGAGCCGCCCTTCTTCTTCATGAAGCCGGCAACCTCCATCGTCGCGGGCGGCGGCGACATGCCCTACCCGCCCGGCACCGCGGACCTGCACCACGAGATGGAACTGGTCGCCGCTATCGGGACCGGCGGGCGGGACATTGCAGAGGAGGATGCGCTCGGCCATGTCTTCGGTTATGCGGCCGGCCTCGACATGACGCGCCGGGACCTGCAGGGCGTCGCCAAGCAGATGGGCCGGCCCTGGGAGGTCGGCAAGGCGTTCGACCATGCCGCGCCCTGCTCGCCCGTGGTCATGGCGAGCGAGATCGGCCATCCGGAGACGGGTGCCGTGCGCCTGCATGTCAATGGCGAACTCCGGCAGGACGGCGATATCTCGGAGATGATCTGGAGCCTGCCGGAGGTGATCGCGCACATCTCGGCGCTCTTCGCCCTCATGCCGGGCGACCTCATCATGACCGGCACCCCCGCCGGCGTCGCCGCCGTCTCCCCCGGCGACCGTCTCGAAGGCGAGGTCGAGGGCGTCGGTCGGATCGAGGTCAAGGTCGTTTAGGCAGGTGGCTGCGAAGAAACGAACCGTAACGCTAACGGTGGCGTCGAGGGACGAACTCGATGCACGGATGAGGGCGGCGCTGGCGGGCCGGCGAACGGAGCCCCGCATCGCCTTCGCATCCGTTGATCTGCTTCACAGGGTATGCGCGCCGAAGCGCCTTGCGATCCTGCGGGCGATGGCCGGCGCGGGACCGCTGCCCGTGCGCGAGGTCGCGCGGCGGGTGGAACGCGATGTAAAGGCCGTCCACCGGGACATGGCCGCGCTCGTCAGGGCCGGACTCCTCGACCGCGGCGAGGGCGGCCGCATGAGCTTCCCCTATGACGGCGTCCGCATGGAAGTGGACCTGATGCGCGCCGCCTGACGGGACGGCTTCCGGCGGGTTTGTCCGTGCGATAAAGAGGGGCTTGCAATGCTGCGCATCCGGGCTAACCTTGCATCGGCCTCCGCGATGCAGTTGTTGCAGCGGAGCCGGAACGACGCGAATGAGAGCCCGTTGGCCTGGCGTCGTTCGTCACCGCCTCTAGATACAGAGAGCACATGAAGCAAAACCTGCCACCGCGCCGCTCACGCGGCCGCAGCAACATGCGGAGCGGGCGTGCGCCCGCCCACCGCAACCAGGCCCTCGAAAGCAACGGACCGGAAGGACGGGTGCGCGGCACTGCGCAGCAGATCCTCGACCGCTATCTCGCGATGGCGCGCGACGCCCAGTCGAGCGGCGACTCCGTGCTGGCCGAGAACCTGTTCCAGCATGCCGAGCACTATCAGCGCCTGGTAGCCCAGTTCGCGCCGCCCCAGCAACAGCAGCAGCCGGCGCAGCCGGATGCCCAGCGCAGCGGCGATACCGGGTCCGAGTCGGAGACGGAGGGCCGGCCTGACCGGGACGCCGCGGACCGGCCCCCGGCGGCAGAGGCGTCCGAGCAGGCCGGCGTCCGGCCGCGCCGCCGCCGCCGCCAGCGCAACGCCCCCGCCGAAGAGGCCCCGGCGGAAAACGCTCCGGCCGCGGAAAACGGCGGCGGGACGCCGGAAGCGGAGAGCGCCCCGACCCAGGAAGCCGTCGCGGACGTCGCCTGACTTTCGGTTCCGGACGGCGGAGGGCGGCATCTTGCGCCTGTCGCCGTCCGTTCCCATATCCGTCTTCGTGCGGGAGCGGTGCGTAGGTTACGGCCCTCCCGCCTGACGCTCGCGTCTGGAGACGGAGACAAAAATGGATTTCGAGACCTACACCGAACGCGCGCGCGGATTCGTCCAGGCGGCGCAAAGCACGGCGCTCGCCGCGGGGCATCAGCGCTTCGTTCCCGAACACATACTCAAGGTCATGCTCGACGACCCCGAGGGCATGGCCACCGGCCTGATCCAGCGGGCAGGCGGCGACCCTGCAAAGGCTCAGGCTGCGGTCGAAAGGGCGCTCGCAGCGCTGCCGGTCGTAAGCGGCTCGGGCGCAGGCGGGCTGCATCTGGCGCCGGAGACCGCGCGCCTGTTCGAGACGGCGCGCAAGGCGGCGCAAAAGGCCGGCGACAGCTTCGTCACCGTCGAGCGCCTGCTCCAGGCGATGGCGATGGGACGCGGTCCGCTCGGCGAAGCGGGCGTGGACGCCAAGGCGCTTGAGCGCGTCATCGCGGAGCTTCGCAAGGGCCGCACCGCCGACAGCGCCAACGCGGAGTCCGGATTCGACGCGCTCGCCAGATACGCCCAGGACCTGACCGAGGCGGCGCGCGCCGGCAAGCTCGACCCCGTGATAGGACGCGACGAGGAGATCCGGCGCGCGATCCAGGTGCTCTCCCGGCGCACCAAGAACAACCCCGTGCTGATCGGGGAGCCCGGCGTCGGCAAGACCGCCATCGCCGAGGGACTGGCCCAGCGGATCGTCAATGGCGACACGCCCGAAGGCCTCAGGGACAAGCGGCTGATCGCGCTCGATCTCGGCGCCATGATCGCCGGGGCGAAATATCGCGGCGAGTTCGAGGAACGGCTGAAGGCCGTGCTGGCCGAAATCAAGGCCGCAGAAGGGGAGATCGTCGTCTTCATCGACGAGTTGCACACGCTGGTCGGCGCCGGCAAGGCCGACGGCGCGATGGACGCCTCGAACATGCTCAAGCCCGCGCTCTCGCGCGGCGAGCTGCACTGCATCGGCGCGACCACGCTCGACGAATACCGCCAGCATATCGAGAAGGATGCTGCGCTGGCGCGGCGCTTCCAGCCGGTGTTCGTCGGCGAGCCCGACGTGGAGGACACGATCTCGATCCTGCGCGGCCTCAAAGAGAAGTACGAGGTCCATCACGGCGTGCGCATCACCGACGGCGCGCTTGTGGCGGCGGCGACGCTGTCCAACCGCTACATCACGGACCGCTTCCTGCCCGACAAGGCCATCGACCTGGTGGACGAAGCGGCGAGCCGGCTCCGCATGCAGATCGATTCGAAGCCCGAGGCGATAGACGAGCTCGACAGGCGGATCATCCAGCTCAAGATCGAGCGGGAAGCGCTGAAGAAGGAAACCGACGACGCCTCGCGCGGACGCCTCGACAGGCTGGAGCAGGAACTGGCCGGTCTGGAGGAACGCTCCGGCGCGCTCACCCTGCAATGGAAGCAGGAGAAGGACGCCATCGACGGCGCCAAGAACGTCAAGGAAGAGCTGGAACGCGCAAGGCTGGAGCTGGAGGCGACCCAGAGGCGCGGCGAACTGGAACGCGCCAGCGAGCTGCGTTTCGCAGTCATCCCGGACCTGGAGAGGCGCATCTCCGATACCGACGGGCGGCGGGAAGGCCGCCTGCTGGACGAGGAGGTCAGCGGCGAGCATGTCGCGGGCGTCGTTTCGCGCTGGACCGGCGTGCCCGTGGCGCGGATGCTCGAAGGCGAACGCGAGAAGCTCCTGCAGATGGAAGAACGCCTGCACGCGCGCATCGTCGGCCAGGACCAGGCCGTCACGGCTGTCGCGGAAGCGGTGCGTCGGGCGCGGGCCGGCCTGCACGATCCGACGCGGCCGGTGGGCTCGTTCCTGTTCCTCGGGCCGACCGGAGTCGGCAAGACCGAGCTTTGCAAGGCGCTGGCCGAGTTCCTGTTCGACGACGACACCGCGATGCTGCGGCTCGACATGTCGGAATACATGGAGAAGCACGCCGTCTCCCGCGTGCTCGGCGCGCCGCCCGGCTATGTCGGCTTTGAGGAGGGCGGCTCGCTGACCGAGTCGGTGCGCCGGCGGCCCTACCAGGTCGTGCTGTTCGACGAGGTGGAAAAGGCGCATCCCGACATCTTCAACGTCCTGCTGCAGGTGCTCGATGACGGACGCCTGACCGACGGGCACGGCCGGACGGTGGATTTCCGCAACACCATCCTCGTCATGACCTCCAATCTCGGCAGCGAGGTGTTTGCCGAAGCCGGCGAAGCCGCGATGCACGGGCCGCTGGTGGACCGGGTGATGAACGTCGTCCGCGGCCATTTCCGGCCGGAGTTCCTGAACCGGCTCGACGAGATGGTCGTCTTTCATCGGCTGGAGCGCGGGCATATGGCCGGGATCGTCTCGATCCAGCTCGAGGACCTGCGCAAGCTGCTGGCCGCGCGCGACATCGCGCTCGACCTCGACCCGGCGGCGGTGGATTGGCTGGCCGAGACCGGCTTCGACCCCGTCTATGGCGCGCGCCCGCTGAAGCGCGTGATCCAGACACGCCTCCAGAACACGCTCGCCAGGCGGATACTGGAAGGCGAGGTGCAGGACGGCGACCGCGTGGAAGTCGGCGTCGAAGGCGGCGGGCTGGCGATCCGGGCCAGCCGCCCGGCGGCGGATGCGGCGTGACCGGCTACTGAACAGGATTGATTGCCGATTGATTTCATTGTCGGCAATTGACTTTGTTATATTCCGACGATATATGGTTTTTGCCAGAACCCGGTATCGGAGGTAACGGCATGGCCCCCCATGCTGCGGAAATGAGCCGCATCGTCAAAGACCTGCCGTCCAAATCCGCAAAAATCCGCGCACTCGACGCCGCCGGCTGCAAGCGCGCGGACATCGCGCGGTTCCTCGGCATACGCTATCAGTTTGTCCGGAACGTCCTGGTCAACGGTCCGCCGAAGGCGGAAAGAGCGCGCTCGGTTCAACCCGATGGCCCCGGCAATGTCGAGTCGCAGAAATTGCGTATGGCCGAAGACGGGCGCGTCGTCATCCCGGCAGAGATGCGCAGGGCGATGCTGGTCGACGATACCGGCGCCATCACGGCTCGGGTCGTGGACGGCGAGTTGCGGGTGCTGACGCCGAAAGCGGCGCTGCGGTCGCTGCAGCGGATGGTGCAGGAAGCATCGCCCGGCGGCGTCTCGATGGCGGACGAGTTGATCGCCGAGCGCCGCGCCGAGGCGTTGCGCGAGGCGGGCGAATGAGCGTTGTCCTCGATGCTTCCGCCCTGCTGGCCGTTATCGAGGGTGAGCCCGGAGCGGAGAAGGTCGAAGATGCGCTGGCGGATAGCGCGATAAGCGCTGTCAATTTCTCGGAAGTCGTCGCGAAACTTGTGGACCGCGGCTTTGGAAATGAGGGAGTCGTCGCCAGAATGAGCGCGTTTTCGCCTGCCGTTCACGATTTCGATGCGGCGCACGCATGGCGCGCCGGACTGCTTCGCCGCGAGACGCGGGCGCGCGGCCTGTCGCTCGGCGACCGCGCCTGCCTTGCTTTGGCAGAGTTGCTGGACGCGCCGGCGATGACAACAGATCGCGCCTGGGCCACGCTGGACCTTGAAATCCCGATTATTGTTCCCCGGTGACCGCGCTGCCGGTCACTCACCCCTGAAGTTCGGGCGGCGTTTTTCGGTGAAGGAGGCGACGCCCTCGGCGAAGTCGGCGCTCATGCGCAGCCGGCCGTAGGCCTGGCCCTCGATCTCCATGGCCTGTTCGAGCGGCGCGTTCTCGCCGGCGTTGAACACCTGCTTCAGCGTGCGCTGGGCGAGCGGGGAGAAACGGCGCAACTCCTTCACCAGCGCGTCCGTCGCCGCTTCGAGTTCCGCGTCCTCGACAAGCTCGCAGGCGAGGCCCCAGTCATGGGCCTCCCGCCCGGTGATCCTGCGGGCGCGCATCGCCACGTTCTTGGCGCGCGAAATGCCGATCATGCGCTGCAGCCGGGCCGAGCCGCCGGAGCCCGGAATCATGCCGAGATTGATCTCCGGCAGCGCAAGCCGGGCCGTTTCGGCCACGATGCGGAAATCGCAGGCGAGCGCGAGTTCGAAGCCCACGCCCATGCAGAAGCCGCGTATGGCGGCGATTACGGGTTTCGAGCAGCGCTCGGCGGCGGCGATGTTCTTGTGAAGCTGCGAGACGGTCTCGGGGCTCGCTTCCATGAAGCCCGGAATGTCGCCGCCGCTGGTGAAATGCTCGCCCTCCCCCCGGACCACGACCACGCGCACCGCCGGGTCGCGGTCGAACGCCTCGAAGGCCGCGCGCAGAAGCGGGCGCTGCGCCATCCGCACGACATTGAGCGGCGGCCGGTCGAGCACGATGTCCGCGCGCTCATTCTCCGGGTCGAGTTCGATGCGGAATCCGTCGGTCTCGAGTGTCATGGCCGTTAGCCGTCCCTTGTCGTCGGTCGTCTCAGTAGCCAAGCCGCCTGTCGCGGGCGGCGTCCTGCGGGTCGCGGTCTTCCGGCGCGCCGTGCCCGCCGCCGCCGGAGGTCTGCAGCAGGATGCGGTCGCCGCGGCGCACGGGCAGGTTCGACACCTTCGAGCCGAGTTCGACCGCCTCGCCGTCCCGCGTCAGCACGGAGCGCCCGGGCGCCCCCGCGCCGCCGCCGGCAAGCCCGTAGGGCGGAACCCGGAAGCGCTCGTAGTTGGTGGAGAACATGCCCTCTTCCGCGTCCAGCCGGAACTCGCGCCGGAGGCCGAGCCCGCCGCGCCGCCTGCCCTCTCCCCCGCTGCCGGGAGCCAGCCCGTATTCGGTGATGGTGAGCGGATAAAGGCTCTCCACCATTTCGATGGGCGTGTTGGCGAGATTGTGCAGGCAGGCCGAAAGCGCATTGGCGCCGTCCGCGTCGGGATGCGCGCCCCAGCCGCCGACCTCGATGTCGAAATACACCTCCGGCCGCCCGGACCGCCCCTTGAGCCCCAGCGCATAGACATAGCTCACGCCGTAATAGGCGGCGGAAATGCGCTCCGGCGCGGCCCGGCCGAGCGCCCCCAGCACGGTCGTCACGATGCGGTGCGCAGTCGCCATGCGGTTCGCCACCGGCGCAGGCGGCAGCGCATTGCAGATCGTGCCCTCGCGCGCCGTGATCTCGACCGGCCGGTAAGCGCCGGAATTGGCCGGAACCTCCAGCCCGGCGGCGCACATGAAGGCGCAATAGACCGCTGATTTCGACATGTTGAGGGTGCAGTTGACCGGCCCCGCCGCCTGGGGGCCCGAAGCGGAGAGATCGACCTTCGCCGCCTCGCCTTCGATCCGGACCTCGGCGGCGATGAGGCGCGGCTCCTCGGTGATGCCGTCATCGTCCACGAAATCCTCGAAGCGGTAGGCGCCGTCCGGGATGCCGGCGATGGCCGCGCGCATCGCGGCTTCCGAGCGGTCGAGAATGCGGTCGGTCGCGGCCTGGAGCCGCTCGGGCCCGAACCGTTCCGCGAGGCGCAGCACGCCGGCCGCGCCGATATCGAGCGAGGCCAACTGCGCCTCGAAATCGCCGCGCACCTTCTCCGGTTCGCGCGTGTTGGCATAGAAAACGCCCAGCAGCGCCCTGTTGACCCGTCCGGCTTCCACCACCTTGCAGGGCGGGATCCGCAGGCCTTCCTGGTAGATCTCGCGCGCCCTGGCGTCATAGCTGCCGGGCGCGCCGCCGCCGACATCGGTGTGGTGGGTCAGCGTGCCGGTAATCGCGATCCGCTGGCCCCGGAACCAGACCGGCTTGAAGGTCAGCACGTCGGGCAAATGCTGGCCGCCGGCATAGGGGTCGTTGGTGACGATGACATCGCCCTCATGCCATTCGTCCAGCGGAATGGGCCCTGCGAGGATGCCTTCCAGGCAGGTCGCCATGGAGTTCAGGTGGATGGCGATGCGGGCCGATTGCGCGACATTTCGCCCCTCCGCGTCGAACACGGCGGTCGAATAGTCCAGCGTTTCGCGCACGACGGTGGACCGGGCCGTGCGCCAGATGGTCACGTTCATGTCCTCCGCCGCCGCGACGAGCGCGTTGCGGATGATCTCGATGTCGATGGGGCTCAGATCGGTCATGCGCCTTCTCCCGCGCGCCGCGCAACCAGATGGCCTCCGGACGCCATCGCGACACGCCATCCCGGCGGCACAAGAAGCGTCGCATGGGCTTCCTCGACGATCGCGGGTCCTTCGATCGCCTCCGGCAGCCGGTCGCGGTCATAAACCGGCACGTCGCGCCAGCCTCCCCCGATCCAGACACGGCGCTCGCCCTTCGGCCCGGCGTCAACCGCCGCAGGCGGCGCTATAGCCGGCTTGGGCAGCAGGCCCCTGGCGGTTGCGCGCAAGGTGACGATCTCGACCGGCGCAGCCGGGTCGGAATGCGCATAGCGCGCCTGGTGCAGGTCGTGGAAATCGGCGACGAGGCGGGCGAGAGACCGCTTGCCGGGCCGCACATCGCCCCAGGGAACCAGCAGTTCATATGCCTGGCCGCGATAGCGCATGTCGGCCGCGAGACGGATCTGGCGCGCGTCCCCGGCAATGCGGTCGGCGGCCAGCAGCGCATGGCCTTCCCCGACAAGCTCCGCCGCAAGCTGCGCCAGCACCGGCAGCGCGCTCTCCTCCGCATCCAGCAAGCGGGAGCGCGCCACATCATGGGCAATGTCAGCCGTCAGTATGCCGCGCGCCGAGAAGGTGCCGGGGTCTCGCGGGAACACCACCTCCGCCATTTCCAGCTCCTCCGCGAGGCTGACGGCATGCAGGCCGCCGGCTCCGCCGAAGGCGGCGATGGCGAAGTCGCGGGGGTCCGCGCCCTTCTCGAACAGGCTGAGCTTGATGGCGGACGCCATATGCGCGTTGACGACGGCGAGAATGCCCTCAGCGGCTTCCTCCACGCCGAGCCCGAGCGGACCCGCCACCCGTTCCGCCACGGCGGCCCGCGCAAGGCCCGCATCGAGCTTCAGCGCACCGCCGAGGAAGAAGTCCGGGTCCAGTCGGCCGAGCACGATATTGGCATCGGTGACGGTCGGCTCGGCGCCGCCCCTTCCATAGGCGGCCGGTCCCGGATCGGCGCCCGCGCTCGCAGGCCCGACGCTGAGCGCCCCGCCGGGCGCCACGGAGGCGATGGAGCCCCCGCCCGCGCCGATGGTGCGCATCTCCACCATCGGCAGGCGCACCGGCAGGCCGTCGATCTCGCCTTCCGTCACGACCGTACTCTCGCCGTCGCGGACCACGGACACATCGAAGCTGGTGCCGCCCATATCGACCGCCACGAGGTCGGGCCGTCCGAGCGTTCCCGAGAGGTCCGCCGCCGCCATGGCCCCGCCCGAAGGCCCGGAGAGCAGCAGGCGGACAGGCAGCCGCGCGGCCTGGGACGGCGTCGTCACCCCTCCGTTGGACTGCACGAGATAGAGCCGCGCGGAAAGCCCGGCCTCCCGGAGCCGCGCCTCCAGCCGCGCCAGATAGTCGTTCACCACCGGCACGAGCAGGGCGTTGAGCACTGTGGTCGAAGCCCGTTCGAACTCGCGAATTTCCGGGCTCACATCCGAGGACAGCGACACCGGAATGCCGGGCGCGGCCTCGATCAGTATTTCCTCCACGCGGCGCTCATGCGCGGGGTCGCGATAGGCATGCAGGAACGCGACGGCGACGGCGCCGACGCCCGCTACGGATATCTCGCGCGCAATCCCGGCGACGGCCTTCTCGTCGAGCGGCGCTTCCTCGCTGCCGTCCCAGCGCGTCCGCCCTTCGACGCCGTAGCGCCTGTCCCGGGGCACCAGCACCGTCTGGGGCGTCGGCTTCAGCGTGTAAGGCTCGCGGCGGACATGCCGGCCGATCTCCAGCACATCGGCGAAGCCCCTGTTGGCGATCAGCGCGCCTTCCGGCAGCTTGCGCTCCAGCACGGCATTGGTGGCGATGGTCGTGCCATGCAGGATGAACCCGACCTCTCCCGGCTCGAAGCCGAGGCGTTCCTTTGCTTCTGCTATGCCGGCGAGCAGCCCCTCGGAGGGGTCCGCCGGCGTGGTCGGGGTCTTCAGCGCATGGACTTCGCCGGTCTCGGCATCCAGCACCATCAGGTCCGTGAAGGTGCCCCCGACATCGACGCCGATGCGGTATTTCATGAGTTCGCCCGCCCTCAGCTGTCGGATGGGAAGCGGCGGCGGATTTCGGCCACCTGCTCCGGGGTCAGCGGTCGGGTCCTCATGCCCTGCAGGGCAAGGAACAGCTTGGCCGTCTCTTCCAGTTCCTCCGTGGCATAGACGGCGTCGGCGAGGGACTTGCCCGCCACCACGGGCCCGTGGTTGGCCAGCAGCATGGCATGATGGTCGGAGGCCATCTCGCGCACCGCCCTGGCAAGGTCGATATCGCCCGGCGGAAAATAGGGAACGAGCGGCAGCCTGCCGACGCGCATGGCGTAGTAGGCCGTGAGCGGCGGCAGCACGTCCGCCTCGTCGATATCCTCAAGGCAGCTCACCGCGACCGAGTGCGTCGAGTGCAGATGGACGACCGCTCCCGCTCTGGGCCGGCGCTCATACATGGCGATATGCAGGAAGGCTTCCTTCGTCGGCGCGTCGCCCGAGACGAGGTTTCCGGCGGCGTCCAGCCGCGAAATCCGCGCCGGGTCCAGATTGCCCATGCTGGCGCCGGTCGGCGTCATCAGCCAGCCTTCGTCCAGCCGGATGCTTATATTCCCCGTCGAGCCGAAGGTCAGGCCCCGGTCGAACAGCGACTTGGCCATCTCCGCGACCCGGTCCCGCAGCTTTGCCTCGCTCACGGCAGCATCCCGAATGCGTCGGCGAAAAACGTCTCCCGGCCGAAGTTCCCGGACTTGAGCGCAAGCGCAAGCGGCCTGCCGCCGACGGTTTCCGTCCAGGGCACGCCGGGCGCGATTTCCGGGCCGATGCGCAAGGCCGTCGCCCCGAGGGCCGAGACGACTGCGCCGGCCGTCTCGCCCCCGGCGACGACGATCCGGGAGAAGCCGTTTTCGGCAAGCGCGGCGGCAATCCTTTCGAAAGCGGACTCGATCATGCGCCCCGCCCGCTCGACGCCGTAGCGGGCCTGCACCGCCGAAACCTCCTCCGGCCCGGCGGACGCATAGACCAGTACCGGCGCGTCCGCCGGCTGGTCGAGCGCCCAGGCTATGGCGTCCCCGACCTCGTCCGGCCCCGCGGCCAGCCTGTCCGGATCGAGCTTTCTGGCCGACCAGATGTCCTCGACTGCCGCGATCTGCGCCCTGGTGGCGGCCGAGCAACTGCCCGCCAGCACGACCTCCCGGCCCGCCGTCTCCGGCAAGGCCGGACCGGACCCGGCGGAAAGCAGGCCCGATTTCCGGAAGTTCTCCGGCAGGCCCATGCCGATGCCCGAGCCGCCGGTGACCAGCCCGTGGTCCGCCGCCGCCTCGCCGATCACGCGCAGGTCGGCGTCCGCAACCGCATCGATGACGCCGTATCGCACGCCGTCGGCCTTAAGCGCCGAGATGCAGGACCGGATTGCCTCGACACCCGCGCTCACAACCTGCAGCGGCACCAGCCCTACCCGGCCCTGCGACTGCGCCGCCATCAGCCGGACGAGGCTGGAGTCCCGCATCGGCGTCAGCGGATGGTTTTTCATCGGCGATTCGGCGAGCAGCATGTCGCCGACATGGAGATAGCCCCGGTAGATCGTGCGCCCGTTGGTCGGAAAGGCGGGGCAAACGAGTGCGAATTCCGCGCCGAGCGCATCCGCCAGCGCGTCGGCCACGGGGCCGATATTGCCCTTTTCCGTGGAATCGAAGGTGGAGCAGTATTTGAAGACGATCTGCCGGGCGCCCGCCTCCCGCAGCCACTGAAGCGCCTCCAGCGACCGGTCCACCGCCTCGCCCACCGGCGCGGTCCTCGACTTGAGGGCCACCACGACCGCCTCCGCATCGCCGATGTCCGTCCCCGCATCCGGCACGCCGACGGTCTGCACCGTCTTCACGCCCTCCTTGACCCAGGTCCCGGCAAGGTCCGTGGCGCCGGTGAAGTCGTCGGCAATCGCGCCCAGCACGATGTTCATGCAGCGGTCTCCGCCGGTGCGCTGCCCGAGGGTCCCGCCGCCGTCAATGCGGGTAGCCTCTCAGCCGCTGGTAGCGATCGACCTGATCGGGAGAGAGTTCGCGAGCGGCTTCGATATGCGCCAGCAGGTGGATCGCCCTCAGTTCCCCCTGCATTGCCCCGAGATGGCCCGTCACTCGCGTCACCTCCGCAGCCGACGGCCGACCGGACGAAAATAGCGCCGCCAGATGGCGCTCCGCCGCCAGGATACTCTCGCCCTTTGCGACTGCCTGGGCCTTCATCTCTTCGTAAATGGCCTGCATTCGCCGGACCTGTTCACCGGCGAGGCCTAGTTCGGACGCGAGGTCGAGAACATGCCTCGGCCCCGGAAAGCGGTTGAGTTCGGCCGCCCGCGCAAGGCCCATACCGTCGCCTTCGCGCAGTTCCCGAACCTCCTCCGGCGTCAGGCTCGGGATTTCAGCGCTTTGTCCATGCGCATACGGCGAAGTCCCGTGCGCATGCTGCGCCACCGAAGCCGAGGCCAGCGCGAAAATGCCAATCAGGGCCAGCATTCCACGCATGACGATTGCTGTTTTCATAGATCCCTCCACGCCCGTCGCGAGTCCCTGTGATGACGAATATGCCCGGCTCCCGGTCGCCATGCCAGACCGCGGCGACAGGCCGTCACCCCCGCATCGCCGCGCCGTTCGGGTCAAAGAGCGGATGGCTCTGGAGGCGGGCGGGGCGGCGGTCGCCGAGGATTTCGATCTCCCAGCCCTCCTCATCGGCCGCCAGCGCCTTCGGCACATAGCCGCAAGCGACGGAAACGCCGGACCAGTGGGCATAGCCGCCGGAGGTGACGGCGCCCACGACCTCGCCGCCGCGCCAGACCGGCTCGTCGCCCATGGCGTCGGCGTCGTCGGCGTCCACGGAGAAGAAGCAGAGCCGCACTTCGCCCCCCGAGTCCCGCTCCTGCAGCGCCGCCTCCTTGCCGATGAAGTCCGCCTGCTTGCCATAGGCGACGAAGCGGTCGAGCCGCGCCTCCACCGGGCCGTAGAGCGGGCGGTATTCCCGCGTCCAGGAGGCGTAGTGCTTCTCGACGCGGAGCCCGTTCAGCGCCCGGCTGCCGAAGGGGCGGATGCCGTGCGCCTCGCCGGCCTCCAGCAGCAGGTCGAGCAGGGGGCGGTGGTAGTCGGGCGCAACCCAGATCTCGTAGCCGAGGCCGCCCGTATAGCTGACCCGGCCGACCAGAGCCGGCACGGCGCCGAGCGTCATGCGGCGCACATCCATGAAGCGGAACGCCTCGGCGGAAACATCCTCATCCTCGCGGACAAGCGCCGCCAGCACATCGCGCGCCTTCGGCCCGGCTATCGCGAGCCCGTTCAGGCCTGCCCCGAGCGGCGCGACCGAGACCGACCCGTCCGCCGGCAGATGCCGGGTGAACCAGCGCATATGGTACTCCTCGGCCGGGCCGGACCCGACCAGCCGCCAGAGCCCGCCGCCGAGATTGGCGAGCGTAAAGTCGCCGATGATCTTGCCGCCCTCGTTCAGCATCGGCGCCAGGCCCATGCGCCCCTCGCGCGGCAGGCGGCTCGCCAGCATCCGGTCCAGCCAGGCTTCCGCGCCCGGCCCCGTCGCGTCATATGCAGCGAAGCCGCTGGTCTCCGCAACGCCGACGCCCTCCCGCACGGCCCGGCACTCCGCGCCCACATGCTCGAAGTCCGTGGAACGGCGGAAGGAGAGCCGGTCCTCGACGCCGGGCGGCGCGAACCAGAGCGGCTGCTCCAGCCCCCAAGCGTCGCCGAACACCGCGCCCATACCCGCCATCCGGTCGTGGACCGGCGTGGTGCGGAGCGGGCGCGCCGCCGGCAGTTCCTCGTTCGGGAAGCGGATCGAGAAGCGCCGGGAATAGTTCTCGCGGACCTTGGCGTCGGTATAGGCGGGCGTCGCCCAGGCGCCGTAGCGGGCGACATCCATGGCGTGAATGTCGAAACCGGGGTCGCCGTCCACGATCCAGTTGGCGAGCGCGAGGCCGACGCCGCCGCCCTGGCTGAAGCCCGCCATCACCGCGCAGGCGCACCAGAAGCCCGGCAGGCCGCGCACCGGCCCGACGAGCGGATTGCCGTCCGGCGCGAAGCTGAAGGGACCGTTGATGACCCGCTTGATGCCCGCCTCCTGGAAGGCCGGGAAATGCTCGAACCCGACTTCCAGCGAGGGCGCGATACGGTCGAGGTCCGGCTGCAGCAGCTCGTGGCCGAAATCCCAGGGCGTGCTGACCGGAGACCAGGGCCTGCACGCCTTCTCATAAGTCCCCATCAGCATGCCGCGGCCTTCCTGGCGCAGGTAGATTTCGCCCTCGAAGTCCACGACATGCAGCATCTCGCCGCCCGTCTCGCGGTTGTATGCCTCCACCTCCGGCATGTCGTCGGTGATGAGATACATGTGCTCCATCGCCAGGATCGGCAGTTCGAGGCCGACCATGCGCCCGACTTCGCGCGCCCAGAGCCCGCCCGCATTGACGACGTGCGCGGCCCGGATTTCCCCCTTGTCCGTCGTCACCAGCCACTCGCCGCCGGGAAGCGGCGCAAGCGCCTCGACCCTGGTGAAGCGGTATATCTCGGCCCCCTGTTTGCGGGCCGCTGAGGCATAGGCATGGGTCGTGCCGGAAGGGTCCACATGGCCGTCATCGGCGTTCCAGAGCGCCCCCACGAAATGCCGGGGGTCAAGCAGCGGCATGTGCCTGTGCGCCTCCTCGGCGGAGACGATTTCGGTATCCAGCCCGAGATAGCGCCCGCGCGCATGCGTCAGCTTGAGCCATTCCATGCGCTCCGGCGTGCCGGCCAGCAGGTAGCCGCCCGTCACATGCAGCCCTGCCGACTGGCCCGATGCGGTCTCGATCTCGGGGTAGAGATCGATGGTGTATTTCTGGAGCCTGGCGATATGCGGGTCGCCATTGATGGTGTGCATGCCGCCGGCGGCGTGCCAGCTCGACCCGCAGGTGAGCTCGTCGCGCTCGACCAGCACGACATCCTTCCAGCCGCGCTTCGTCAGGTGGTAGAGCACCGAAGCGCCAATCACCCCGCCGCCGATAACGACGACCTCTGCATGGGTCTTCATGCCACGTCCCTCCCTGCATCGTTGGCGCGCTCTTCGGCGAAGGCGGCGAGCCGGTCAATCAGCTGCGCGAGATCGGCCTGCACCGATCGGAAGTCCGGGCTCGGGCGGCGCGTCTCCTCGTCGATATAGAGGGCCTTGTTGATCTCGATCTGGAGGCTGTGCCGCCCGGCTTCGGGCGCCGAGAAGGCGCGGACCAATTCCACACCCTTGAAGATGTGGTTGGTCCGCACCTTGTAGCCGAGGCCGCCCAGCACCTCGGCGGCGACAGCCGTGAAATCCGCCTCGCAGGTCGTGCCGTCGCGGTCGCCGAGCACGATGTCGGGCCGGCGCGTCATGTCCTCGCGGCTCAGCGAGCCCATGGAATGGCAGTTCAGGTGATAGACCGCGCCGAACCGTTCCATCAGCCTGTCCTGCGCCTTGCCGAGCGCCCGGTGGTAGGGCGCGTGGTAGCGGCGGATGCGCTCCTGCACTTCCTCGATGCCAAGCCGGCGGCTGTATAGCGCCCGGTCGTCGTCGCCGATGGTGCGCCGGATCAGCCCGTTGCCCCGCCGGGTCTTCTCCGTCGGCGAGATCGGGCCGGGCCAGCAGCCGTCGATGAGCCGGGCGTCGATGTCGTCCACGGCGCGGTTCGGGTCGATATAGGTGCGCGGGAAATGCGCCTTCAGCAGCGCAGCGCCCAGCTCCGGCCCCGCGCCGAACAGCTCGTCCACCGCCGTGTCCACGGCGTCGAGCAGCGTGTCCCGGTCCACGGCCGCGCCGAAATCCTCGGGATAGTCGGTGCCGCTGTGAGGCGAGTCGAGCACGAGCGGCCTCACCGGGCCGGAGGGCCCCAGCATGGTCAGCACACCGGGCATCGTGTAGGTCGGAATCACCGGTCGTCGCCCTTTCGGCATGGCGGGGACAGGTCGGTCATGGCTCGGGTATGCCTTTCGTCGTCGAATATTCCCAGTGCAGCACCTCGTCCGGAAAGACGCGGGCATGGATGTCGTGCGCCGCCGCCGCCGCCTCGGCGAAGCCGGTCAGGATGAGCTTGAGCTTGCCCTTGTAGGTCGCGATGTCGCCTATGGCGTAGATGCCGTCGCGGTCCGTCATCGAGGTCGAGGGGTCGATGGCGATATGGTTGCGGTCGAGGCCGAGGCCCCATTCCGCGATGGGGCCGAGATTCATCGCAAGCCCGTAGAAGGGCAGCAGCACATCGGCTTCGAGCCGGCGCGTCTCGCCCTTCAGCGTCTTCACCCGGACCGCCTCCAGCCGGCCGTCCTCGCCCTCCAGCCCGTCCAGATGGTAGGGGATGACGCATTCCAGCTTCCCGTCCGCCTCGAGCGCCTTCATGCGCGCGACGCTCTCGGGCGCGGCGCGGAATTTCGGCCGCCGGTGGACGACCGCGACCGAGGCCGCGACGTCTGCGAGCGAGAGCGCCCAGTCCACCGCGCTGTCGCCGCCGCCGCCGATCACCACCCGCTTGGCCCGGAAGTCCTCGCGCCGGCGCACCGCGTAGAAGACGCTCCTGCCCTCATAGGCCGCCAGCCCTTCGAGCGGCGGGCGGTTGGGACCGAAGGCGCCGACGCCCGCCGCCACGATGACCGCCTTGCAGCGAATCGAGGCGCCCGTCGCGGTCTCGACCCGCCAGCCGTCCTCCAGAGGCGTCAGCGCCTCGACCCTCTGGTCGAGGTGATAGACGGGCGCAAACGGCGCCGCCTGTTCCTCCAGCCTCGCCACCAGATCGCCGGCATCCACCCTCGGGAAACCGGGAATGTCGTAGATCGGCTTTTCGGGATAGAGCGCCGTGCATTGCCCGCCGATCGCCTCCAGCGAATCCACCACATGCGCGCGGATCCGGAGCATGCCGAGTTCGAACACGGCGAACAGGCCGACCGGCCCCGACCCGACGATCACCACATCGGTCTCGTGTTCCATAGAGATCCCCGGGATTGGAGGGCGCCCCAGCGGCCACTATCATGGAAGCCGTACCCCGCCCGATCAAGTCCCGCCGCCATGCTGCGGGGCGACAGCCGGAGCAGACGGCGGAATCCCGGCCCTTGCAGGCGTGCGCGGTTCCGGGCACACTCCTCGCGGAAGAAGAGGTCTTCGCGCCGATGGAACTGTCCGTTTGGCTGACGCCCGCCATCATCGTCGCCGTGGCAGCGCTGCTGTTACGTAGCAACTCGCGGATCGAGGAACGTCTGGGCGCGCGCATCGACGAGACCAACAAGCGCATCGACGAGACCAACAGGCGTCTGGATGGGATCGACAACCGATTGCGGGCCGTCGAGCATGGGCAGGCAAGGCTTGAGGGCCTTATGGACGGACTACGCGAAGCAATTTCCGGCCGCCGTCCGGCCGCCTGACGACTCCGCAGCGGACGGCCAGCGCAAATCGCGACCCGCCGCCATGCTTCCCGAAGCCGTCGATCTGCCCGATCTTGCCGCGACCGGACGGCTCGCACGACAGGTTGCGGCGTCGCTCCGCCGGGGCGATGCGGTCGGGCTGATCGGCAGCATCGGCGCGGGCAAGACGACCTTCGCCCGCGCGCTGATCCAGGGCCGCCAGCGAGAGGCCGGCCTCGAGCCCGAGACCGTGCCGAGCCCGACCTTCACCCTGGTGCAGGTCTATGAGCAGCCGGCCCCGCCGGTCTGGCATTTCGACTGCTACCGGCTCGCCGCGCCGGAGGAGGCGGTGGAACTCGGTCTGGAACAGGCGCTCGGCGAGGGCGTGGCGCTGGTCGAATGGCCGGAGCGGCTCGGCGGTTTCCTGCCCGGCCGGCGGCTCGACATCGCCTTCGAGATCGCCTGCGGAGAGGCGCGCCGGGCGCGGATCGAGGACCGCCGTTGAGCCGCGAGACCGCCATCGCAGCCTTTCTCGCAGACGCCGGCTGGGGCGATGCCGGGCGCGGGCCCCTGCCGGGCGATGCCTCCTTCCGCCGTTATGTCCGACTGAGGCGCGGCCGGGAGACGGTCATGCTGATGGACGCGCCGCCGCCCGAGGAGGATGTGCGGCCCTTCACGGCGGTGGCGGCGCGGCTCCGGCTGTTGGGCCTTTCTGCACCGGAAGTTTATAGAACCGACGCGGCGCATGGACTGCTGCTGCTGGAAGATTTCGGCGACGATACCTTCACCCGGCTGCTGGAACGCGGTGAGAGCGAGGAAGACCTCTACCTGCTTGCAGCAGACGCGCTGATCGCGCTGCAACGCCAACCCGGCGCGGCATCGGGGTTTTCCTCGTTCGGTATCGACAGGTTCCTGGAAGGCGCCGAACTGTTCCTGGACTGGTACCTTCCGGCGGCCGGGGACCGGGAGGGTTTTCGCGCGGCGATGCGGGAGGTGCTGGCGCCCGTGATGGCAGGACCGGAAACGCTGATGCTGCGCGACTACCATGTGGACAACCTGATGCGGCTGGACGGAAGGCACGGCACGGCGGCCTGCGGCCTGCTGGACTTCCAGGACGCCGCCGGCGGCCCTCCGGCCTATGACCTCGCCTCGCTGATCGAGGACGCGAGGCGCGATGTCGGTGAGGCCGTGCGCAGGGCGGTGCTGGCCCGCTACCGCGCCGCCTTTCCGGACACCCGGGACCTGGAGCGCGATATCGCCGTTCTCGGCGCGCAGCGCCACATCCGCGTGCTCGGCACCTTCATGCGGCTCGCCCGGCGCGACGGCAAGCCCGGCTACATGCGCCACCTGCCCCGGCTCCGAAGGATGCTGGAGCGCAATCTCGCCCACCCGGCCCTGGAGCCGCTGGCGGCGTGGTTTCGCCGCAATGTCGCCCGCGACCTCCACATCCCGGCGGCCGAATGACGGGGGTGCGGCCGCATACCGCCATGGTGCTGGCCGCCGGCCTCGGCTCGCGGCTCGGCGACGGCCCGCCGAAGCCGCTCCGGCGGGTCGGCGGCCGGGCGCTGATCGACCGCGCGCTCGACATGCTCGCCGAAGCCGGGGTCGAGCGCGCCGTGGTGAACACCCACCATCGCGCGGCGGAGATCGCAGCCCATCTCGCCGGGCGGGCGGGGCCGGAAATCCTTATCTCCCGCGAGGCGGAGCGGCTGGAGACAGGCGGCGGCGTCGCCCATGCGCGGGCGCTTCTGGGCGGCGACCCGTTCTTCACCCTCAACTCCGACCTGGTATGGGGGCCGGACGGGGCCGATTGGCTGGACAGGCTTGCGGCAGGCTTCGACCCCCGCCGGATGGATGCGCTGCTGCTGCTCTACCCGACGGCGCGGGCGATCCATTACGACGGACGCGGCGATTTCCACCTGGCCTCGGACGGACGCCTTTGCCGGCAGGAAGGCCCGCAGAGTGCGCCCTACCTGTTCACCGGCGCGCAAATCCTTGTTCCCGGCCTGTTCGACGACCCGCCGCCCGGCGCCTGGCGACTGACGCGCGCCTATGACCGGGCGGAAGCGGCGGGCCGGCTCTTCGGCCTCGTCTGCGAGGGAGTGTGGCTGGACGCGGGCACGCCCGAGCGGCTCGCTCACGCAGAGGCTATGCTGGCAGGCTCATGAATGTCGTTTCCATCCCCTCCGGCGCTCCATTCCTGGAAACGCTCGCCGGCGCGCTCGTCGAAAGCCCGACGCTCGCCGACGACATCGTGCTGCTGCCGACGCACCGGGCCGGGCGGGCGCTGGCCGAGGCGTTCCTGGGCGCGTCGGGCGGCGAGGCGATGCTCCTGCCGCGCATCCTCTCCCTCGGCGAACTTGACGCGGACGAAATCGCCATCCGCGCGGAGGCGGAACCGCAGCTTGCCGACGATCCGAGCCTGAAGCCGGCGATCCCGCCGCTAAGGCGCCAGTTGCTGCTGGCGAGGCTCGTCATGCAGCGCGACCGGCAGATCCCGCCCGACCGGTCCCTGCAGCTTGCCGGCGCGCTCGCGCGGCTGATCGACGAGGTGCAGTTCAACCGGCTCGATTTCGGCCGCCTCGACTCCCTGGTTGCGGAGGAGTTCGCGGCGCACTGGCAGCAGACCCTCGATTTCCTGGCCATCGTCACGGAGCACTGGCCGGCGATCCTGGAGGAGCAGGGGCGGCTCGACCCCATCGACCGGCGCAACCGGCTCTACGCAGCGCAGATCGCGCTCTGGCGGAAGTCGCCGCCGGCGGGGCGCGTCATCGCCGCCGGCTCGACGGGCATCATGCCCGCAACGGCCGACCTGCTGGCCTGCATCGCCGCCATGCCGCAGGGGCTGGTCGCGCTTCCGGGGCTGGACCGCCATCTCGACGACGAGGGCTGGAAGGCCGTCGCGGCAGGGCATCCGCAATGGGCATTGAAGCGCCTGCTGAAAAGGCTCGGCGTGGAGCGCGGCGCGGTGCCGGACTGGCCGGAGCCCCGCTCTTCTCCCCGCAGCCGGCTGGTCGCGGAGGCCATGCGGCCGGCGGAGACAACGGAAGTCTGGCGCGGTCTCTCGCCCGAACTCGGCGAAGGCGCGGAGGGCCTGGCTGTCGCCCGGTTCGCCAATCCGGCCGCCGAGGCAGGCGCCATCGCCCTCATGCTGCGCGACGCGGCGGAGCGCGGTGAAAGCGCGGCCCTCGTGACGCCCGACCGCGACCTCGGCCGGCGGGTCTCGGTGGAACTCGGCCGCTGGGGCCTCATGGCGGATGACAGCGCCGGCGCGCCGCTCGGCAGGACGCCCGCCGGCGCCTTCCTGCGCCTTACGGCCCACGCGGTTGCGACCGGCTTCGCCCCGGCCGACCTGCTTGCCGCGCTCAAGCACCCGCTCGCGTCCTGCGGCATGGAGCCTGCGCGCTTCCGGCGCGCCGTCCGCAGGCTGGAACGGGCGCTGCTGCGCGGCCCGCGCCCCCGCAACGGGCTGGACGGCCTCCTGGCTGCGGCGCAAGGCGCGAAGGACAGGCGCGTCGGCAAGACGGCCCGCCGGGTCGCACGCGCCTTCCGGCCGCTGGCCGCGCTGCACGAACGGCAGACGGCGCCGCTGGCGGACCTGCTGGCGGCGCATGTCGAGACGGCAGGGAACCTTGCCGGCGACGCGCGGCTCTGGCGGGGGGCGGACGGCGAAGCGGCGGCGGAACTGCTGGCGGAACTCGACGAGGCGGCAGGAGCCTGGCCGTCGATTGCGCCTGCGGACTATGCGGCGCTTTTCGACGAACTGGTCGCCGGGCAGCCGGTGCGGATGCCGCGCGCCCGCCATTCCGACCTCGCCATTCTCGGGCCGCTGGAAGCGCGGCTGCAACGCGCCGGCCGTCTTGTGCTTGCCGGACTGAACCAGCGCGCGTGGCCGGCCGAGCCCGCGCCCGATCCGTGGATGAGCCGCGAGATGCGCGAGGCGTTCGGCTTGCCGGCGCCCGAAACCCGGCAGGGTCTCGCCGCGCACGATTTCGCGCAGGCGCTGGGTGCGGGCGAAGTCATTCTGACGCGCTCGGAGCGGGTCGGCACGGACCCGACCGTGCCGTCACCCTGGCTGCAGCGGCTCGAAACCGTGCTCAAGGCGCTCGGACGCGATATCGAGGACCGGCGCTGGGCCGCCTGGCAGACGGAGCTGGACCGGCCGAAAAGCGTGCAGCCCGCCGCCCCGCCAAGGCCCCGCCCGCCGGTTTCGGCCCGCCCGCGTGAGCTCTCCGCCACTCGCATTCAGACCTGGCTCGCCGACCCCTACAGCATCTACGCCCGGCACATTCTCGACCTGCGCCCGCTCGACCCCATCGACGCCACCCCGGAAGCGCGCGAATTCGGCTCGACGATCCACGAGGCGCTGGAGCGCTTCATGCGGGACTTTCCGGGCCCGGACCTGCCGGACGAGGCCTGGGACCGCCTGCTTGCCATCGGAGAAGAGGCGTTCGCCCGATTCGGGGACAGACCGCTGGCGGCGGTTTTCTGGAACCGGCGGTTTCAGCGCGCGGCCCGGAATGTCTGGGCCATCGAGCAGGGACGCCGGCCCGCCATCGAGCGCATCCTGACTGAAATCCGGGGCGAGACGCAATTCGATTGCCCGGCAGGACCTTTCATCCTCACGGCGCGCGCGGACCGGGTGGAATTACGGGCGGGCGGCGGACTCGCCATCGTCGATTACAAGTCCGGCAATCCGCCCTCGGCAAAGGCGGTCGTCGCCGGCACGGCGCGGCAGCTGCCCATCGAAGCCATAATCGCCGCCGACGGCGGCTTTCCCGAATGCCGGGCGGACGAGGCTGCCGCGCTGGAATACTGGCGCACGGGCGGAGCGCGCGCCGACCGCCCCGCGCCGGCCGTCATCGCCACGGCCGACGCCGCCGAGGGCAGGCAGCGCGCGCCCTACAATGCAGGCGCCCTGGTCGAGGAGACGCGCGAGGGACTCCGTTCGCTCGCCGCCGCCTTCGACGACGAGGCCATGCCCTATCTCTCGGAGCCGAGGCCGGAATTCGCCGGCGCTTACAACGATTACCGGCACCTTTCGAGGAAAGACGAATGGTCCCGGACGCTCTGAACCCGGCGGTCGCGGCCGCGACGGCGCAGCAGCAGCGGGCGGCCGACCCGGAGGCGTCCGCCTGGGTGGACGCCAATGCCGGCTCCGGCAAGACCAAGGTGCTGGCGGACCGCGTGCTGGCGCTGCTGCTCGAAGGCGCGCTGCCGGAACGCATCCTCTGCCTCACCTACACCCGCGCCGCTGCCGCCGAAATGCGCATCCGCATCGAGCGGGAACTCGCCGGGTGGGCGACGGCATCCGACGAAGACCTCGCTCCGGCGCTTGTCCGGCTCGGCGCCGAAGCCCCGGACGGCGAGACGCTGAACCGTGCGCGGCGGCTTTTCGCCCGCGTGGTCGATGCGCCGGTCGGGCTCAGGATCGACACCATCCACGCCTTCTGCCAGAGCCTGCTCGGTCGCTTTCCCATCGAAGCCGGCGTCTCCCCCTGGTTCCAGCTTGCCGACGAGCGCGAGGCGCAGGCCATGCAGGGGAACGCGCGCGATGCCGTGCTGGGCAGCGGCGACGACCGGATCGACGAGGCCGCAGCCGGGGTCGCCGACAATCTGGCGGAATTCAACATCCGCGCTTTCGTCGCCGAACTGCTCGGCAACCGCAGCGCGTTCGGGCCGCAGGCGTTGGAGACGCTGACAGGCGCACTCGTGCTGCCGGAGGTTCCGGAGCGGACGAAAAGGGGGGCGAACGCGCTCCTGAAGGCGGCATCGATCCTGGCGAGCGGAGGCGTGACCGACAAGCGGCACGCCGCAAGCCTCCGGCGCTGGGCGGAGATCGACGACCCTTCCGACGACGACATCGAGGAGGTCCGCAAGGTCTTCCACAAGTCGGACGGCCAGCCGCGAGACGAATTCGGCACGAAGAGCCTCGCCGGCCGCGAACGCCTGCCGGGCCTGCTGGAAGCGGAGCGCGAACGGATCGAGCGGCTTCGCGAACGCCGCCGGATCGAGGCCACGCTCAACGCATCCAGGGCGGCGCTTGTGCTGGGCGAAGCGGTGGACGGCGAGTACCGCAGGGCCAAGGGCCGGGCCGGCCTGCTCGACTATGACGACCTGATCGAGAGCGCCCTTGGCCTGCTGCGAACCGCTTCGGTCGCCTGGGTCCACTACAAGCTCGACCGGGGCATCGACCATGTGCTGATTGACGAGGCGCAGGACACCAGCCCCTCGCAATGGGACCTCGTCGAAGCGTTGACGCAGGAGTTTTTTGCAGGTGAAGGGGCGAGCGAAGCGGTACGCACGCTTTTCGCCGTGGGCGACCCCAAGCAGTCGATCTACCGCTTCCAGGGCGCCGAGCCGGAGCGCTTCGAGGACATGCGCGGGAAACTCGGCCGGCGCTCGAAGGAGGCCGGACAGCGTTGGGAGGATGTGCCGCTGGCGGTCTCCTTCCGCGCCGCGCCGGTGCTTCTGGAAGCCGTGGACCTGGTGTTCGCGGGCGAGGAGAGGCTGGACCTCGGACCTGGAGTCCGGGCGCCGGAACACAAGGCCAGCCGCAGCGGCGCCGGGGGACGCATCGAAATCTGGCCCCTCGAAATGGGCGAGAAGCGCGAAGCGGCGGACCCCTTCGAGCCGCCCCTGGACTATCTCCGCGAGGACATTGCCGAAACAAGCCTGGCCGACAAGGTCGCCCGGCGCATTGCCGCCTGGCTCGCGCGCGGCAAGCCGGTCGCGCCCGGCGGACGGCGCATGCGCGCCGGCGACATCATGATCCTGCTGCCGCGCCGGAAGGACCGCGCCTTCATCCCGCGCGTCATCGCGGCGCTGAAGCAGCGGGGGGTGCCCGTCGCCGGCATCGACCGCATGACGCTCGCGGACGAGCTCGCCGTGATGGACCTCGCCGCCATCGGCGATTTCGCACTCCTGCCGGAAGACGACCTCACGCTCGCGACCGTGCTGAAGGGGCCGCTGTTCGGTTTCGACGACGACGCGCTGTTCGAGCTTGCCCATGGCCGGAAAGGCACGCTCTGGGCCGCGCTCGGCAAACGCCGGGACACGGACCGGTTCGGCCCCTGCTTCGAGACGCTGGGCGCGCTGCTCGCCAGGGCGGATTATGTCGGCGTCCATGCGTTCTTCGCCGACCTGCTGGCGGAAGGCGGCCTGCGCCGGAAGATTGCGGCCCGGCTCGGCGAGGAGGCCAATGACCCGATAGACGAGCTCCTGAACGCCGCGCTCGACTATGAGCGCCGCCATCCGCCGAGCCTGCAGGGCTTTCTGCAATGGCTGCGAAGCGGGGAGGCGGAGGTGAAGCGGCAGCTGGACCAGCGCGGCCGCGACGAGGTGCGGGTGAGCACCGTCCACGGCGCAAAGGGGCTGGAGGCGCCGGTCGTCATCCTGCCCGACACGACCGCGATCAGGACAGCCCGCAACGACCCGCATCTGTTGCGCAAGGGAGACCTGCTGCTCTGGCCGCCTTCCAAGGGCAGGGACGCCATCGACCCGTCTTCGAAGCCGCTGCTGGAAGCGCATCGCAAGGCCGACGCCGAGGAGCGCCGCCGGCTACTCTATGTCGCCATGACGCGCGCCGCCGACCGGCTGGTGCTGTGCGGCTGGAACAACAGCGGCAGGGAGCTGCCGGATGACTGCTGGTACCACGCCGTGGCGAACAGGCTGCAGGACCGCCTGACACAGGAAGAAGACCCGGACTTCGACCAGCCCCTGCTGGTCATGGAGCGGCCCGCCGCGGACAGCGAAGCCGACAGCCTGGTCGAGGAGGCCGAAGCCCCGCCTCCCCTGCCCGGCTGGGCCCGCCGCCCCGCGCCCCCGCGCCCGGTCGCCGCGCCGTCCGGGAACGGTGATGAGGAAGCCCTGGCGGTCGCATCTCCGCTTCGCGGCGGGTCGGCCGGGCGCTTCCGGCGGGGCCGGGCGATCCACAAGCTGCTGGAGTTTCTGCCGGAAGTCCCGGCCGAGCGCCGCCTCGAAACCGCGCTCGGGTTTCTGGAGTCCGATCCGGGACTGGCGGCGGAGGCGGAGGCAACGGCCCGCGAGGCGATGGCCGTGCTGGAGGACCCCGCCTTCCGCCCCGTGTTCGGCCCCGACAGCCGGGCGGAAGCGCCGCTGGTGGGCCGAATCGGCGGCGAGATCGTGAACGCGCGCATCGACCGGCTGGCGCTGTTGCCGGAGGAGACGCTGATCGTCGACTTCAAGAGCGGGCGCGCGCCGCCGCCCGACCCCGCCGGGGCGCCGGCGGCCTATCTGCGGCAATTAGCGCGCTATGTCGCGCTGTTGCGGCAGATACGGCCCGAACTTCCGGTACGCGCGGCCCTGCTCTGGACCGATGCGCCCTTGCTGATGCCGATTCCCGAAAGCTGCCTTGCGCCATATATGCCTTGACGGAACCCCGCTTTGCGGCCACTTGAAGGCGGAATGAAGACGACCTGACGGGAGACAAGGGCATGGCCACCCGGCACACGACGGATGCAAGTTTCGATGAGGATGTCAGGCAGGCGGACAAGCCCGTCGTGGTCGATTTCTGGGCCGAATGGTGCGGCCCCTGCAAGCAGATCGCGCCCTTCCTTGAGGACATCGCAAGCGAGATGGAAGAGCGGCTCGATGTCGTGAAGCTCGATATCGACGACAACCCGAAGACCCCCGGCGAACTCGGCGTGCGCGGCATCCCCACCCTCATGGTCTTCCGCGACGGCGAGATGGTCGCCCAGCGGGTCGGCGCCATGCCCAAGAGCGCCCTCAAGCAGTGGCTCGACTCGGTCGTCTGAGCGGTCGGCTGCGGCAAGACCGGCCACCGGCGCGATGGACGGGGACGCGCTGGCGACCAAGGCGGACCTGGCCGCGTTCCAGGCAAATCCGTTCGAGCGCCTGAAGGCAAGCGAGCGCCGCACCTGCGCCGCCGTCTTCGCCGCCGCCGCCAGACTCCACACGGTCGCGGCGGCGGGCCACTTACCCACAGCTACCGATGGTGCCTCCAGCTTCTACACCACGCCTGGGGGCACGACCCTACTCCCCTGCAGGAATTCCCGATCTTCCGGCGGGGGAGGATGTCACCCGCTCATTGTCCGGGGCCCTTGAAGCCGGTGTTGTCCGGCTTCGGGTGAGACGGCTCCCGCTGCGGGGGCGAAGGCGGGGAGCAAAGCCCGTCGAACAGGGTCTGGGCGATCCTCGCGCAAACCTCGCTGACCCTGTTCCAGTCGGACAGTTCCGGGGCGAGCCCGCGATAGCTGCCCGGGCCGGTGTCCGCGAGGTCGCCCGGCCTCGCGCTCGAGAGTTGCGCCAGAAGCTGCTGCAGGGGCGACTGGCGGTTCTCCTGCGGATAAAGCCTGTCGAAGGGCTCCATGGCGTGCACGAGGCGCTGCACGCTCATACGGCTCGCAAGCGCGGCGAAGTCCAGATAGTCCCGGGTGGCGTTTCTCCGCAGGATCAGAACGGCCTTGATGCGCAGGATTTCCGCTTCCGTGGGGATCGCGATGGCGGCTCCCCGGTGTTCGATGACGGTGGTCTCGAGAGGCTGGCTGCGAATCAGCTGCCGCACGCCTGTCTCGACGCCGTCCAGGGACCCGAGGATCAGGACGGGAGGACGCACACGGGCTGCCTCCCGGCCCGGAATGCCGGGCAGTCCGAAACGGCTCCGCTCCGGTTCCCGTCGCCGGCATTCCATGAAAAATCTCCGGTGATTTCATTTTTTGTTCCCGGACGGGCTTGACATTTGGCGGTATGGTGTAGAATGAAAGTAGA
>JAJDVH010000198.1 GCA_022826185.1 Alphaproteobacteria bacterium
CCCCCCTTCCGTCATGCCCGGACTTGTTCCGGGCATCTCCCTCAACCGTTTCCGTCCGGCCAAGCGGCCGCATGGATGCCCGGAACAAGTCCGGGCATGACGAGAAGAAGACATGAGTCCCAAGTCGAAGCCGTTGGTATAACTCGCCGCCCAATGGACCGGCGTTCCGTCATATTGGTTCCGCGCATTCGGATTCGCGCCGGCTGCCAGAAGCGCCCGGACCTTGGCGGGGTTTTCATGCCGCCACAGCGCGTAGTGCAATGGCGTCTCCCGCTCGATGTCCATTGCGTTCGGTCTGGCGCCAGCGGCGAGAAGCCCCTCCACCACGGCAGGATTGCCGTTGAACCATGCCGCGAAGTGCAATGGCGTGCGCCCCTCTCCGGTGCGAGCATCCACGTGCGCACCGGCGGCCAGCAGCGCCGTTATGACGCCGGCATCTTCGTTCAACCGCGCCGCAAGGTGGAGCGGGGTCAGGCCCTCCTCGTCCCGCGCGCCGGCATCGGCCCCGGCGGCGAGCAAGGTTTCGACCGCGGCGCGGTTTTCCTCATCCTTCACCGCCCGGTGAAGCGGGGTCCAGCGCAGTGACTCCCGCGCGTCCGGGTCCGCGCCCGCTGCGAGCAGCGCCGCAACCGCCGCCGGGTTCTTTTCCGCCGCCGCATGGTGCAGGGGCGTCCATCCCTCCCCGTCGCGCGCGTCCGGGTCCGCCCCGGCGGCGAGGCAGGCGCGCACATCGGCCCCGGTTGCGGTCCTGAAAAACGCCGCCCCATTCCATGTCCCGCAATCGGCGGCGAAAGCAGCGGCGGGAAGGGCGGCGACGACCACGGCGAGGAAGCGGCAAGGCACGGCGGTAACTCCGCCTGGAACACGGAAGCGGCGAATGTTCCATGCCACGCCGCCGCCGTCCACGCCGCACGGCATCGCTAACGCCCGTCCCTCAGCCGCCTGTAGGCGTCGCTGCCCTTCAAATCGTCGCGCCCTTCGGCGAAGTCCCATGGAGTTTTGTCGAAAGCGGTCCGCGCCTTCGGGTCCGCGCCGGCGTCAAGCAGCGCCGAGATGGCCGCGGCGCTCGCGGCGGCGGCCGCCCTGTGCAACGGCGTCGCGTCCACCCGGTCGCGCGCCCCGATATCCGCCCCGGCCTCCACGAGCGCTTCGACGACCGCGGGATTCGTCTCCGCCGCGCGGCCATGCGCATGCAGGAAGTTCCGCACCGCCGACCTGGCGAATTCGGAGTCCGAATCGATGTCGATGCCAAATCGGCGAAGCAATTCCGGGTCGCCTTCATGGGCCGCGCCGGACACGGCGGCGTGCAGCGGCGTGCCGTCCGATTCGTCGCGCGCATCCGGGTCGGCGCCGCGTTCGAGAAGGCTCCTAACGGCGGCGGCATTCCCGATTGCTGCCGCGACATGCAACGGCGTGCGAAGGTCTGCGGCGGGCGCCTCGAGGTCGGCTCCGGCGTCGAGCAGCGCTGTGATCGTTGCGACGGTTGCGTTCGCTCCCGTGTCGATCGTTGCGCCTTTCTCGCTTAGTTCGGCGGCCATTGCAGGCTCGAAAGGAACCGCTGCAAGGTGCAATGGCGTCAGACCGACCATAGCCTTCGCCTGCACATTGGCGCCGGCCTCGACGAGCATGGTTACCATCGCGAGGTTTTTCATGCCCACCGCCACGTGCAACGGCGCGATACCGGTTCTCGGCTCCTGACCGTCGATATACGCCCCGCCACTCAGAAGCGCCTCGACGGAAGCCGTGTCCCCTGACACGACGGCCGCCATGAGCGCCGTGATGCCGTCTTCCGACCGCGCCTCCAGGTCGGCCCCGGCTTCGGCCAGAGTTCCGATTGCAGCCGCGTTCCCGAAACTTGCCGCGCCATATACGGCCGTCCGGGCCAGCTCATCGCGTGCGTCGATATCCGCGCCGGCGTCGATCAAGGCGGCAATCGCAGCAATACTCTTCTTTCTTACCGCCATGTGCAGGGCCGTCATGCGGGTGGGACCCGCGCGTGCGTCCATATCGGCCCCGGCCTCGGCAAGCGCGTCGATTGCCGGGCTGTGTCCCGCGACGGCTGCAAGGTGAAGCGCCGTCATGCCGGCTTCGGCACCGGCATCGACATCCCCGCCCGCCGCAATGAGCGCCTCGATCATGGCGGCATTGCCGGCGGCGGCCGCCATGTGCAACGGAGCCAGCCCCCTGTCGGCGCCCGCCCCGACATCGGAGCCGGCCTCGACGAGCGTCGCGACAATGGCGGGGTCCTTGCCTATCGCCGCCGCAAAGTGCAGCGGCGTGAAGCCGTTCTGTATCCGGATCGTGGGGTCAGAGCCGGCTTCGATGCAGGTCCGGACAGTGGCCGCCGTCGCGCTGGCGAAGAACTCCCCGGAATTCCACGACACGCAATCGGCTGCCTTGGCGGAGACGGGAAGGATGGCGGCAAGTAGCGTGAGAAACGCTGCAGCAAGGCGAGGCATGGCGGTGGCTTCGATCAGGGTGTGGAAGCTGCAATTGTTCCACGAAGCGCCGCGCCCGTCCACGCTGCGAGCGGCCCCTCACATGAAGCTGTAGGGGTCCACGTCTATCTGGAGGGAGACGTTGGCGGGCAGGCGGACGGAGCCGAGCCAGGCGCGCAGCACGGGCTGGACCGGGCGCTCGCGCGGGGCCTTGAGCAGGAGCCGCCAGCGGTGGCGGCCGCGGAGCAGGGCGAGCGGCGCGGGCGCGGGGCCGAGCACGTCCGCCTCCCCGCCCTGGGGCGCGGCGCGGGCGAGCGCGCGGGCCGCCGCCTCCACCGCCGCCGGATCGCGCGAGGCCAGCACCAGCGCCGCCAGCCTGCCGTAAGGCGGCATGCCGGCCGCGCGCCGCCCATCCCGCTCGGCCTCCAGGAACGCCTGCCGGTCGCCCGAGGCCAGCGCCTGCATCACCGGGTTCTCCGGCTGCCAGGTCTGCACCAGCACGCGCCCCGGCCGCTCCGCCCGCCCGGCGCGGCCCGCGACCTGGGTCAGCAGCTGGTGGGTGCGCTCCGAGGCGCGCAGGTCGCCGCCGGCAAGGCCGAGGTCGCCGTCCACCACGCCGACGGCCGTCAGCCAGGGGAAGTGGTGCCCCTTGGCGGCAAGCTGCGTGCCGATGATGAGGTCGATCTCGCGCGCCTCCACCTTCGCGACGAACTCCGCGGCGGCGCTCGGCCCGCGCACGCTGTCGCTCGAAAACACGCCGAGCCGCGCCTCGGGGAAGAGCGCCGCCGCCTCCTCGGCGATCCGCTCCACGCCGGGCCCGCAGGCGGCGAGGCTCTCCTCCGCCCCGCAGGCCGGGCATTGCAGGGGCAACGGTTCGGCATGACCGCAATGGTGGCATTGCAGCCGCCCGGCCAGCCTGTGCTCCACCAGCCAGGCGCTGCAATGGCGGCATTCGATCCGGTGCCCGCAGGCGCGGCAGAGGGTGAGCGGCGCATAGCCCCGCCGGTTGAGGAACAGCAGCGCCTGCTCGCCGGCCTCCAGCGCCGTGCGGAGCGCCGACTCCAGGGGCGCCGCCAGCCACTGCCCGCGCGGCGGCGGGTTCCGGCGCAGGTCGATCAGCGACACCTCCGGCAGCGCCGCCCGCCTGTAGCGCTCCGCCAGCCCGAGCCGCCGGTAGCGCCCGGCATTGGCGTTCTCCTCGCTCTCCAGCGACGGCGTGGCGGAGGCGAGCACCACAGGCACGTCCTCCAAGCGGGCGCGCAGCACGGCCATGTCGCGCGCGTGATAGGCGACGCCGTCCTCCTGCTTGAAGGCCGGCTCATGCTCCTCGTCCACCACCACGGCGCCGAGCGCAGGAAACGGCAGGAACAGCGCCGAGCGCGCGCCGACGACCACCCGCGCCTCGCCCTCTGCAACCGCCCGCCAGCCCCTGCGCCGCTCACCGGCCGGCAGGTCCGAGTGCCAGGCGAGCGGCCGCGCGCCGAACCGCGCCTCGAAGCGCTGCATCCACTGCGCCGTCAACGCGATCTCCGGCAGCAGGATCAGCGCCTGCCGGTCCTGCCGGAGCGCGTCGGCGACCGCCTCGAAATAGACCTCCGTCTTGCCGGACCCCGCGATGCCCTCCAGCAGGGAGACGCCGAAGCCTGTTCCGCCCAGTTCGCGGGCGGCCGCGGCCTGTTCGTCCGTCAGCGCAACCCGCCCGCCATCCGGGTCCGGCGGAGCGAGTGCCGGTCCCGGCGGCAGCGCCGCAGGCTCGACCGCGCCCAGCGCCGCCAGACCCTTGAGCACGCCCGGCCCGACGCCCGTCTCGCGGGCGATTTCCGCTGCCGTGAGCGCGCCGCCGCCCGCCAGCGCCACCAGCACCGCCAGGCGCTGCGGCGTCGCGCGCATGGCCGGCGGCGGGATATCCGCCAGCCTCCAGGCGCGGCGCGGTTTCGGCGGCTCCAGCGCGGCCGGCACGCTCAGCGCCATGCGCAGCACCGAGCCCGGCGGCGAGAGCGTGTAGTTCGCCACCCGTGCGACGAAGCGGCGGAGCGCGGGACGCATGGGCGGGACCTCGAACCGGCGGGCCACGGGCTTCAGGCGGCCCGCCTCGACGCCGCCCGGTCCGCCGTCCCAGACCACGCCCGCCACGAACCGGCGCCCGAGCGGCACTTCCACGATGTCGCCCGGCGCGAATCCCTCCCCCAGATAATCGTAGGGGCCGGGCAGCGGCAGGGGCAGCAGCACCGGCACGGTTATGGCGCGGTCGGAGGCGGACATGTATAGAGTCATAGCGTTTCAGACTGACGATAAGGGCGGGTTGCCATGAAATTCTTTGTCGATACCGCCGATCTGGCGGAAATCCGCGACATGGCCGCAGCCGGCATGGTCGACGGCGTCACCACCAACCCCTCGCTGATCGCGAAGAGCGGCCGCCCGCTGCTGGAGGCGATCGCCGACATCTGCGCCCTGGTGGACGGGCCGGTGAGCGCGGAAGTCACCGCGACCGACCACGACACCATGCTGGCGGAGGGCCGGCGGCTCGCCGCCATCGCGCCCAATGTGGCGGTCAAGGTGCCGCTCACGGTGGACGGGCTGCGCACCTGCCGGGCGCTCGCAGACGAAGGCCGGACGGTCAACGTCACCCTCTGCTTCTCGCCCCAGCAGGCCCTGCTTGCGGCGCGGGCGGGCGCGGGCTTCATCTCTCCCTTCGTCGGCCGGCTGGACGATCTCGGGCAGGACGGCATCGGGCTCGTGCGCGACATCTGCGAGATCTACCGCGCCTATGACGGCATCCGCACCGAGGTGCTGGCGGCGTCGGTCCGCGGCCCCCTGCATGTGGTCGAGGCGGCCCGCGTTGGCGCCCACGCGGCCACGGTGCCGCCGCAGATCCTGCGCCAGCTCTACCGCCATCCGCTGAC
>JAJDVH010000142.1 GCA_022826185.1 Alphaproteobacteria bacterium
CCGCCCCAGACCGCCGCCGCCGTCGCCATGTGCAGCGCCAGCGGCCTCGGGCCGGTCCTCCCGGCCGGGAGGCTCATCGGCCTGCGAGGGAAACAGCAGGCCCGCGCTCTCGCGCCACCATGCAAGGACATTCCTTTCCCAGAGATCGAGAAAGGCGTCCGCCTGTTTGTTCTCCGGCCCTTGACTCATGGAAACAGGATTTTACATTGGAATGAAGGGCTTGCGCCCGCCGTGCTTGGATAACGGATTTTGCCTGGATTGAGGTTATCATGATGCCTTCCCGCCCCGGCCGGGTTCGGGCTGCCCTTTTTGTCGATTTCGACAATGTGTTCCTCAGTCTGGAAGCCGTCGATCCGCGCGCCGCCAAGCGGTTTGCCGAGCAGCCGGGCCGCTGGATGCACTGGCTGGAGCGCGGCTACCATACCACAGGCGGAGGCCGGGAGGGGCGCACGCGCCGCGCGCTGCTGATGCGCAACTGCTATCTCAATCCGGCCACCTTCTCCCGGTTTCGCGGCTTTTTCACCAGGAGCGCGTTTTCGGTGATCGACTGTCCGCCGCTTACCGGAGGCGGCAAGAGCGGCACCGACATCTACATGGCGATCGACATCATGGATGCGCTCGACCACGCCACGCCGTTCGACGAATTCATCATCCTGTCGGCGGATGCCGACTTCACGCCGGTGCTGCTGCGTCTGCGCGCGCACGACCGGCGGACGGCGATCCTCGCCAATGCGGTGGTTGCGCCGGCGCTCACGGCCGCGTGCAGCTACACCATCGAGCAATCGGTGTTTATCGAGAGCGCGCTCGGCGACGCATCGGCCGGGGCTCCCGGCGTGGCGGCCCCGCCGGATGGCGCGCGCCCGTTCCCGCCTCCTCGTCCGTTCACGCCCCGGCCGTCGCTTACGGGCGACTATGCGGTGCTCCCCGAGGTCGCCGCCGTCCTGCACGAATCCATCGAGCAGGACGGGCCGATTCCCGCCGCCGAACTGCCGCACTTCTTTTTCCGCTTCGCCAATTTCCGCAACAGCGACTGGTTCGGATTCCGGTCGCTGCGCCGTCTTGCCGAAGCGCTGACGACCGTCGATCCCATGCTGGAATGCGGCGAACCCGGCGAAGAGTGGCAGATGTCGCTGCGTGATGCGCCCCTGGAGGCTCCGCCTGCTGCGGACTCCTTCGAATATGAGGCAGCGGCGGAAACGGCGGAAACCAGCGAAGGGCTGCCGGCGCTGATCGAGACGATCCATCACCTGGTGGGCGTTCCGGCGCTCGACCCGGACGGGTTCGACCTTCTCTTCGAGCACATGGCCAAGCTGTTCGACGAGGGCGTGACCGACCGGGCCGCCATGTCGCGGCTTCTCCAGGAGCGGGCCGGCGAGGAAGGGGTGTCGCTTGCGCGCGACGCGGCCGAATTCGTCACCACGGGGCTCTGGCAGTCGGGCTTCGACGTCGCTTCGGATGCGTCCGACCCGGATGTCGTCGCAAAGGCCTTCCGCGACTATGTCGTGGTGCGGTGCGAGCAGGCGCAGCGTCCTCTGAGCACGGAAGAGCTGGCGCTCGTGGACGAATGGCTCGTGGGGGCCTGACCCGCTTTTCCCGGCGAGGCCGCGGCCTGTGCTATGCTGCGCTGCAACCCCGGCAAGGCAAGGTGGCTCCACCATGGCTGCGAGCAAGGACGAGGCCCCGATTCGCATTCGGAAATATGCGAACCGACGCCTCTACAACACCGCTTCAAGCAGTTATGTGACCCTTGCCGACCTGGCCCGGCTGGTCCGCGAGGGCGTCGAGTTCACCGTCGAGGACGCCAAGAGCGGCGAGGACCTGACGCGCGCGACCCTGACCCAGATCATCGTCGACGAGGAGCAGAACGGCGCGAACCTGCTGCCCGTTTCGCTCTTGCGCCAGATCATCTCCATGTACCGGGACAATACGGGCTGGATGCTGCCGACCTATCTCGAACGGTCCATGGAGTGGTTCGCCGCCAACCAGGACAAGATGCGCCGGGAGGTCGAGCGCGCCTACGGGCCGGGCCTGTCCTTCGGTTCGATGGACGACATCGGCAAACGCAACCTGGCGCTGTTCGAGCAGACGATGGCGCTGTGGAATCCCTTCGGAGCGGCGAAGCCGGACGCGAAGGAAGAGCCGCCGGCCGCCGGCGGCGAACTCCAGGCGATGCGGGACGAGATCGCCCGCATGCAGGAACGGCTTGATGCGCTGGCGCGCAAGCGCGACGGCTGATACCGGTGGTCGTTGACCGGAACCGATGGCAGATTCGACGCCCGCCGCCCGATCACCCCCTTCCGTCATGCCCGGACGTGTTCCGGGCATCCATGCGGCCGCTGGGCCGGACGGAAACGGTTGAGGGAGATGCCCGGAACAAGTCCGGGCATGACGAGAAGAAGACATGAGTCCAAAGTCGATGCCGTTGGTATGACCCATCCCGCCGGGGTCACGGACCGTCATAGAGCCAGGCCATGCCTTCGCGGAGTTGCGCGGTGGAGAGCACATGGTTGCGGAGCTCCCGGCGCACCCCTTCGGCGTGGTAGATCTCGCCCATCATCCGCGCCGTAAGCTGCACCCGGGCCGTGCGGAGATAGCGGGCCTTTGCGTAGGACCGGAACGCGCGCTCGACGTCGCCGTCGGCGGCCAGCGCATCGGCCAGCGCCACCGCGTCCTCCACCGCCATGCAGGCGCCCTGCGCCAGATATTGCAGCGTCGGGTGCGCCGCATCGCCCAGCAGGCAGACCCGGCCGCGCGACCACTCGGCCACCGGCTCGCGGTCGCAGAGCACCCACATGCGCCAGGTCTCGATCTTTTCGAGCAGCGACAGCGGCCGGGCGGAGACGCCGGCGAAGCGCGCCATCAGTTCGCCCGGGTCGCCTTCGCTGTCCCAGCCTTCCACATAGCGGTCGGAGTGGAACACCGCCACCAGGTTGAACAGGGTGGAGCGCCTGAGCGGGTAGTGGACCAGGTGGTTACGCGGCCCCGCCCAGAGCGCCGCCGCATTCCAGCGCATGTCCTCGGGCGCCTCCTCCATCGGCAGCACCGCCCGGTAGGCGATATGGCCGGAGACCTTGGGCGGGCCGTCGCCGACGACATGCTCGCGCACCTTCGACCAGAGGCCGTCCGCGCCGACCAGGAACGCGCCGTCGCGCCGGCCGCCATCCGCCAGACGGGCGCGGACGCCCCCGCCAAGCTCCTCCAGCGAGACGACCTGCGCGTTCGTTTCGAGCGTGACCGTCCCCGCCGCCTCGCAGGCTTCCAGCAGGGTGCGGTGGAAGTCCGCGCGGTGGGTCACGGCATAGGGCGCGCCGAACCGCTTCCGGAACGCCTCGCCCAGGTCGCCGGTCACGACCGTCTCTTCGGTCAGCGCGTCCATCATCACCAGCCGGTCCACGAACACGGCGTCGCGCGATATGGCCTCGCCGATGCCCAGCCGGTCGAACATGCGGAAGACATTCGGCCCGAGCTGGATGCCCGCGCCGATCTCGCCGAAGGCCGGCGACTGCTCCAGCACATGGCTGGCGATGCCCTGCCGCGCCAGCGCCAGCGCCGCCGCCAGGCCGCCAAGGCCGCCGCCGACGATCAGCGCCGTCACAGCCGGGCCGCCCAGCGGTCGAGCAGCGGCAGGACATCGCCGGCCCCGGCGCTCGGCAGGTTGAAGACGAGGCGCGCGACCCCGGCCTCGCGCCAGGCGTCGAGCCGGGCGGGATCGTCCTCCGCGCCGAAGACGGTGATCAGCACGGAGCGCCCGGCCTCCGCCTCCATGGCGCGGAACTCGGGCAGCTTGTCGAGCAGGTGGTAGGTCGGTCGTTCGGCATGCGGCACCCAGCCGTCTCCCCAGGCGAGCGCCCGGCGCGCGCCATGCGGGAACTCGCCGCCGACCAGCACCGGCGGTCCGCCGGACTGCGCGGGCTTCGGGCGCGAGCGCATCGGCGCAAAGGACAGATGCCGACCCGAAAAGGATGCTTCCTCTTCGCTCCAGATGGCGCGGATGGCGGCGATGCGCTCGCGCAGGACCCCGAACCGCTCTTCGAAGACCGTGCCGTGGTCCGCCATCTCCTCGCGGTTCCAGCCGCCGCCGACGCCGAACAGGAAACGGCCTTCTGAGAGCGCGTCCAGGCTCGCGGTCTCCTTCGCCAGCTGTATCGGGTCGCGCTGGGCGGCGAGGCAGATGCCGGTCGCGACCTTGAGGCGCGTCGTGGCGGCTGCGGCCATGGGCAGCACGACGAACGGGTCCGCGACATCGACATATTTCTCCGGCAGGGAGCCGCCCTGTGGCCAGGGCGACGCGCGCGCCACCGGAATGTGGGAATGTTCCGGGGCCCAGAAGGACTCGAACCCGCGCTCCTCCAGCGCCCGCGCCAGCGCCTGAGGCGGCATGGAATAGTCGGTGACGAACATCGCCGCGCCGAACAGCATGGAGTCAGCACCTGCGGTCATTGATCGGGACCCACGCCGACAGCCGCCGGGAAGCTCCTCCCCCGCTTGCGGGGGAGGCCGGGTGGGGGGCTGCTTTCGCGTCAGCGGAAGCGGCGGCGGGCGAAGCCCGGCAAAGGCCCGTCACGCCGAGAGGCCCTCCCCCGACCCCTCCCGCCCGGCGGGAGGGGAGCCCGACGGAGCGCCGCCAGAGCATCAGTTCTACAGTGGCCATCCCGGCATCACCTCCCCTCGTTCCGCTAGGGAATCAGCTGCTTGTCCAGCATGGCGTGGACGCCCTGCTGCTGGTTCACCAACTGGGTGATGTGCAGGTCGCAGGCCAGGCTGCACAGCATGTAGGCGTCCTCCCGCGACAGGTTGGAGCGCAGGCAGATGAAATCGATCATCCGGCTGAGCGCCGTGCGGGCGGCCCGGTCGAGCGAGGCGTCGAAGGCGAACTGGAGCCACCGGTCCGCCGTCTCGGCCATCGGCGCCTCCAGCGCCATGTCCTTGCGCAGCGTGAGGCGGAACCGGCCGGTCAGCGCCGTCTCGACGGCCGTCAGGCACACTTCGCCGTCCCCCTGCACGGCATGGCCGTCGCCGCAGGAGAAGAGGGCGCCGTCCGCGAACACCGGCAGGTAGAGCACCGAGCCCCGGGTCAGCTCCTTGCAGTCGATATTGCCGCCGAAGGCGCGCGGCTGCACCGAGCTCACCATGCCCCAATGCTCCGGCGGGGCCGTGCCCATGACGCCGAAGAACGGGCGGCAGGCGAGTGTGCCGCCCCAGGGCATGCGGGCTTCGCCCGTGTCCCGGTCGAGCGGGATCGTGACCATCCGGCCTTCCGGGAACTGGTCCGGCAGCGCGCCGCCGAGCGGCCGGATCGCGTTCCAGCCCCAGTCCGTGCCGAGACGCGCCTCCAGAATCTCGACCTGGAGCACATCGCCCGCAACGGCGCCCGCGACGGCGACCGGCCCGGTCAGGATATGGCCCGAGCCGAGCGGGCGCGGCGTCTCGGCATGGATGCGGCGCAATCCCTCCGGCACCTCGAAGCCGGGGCCGGGAAGGGCGTCCGGCGCGCCGGAAACGGTCTCGATCTCGACCTCCGCACCGCTCTCGACGGTGAGCGCGGGCTTGAGCCGGGCGTCGAAGAAACCCCAGTGGACGGTGTTCGGCGCGGCGGGCAGTCGATCGGGCATGGGCTGGTGTCCGGGTTCTGTCGGCAGGCCGATATTGCACCCGTTGGCGCCTCCATTTCCAGTTTGATAGGACGGGACGGCGGATGCACCGGCATCGGACTCCCGAAGCCTCGGGTGTCCGGGACGACGAAAATGGGCGTGTATCCGGTGTGGGCGCATCTCGCGTCGGCTATGAGTGGCGTGTGACGCGCAAACCGCCGAATAGCGTAATACCAACGGTCTTGATTTGGGACTCATGTCTTCTTCTCGTCATGCCCGGACTTGTTCCGGGCATCCACTTCCGCCGCCGCGATGGCCCCGATGGAGATGCCCGGAACAAGTCCGGGCATGACGGAAGAGCCTGTCGATGGAGGGCGGTCGGGACAGCGGGTGCCAAAGCCGTCATGGGTTCCCATCAACGACCGTTGGTATAAGGGCTCGGTTACCCATAATCCTACCGCTTCGGGCCAGATAGCCGTTCCATTCCAACGGCTTAGCCCGAGCGGCGTCTGAGCGACGCTGTTCGCCGCGCTTGCGATGGAACGGTTCCGGAGCCGTTGCGCAGCTTCCGTTAGTCATTATAGGAAGCACCTTCCCGACGGCCCACACAACGAAAGGGATGTCATGAGTAAGCCGGGAGTTCGCGGAGTGAGGGGAGAGTTCCAGAAGATTGTGGCGGCCCTCATGCGAACGTTGCTGGAGGAGCATCCCACGCTTCTGGAAAAGAAAGAGATCGTCAGCCTGATGGATGCGGAGCATTGCAAGGACGCGCTCGGCCTCAGCCTCCCGAACCTCGCGCTTCTGCGTCATCGGAACCAAGGGCGCATGATTCAAGGTCACGGCCGGTACTGGGAGCATGTGTACGCTGACGAGTTCCTCGTGTGCTCGCAGTGGTGGAAGCAGCATCACCGGGCCAACGCCCGTGCTCTGTCGAGGTTCGTGTCCGCGCTCGCGCGGAGAAGACCGGAGCACGCAGGTTCTCGGACGCTCCTGCGATATGTTGAGGCTTTCGACCGTTACGCTGCCGGCGGCAAAGCCGACCCGACTGACGTTCCTGCTAGGCGAGCGCCGCAAGTGTGGCCGTCCCGACGACAGGGTTCAGACTGGCCAGCGTGGCCGACGCCGAGCGACGAGGATTTGCGTGAGCTTGCCCGAGCGATGACACCGTTCGTGCGTTTCCTCGATCCCGGCATCGTCTACGCTGTCGTCGAGAACAATCGCCGCATGGGAGCCGACTGGTCGTCCCGGCTTGAGGCGTTCGGCATCGATCCCGCCATCTATCTGTGGGCAGGCTCGCCCTGCGTTTTCCCCGGCGTTCGTCGGTACGCCGGAAGCACGGAGATTGCGGTGTTCCGGCAGCGGGCTACGGCGGACCAAGTTCCCCCACAGTGCCTTGCGCTCGACGACAACGACTATCCGAAGCATTTGTGGGCGTTCGCCTTCACCGGCAAGCCGTTCCGCAAGCGCGGACCGGACGACTACCAGCTTGCGCACCTCGTCGACCACAAGGAACACGGGAACCGCTGGCGCGAGGAGTTGGACATCCTGCCGGATGCCAAGGAACCGGTACTGCCGTACGGGTTGTTCACGAGCGCGGCGAACTCGGCCTACGTACCGGGTGCTTTCCTGAGGCCGACGGACTTCTCGCCCAGGCTGCGGAGTCTGATGCAGCGACGGGCTCAGCAACTCTACGGCAGGATTTGCCGCATCGTACCGCCGCCCCTGGCGGTAAAGTCTTGCGACGATCAGACATGGTCTCTCGACAATTTCCGGTGGAGCACCCCCGTGGGAGGCATGGACAACATTCCCGATTTTCTGGAGTTCCGCCGCGAGCGCTTGGAAGAACTCTTCGACAAGCGGCATGCAGCCCTGCGGAATGACTAACGGGACCCATCGAGAACCACAAGCGCGGCTGTCGCTGCCGGAGTCGAACGACTGTCTTTGCAGCGCCGTCCGCACGACCGGGGACTAAAGTGCGGACGGTCATGCATGCGCGGGGCCGCACTCCCTGGCGCGTTACCGCTGGGCGGCGTGTCCGGCCATCACCTCGGCGAAGAATAACGGCCGGGGGGAGCAGCGCGCCCCCGCAGACCGTGAGAACCACAGCCTTCCCAACCGTGTCCGCAATATCGGAGCGCGCGCCGGACATGTCAATCAGCCGGTCTCGGCGATTAGCGCCTGCTCCTCCAGCCTGACACCTTCGCGGCCGCCGCCGCGGGCGGCTGCCAATCTTGACATCATCCGACCAGTCACGAACACTGGTCAGATGACGGTAATCAACGCATCCGACTTCAAGGCGCGATGCCTCGCCATTCTCGACCGCGTATACGAGACGGGCGAACGGGTCGTGATCCTGAAACGCGGGCGGCCGGTTGCAGAGTTGACGCGCGCGACCGGCGAGAACGAACGGTACCCCCAGACCGAACTGGAGGGAACGGTTGTTATTCTCGACGACATCGTTGAGCCGGTATTTCCGGAGGACCGCTGGGACAGCCTGAAGCGGTGAGGGCGCTGCTGGACACGCATATACTGCTCTGGTGGCATGGAGACCGCGATCGGCTGTCCCGGCAACAGCGGGAGGCGATCGCGTCCGCAAATGCGGACTCACCACTGCTGGTCTCCGATATTTCGCTGTGGGAAGTGGCGATGCTGCACGACCTGGGCCGCATTCGCCTGGCGATTCCTCTGCGGGAGTGGCTGGAAAAGGCAGTCGCGCGCCCACTGGTGCGGCGACAGGGAATCTCGCCGGCGGTGGCGGCCGAGCTGGCTTCGTTACCGGACTTCTTTCATCGCGATCCGGCAGATCGCATTCTGGTTGCAACCGCCCGCGTGACCGGCGCTACGCTTCTGACCCGGGATCGCAGAATCGTCGAATCGCAACTGGTCGATACGTTGGCCTGATCCCGAAGCGCGGACCGGTGAAGGCTCCGGCATGCCGCCTTTGCCGGCGCGCGCGGGTCGGCTATGAGTGGCGCGGGACTGGCGGGAGCTTACGCGCTGCCGGAAAGCAGGAGCCGAGGATGAAGGAATTCAGGGACGGGCCGCTTGCGGACGAGATGATGGGCGAGGCCTGGCCGGCGGTGCAGCCGGGCGCCGACCCGGTGCTCTACGGCTATGCGGAGCTCCGCCCGGGCGACCCGGTCGAGGTCCGCAGCCTCCAGACCTTCGAGCTGGTCTATACGGTCGGCCGCTACGGGCTCGACGACACGGGCAGCATCCGGGTCTCGTTCCGCTCGCTGGGGGACTGGGGCGGGCTGCAGATGGACGACCCCGCCGGCTACAACTATGTCACGGCGCGCTCCAGCAAGGGCGTGCCGATCCGGCTTTCCTACGTCTCGCACGGCGCGCCCAGGCCCCGCTGGAAGGCGCTGACGGCGCATGTCATGGGCGGCTTCCTGCGCGAGGGCGACACCATCCACATCACCTTCGGCGACACCTCCGGCGGCTCCCCCGGCATGCGGATGCAGACGATGGTGGAGATGGACTTCCAGTTCCGCGTGCTCGCCGATGTCTGCGCCGTCGGCCACCATGTGCCGATCCCCGACTCGCCGGCGATCTCCGTCGTGCCGGGGCCGCCGGTCTGCTGGCGCGCGGTGCTGCCGTCGCTCCGCCGCCCCGGCGAGACCTTCCAGTTAGGCCTGAAGGCGGAGGACGTCTGGGGCAACCCGACCGACCGGGCCAGCGGCCGGTTCACGCTGGAATGCACCATGCCGGTGTCCGGCCTGCCGGCGGAGGTGGACTATCCGCTCGGCCGCAAGTCGATCTGCTTCGAGGGCCTCACGGTCTCCGAGCCGGGCACATTGCGCATCGCGGTGCGCGACCCGGAGGGAGGGCTGGCGGCGGAATCGCATCCCCTCATCGTCCGCGACGGGCCGTTCGGCGGCTATTGGGGCGACCTGCACGGCCAGAGCGGCGAGAGCATCGGCATCACCACGGCGCGCCAGTATTTCGATTTCGCCCGCAACAAGTCCTTCCTGGACGCGACCGCCCACCAGGCCAACGACTTCCAGGTCAACAACACCTTCTGGGAGCATGTGAACGAGCTGACGGCGGAGCACCACCAGGACGGCCGGTTCGTCACCTTCCCCGGCTACGAGTGGTCGGGCAACACGGCCGTCGGCGGCGACCGGAACGTCTATTTCCGCGAGGAGGGCCGCGCGATCCACCGTTCCTCGCACGCCCTGCTGACGGACCGGTCCGACCTCGACACGGACGCGCCCAACGCCAACCGCCTGTTCGAGATGCTGGCCGAGGAGGACTGCTTCATCTACGCCCATGTCGGCGGCCGCTACGCCGATATCGCCTATGCGCACGATCCGCGCCGGGAAGCCGCGATGGAAATCCACTCGGCCTGGGGCACCTTCGAATGGCTGCTGACGGACGGCTTCCCGCTCGGGCACCGCTCGGGCGTGGTCTGCAACAGCGACGGGCACAAGGGCCGGCCGGGCGCGAGCTATCCGGGCGCCTCGACCTTCGGGGCCTATGGGGGGCTCACCTGCTTCTACGCGACGGAACTCAGCCGCGACGGCATCATGGACGCGGTGCAGCGCCGCCACACTTACGGCACCACCGGCACCCGGATGCATCTCGACGTGCGCGCGCGCTTCCCGACCGGCGGCAAGCTGTTCGAGCGCGACCCGCACGCCTTCGAGGGCGAGGCGTCCCGACCCGTCGGCGAGATCATGATGGGCGACATCGCGCAGACCGACGATGCGGCCGTGACGCTCTCGCTGGAGGTCGTGACCCAGGCGCCCATCGAGCGGATCGAGATCCGCAACGGCACGGAGGTGTTCCGCACGCTCCGCCCCCACGGCGCGGAGGAACTCGGCTCGCGCATCCGCGTGTTGTGGAGCGGCGCCGAATATCGCGGGCGCGGGCGCGAGACGAACTGGAAGGGCCGGGTGCGCTTCCAGCATGGGTCGATCCTGCGGATGGAGCCCATCAACGCCTGGAACAAGGAGCGCCTGCTGGAGCAGCGGGGTCCGGACACGATCGTGTTCGACGCCATCACCACCGGCAATTTCGGCGGCTTCGACGCATGGCTGGACGAGGCGCCGGACAGCATGTTCCACCTGACGAGCAATCTGGGCGCGCTCGACCATCCGCTCTCCGAGATCGGCCTCGATGACTGGGTCATGGAAGCGGGCGGCCTGGAACGGCGGATCAGGGTGTTCCGCCTGCCGGAGCAGCTGTCCTGCCGGGAGTTTTCGGCGGAGCTGGAGGTGCCGCTCTCGGCGAAGGGCGACAACCCCGTCTGGGTGTCGGTGTTCACCGAAGACGGTTTCCAGGCCTGGAGCAGCCCGATGTTCCTCTACCGCGAGGACGACTGGCCGCGCTGACCGGCGGCGCGGGGACCGAAGCGCGACAGGAGGCGGGGCCGATGCAAGGCGATGAATTGCTGGAAGAGGGTTTCGTGTTCGAGACCGTCGAATTCGCCGTGGAGCGGGCGTTCCAGGAGGCGAAGCTGCGCGCGGCCGGCATCGACGCCGGGCGTTACGGCGATCTGGCGGACCCGACCTTCCTCGGGCACGGCGCGCTCAAGGCCATGCACGAATCCGGCATTTCGCTGCTGGGCCAGGTGCATATGACCCAGCGTTTCCGCCTGCGCCGCGCGGCGCGGCTGGACGAGCCGCTGACGGTGGCGGGCGGGGTGACGCGGATCGAGGATGTGCCGCGCGGGCGGCGGGTCTGGTGCCGGTTCCGCTATGTCGACGGGGAGGGCAGGGAGGTCTGCGAGACGGAACGCTCGGGCCTGCGCCCCGACCCGGCGCGCAGGCGGGGGCCGGGCGGCGGGGCCGCCGCGCCCGGTGAGGAGGGTTTCCGGGAGGTCGCCGAGCACCCGCTGATGCCGGAAGGCGTGGCCGCCTACAGCGACGACACGCTGAACGCGATCCACAACGACCCGGAGGTCGCGGCGCGTTACGGCTTCCGGGCCCCCATCGCGGCGGGCCTCATGGGCATCCACTACTACATCGCCGCGCTTTCCGGGGAGGGCATGCCGGAACGGCTCGACCTCTCCATCCGCTTCCTGCGCCCGATGTTCTGGGACGACCGCCTGAGCCTCCAGCGCCGCAACGGCCGCATGCGCCTCGTCAATCCGGAGGGGAAGCCTGTCTCGGAGGCGGAATTCTCCCTGCCGTAAGCCGGCGGCCCGCGTGTAAAACGGCGCATGAACGGGCGCGAGCCTTTCCTTCATTACGGCTTCTGGCTGCTGGCGCTGCTCTGGCTGCCGGCGGCGGTCGCGGCGACGGCCGCGGTGCGGTTTGCGGGCGGGCCGCTGGCGGGCGCGGATTTCGGGCCCGCCCTGCTGTCCCTGGCGCCCGTGGCGTTTTGCGGCCTGCCTCTGGCGCTGGCGTGCCGCAGGCTCTGGCGGCTCGGCTATCGGCGCGGGGCCTGGGCGGCGGGAGCGGGGCTGGGCGCCGCGACGGCCGCGGCGGCGTTGCCCGCCGGCCTGCTCGGGCCGCTGGCGATTGCGGTCGCGGCGGTGCTGCTCAGCCTGCCGGCCTGGATCGCGGCCCTGCTGCCGGGCCGCCGCGGCTGAAGGACGGCCGCTTGAGTGCAAGGCCCGAATGGGCTTTGCTGCGGGGGACCGAAACGGAGCGAACAAGACCCATGGACCTCAGCAGCTACAACCGCACGCCCGGCTTCGAGCAGGGCCTGGAAGCCCGCCGCCGGGTGCTCGGCGAAGAGTATGTCGGCCCCTCCATCGCCCGGGGCGCGGAGGACGATTTCGCCCACCAGCTCCAGCAGTTCGTCACCGAATATTGCTGGGGCACGGTGTGGTGCCGCGACGGCCTGCCGGACAAGACCCGCAGCATCATGAACCTGACCATGCTGGCCGCGCTCGGGCGCACGCATGAACTCCGCCTGCACACGCGCGGCGCGCTCAACAACGGCGTCACCAAGGAGGAGATCGCCGAGGTGTTCCTGCAGGTCGGCATCTATGCGGGCGTCCCGGCGGCGGTCGAGGCGTTCCGGGAGGCGTCCAAGGTGTTCGAGGAGATGGGGGTGTGACTGTCCAGGCTGCGGCGGATTTCCTGCTTGCCGCGCACCGCGAGGGCCGGCGCTTCGAGCGCCTGCCCGCCGACATCGCGCCCGGTTCCGAGGACGAGGCCTACCGGGTGCAGGAGGCACTGGTCGCCGGCCTCGGCCTGCCCGTCGCCGGCTGGAAGGTGGCGCTCACCTCCGCCGCCATGCGCCGCGTCGTGCCCGGCATCGACCAGCCTTGCGCCGGCGCGATCTTCGAGGAGCGCGTCCACCGTTCGCCGGCCACGCTGCGGCGTTCTTCGCTGATGCGCATCGGGCTCGAATGCGAGGCGATGGTGCGCCTCGCCGGCGACCTTCCCGACACGGGCCGGCCCTGGACTCGGGAGAGCGTGGCACCCCATGTGGGCGCGGTCGCGGCCGCCTTCGAACTCATCGACGACCGCGAGGCGGATTACAACAACATGAACGCCTTCGAGCTCATCGCCGACAATGCCTGGAACGGCGGCGTGGTGATCGGCCCGGAAGTCTCCAACTGGCGGGCGCTCGACCTCGTGGGCGCGCGCGGCTGCCTGGAGATCGACGGCAAGCCCGTGGGCGAGGGCCGGGGCGGCGACGCCATGGGCCACCCGTTCGAGCCGCTCGCCTGGCTCGCCAACAACGCCATAGCGCGCGGCCAGCCGCTCTGCGCCGGCGAGCTTGTGATGACCGGCTCCATCGTCCCGACCCAGTTCCTGGAAGCCGGCAACCGCGCCGTCTATACCCACGAGGCGCTAGGCACGGTGGAACTGGAAATCGTTTGAGACGCCGTTCCAAATCGGCGGCTGTCGGTTACGGGGCCGTTTCCAGATATTTCAGCGCCACCATCAGGCTTGCGATCAGCGCCGTGCTGCCACCGATGGCGCCGACCAGCCGCCAGCTATTGGCATCGCGCCTGCGGTCCAGTTTCTCGACCTGCTCACCGAGCATGCGCATTTGCTCTCTCAGCATGTGCATCTGCTCCTGCATTCCGTTCAAGCCGCCTTCCAGCCTGGCAATGCGTTCGCCTGTCGATTGGTCCGCCATCTGCTACAATCGCTCCACAATCAGGTATCTGGCCTGCCGATGATTTCCCCCGGCAGGATTGGAGAACGATATGAGAAGTCTTTGCCGATTGCAAGGCCGTGCGCCGGCGAACGGAACGATTGTCGAGGAGACCCGGCGGACGGCGTCCCGGCGGGATGAATGAATGGAGGACGCATGACCGCACCCGACCTTGCCTATGTGGCGCTCGCCGTCGATGAGCCGGAGGCCAGCGCGGCGATCTTCGAGAAGGATTTCGCCCTCCCGCGGCAGGATTTCGCCTGCGGGCGGTCGAGCGTGCCCGTCATCTCCGTCGGGCGTTCGGCGCTGGCCCTCTTCCGCCCGGACGACCCGTTCCTCGGGCCGGACGCGAAGAAGGGCGTCCACCATATGGCGATTGCCGCCTCGGACCCGGAGGCCGCGGCCGATGCTTCCGGCATCGCAAGGGCGGGCGGCGTCTCGGAGGGCCTCGGCGGCGGACCGCAGGTGGCGCTTTCGCCCGATGCGACCGGCGGGGTGCGCACACGCCTTGCAACGCCGCTCGGCACCGGTCCCGGTTCGTCGGACATGGTCGAGCGGATCGACCATCTGGGCGTGGCGTCCGCCGACAACCGGGCGGCGCGCGAGGCGTTCATCGACAGGCTGGGCTGCGTCTATGAGAGCCAGCAGACCGACAGCGAAACCGAGACGCTCTCCGAGAATTTCACCTCGGACACCTACAACTACATTTTCCACACCAGGCCGTCGCACCTCGTCGGCAGCATGCGTGTGACCTTCATCACCGTCGGCGACACGGAGCTGGAGTTCATCCAGGACCTGACGACGGGGAACGAGGTCGATGCCGCGCGGCACGACGCGGCCGGCAACACGCGCGGCGACCGCAGCGCCATCGCGCGCTACATCGCGGCGCGCGGCGCGGGGCTGCACCACATCGCCTTCAAGACGCCGGACGTGGCCGGATCGCTGGCGGCGCTCCGGGCGGCGGGCCACCGGACCATCGACACGGTGGGCCGGCCGGGCTCGCGCCGCGCGCTCATCGGCTTCATGCACCCCACCATGATCGGCGGCGTGCTGATGCATTTCGTCCAGCGCGAGGAGGTCTGACCCATGGCCGGTTACGCGCTCAACTATCTGGCGCTGGCCGCCCGCGACGTGGAGGCCGCCTGCCGGTTCCTCGGCGGCTCGCTCGGCCTCAAGCGGACCGATGTCGCGCTCGGCGGCGGCGCCGTTCCGTTCTTCGGCGTCGGCAGGTCGGCGGTCGCGGTGTTCGACCCTTACGATCCCTATCTGGAGGAGCCGCAATTCCCGGGCGTCCACCATATGGCGCTCGCCGCACACGACCCCGCCGCCGCTGCCGCCGCGCATGGCCTCACGGTCACGGCCGAGGGCGCGGGGCCGGACGGCAGGCGCTTCACCGTCATCGACCCGCGGGAGACCGTCGGCATCCGCACCCGCTTCATCGAGCCGCTGGACATCCCCTCGGCCGACGGTCCCGCCTACAAGATCGACCATCTCGGCATCGCCACGAACGACAATGACGCCACGGTGCGCGTCTTCTCGGACAATCTCGGCTGCCCCGTCGAAAGCATGCAGACCGACGTGGAGATCCGCAACGTGACGGAGAGCTTCGTCTCCGACAAATACGGCGCGGTCTATCATTCGCGCCCGCCGGAAATCCTGGGCGGCCTGCGCGACGTCTTCATCACCATCGGCGACTGCGAGCTCGAAATGCTGATGGACTACGACCCGACGCTGAAGCCCAGGGACCGACTCGGCGAGGAGAAGGGCAACACCAAGGGCGACCAGAGCGCGATCGCCAAATTCGTGGCGCGGCGGGGGCCGGGCCTGGCGCATGTCGCCTTCGCCACGCGCGATATCGATGCGCTGCTGCCGAAGCTCGCCGATGACGGCTGGCGCATGATCGACCTCGAAGGCCGGCCCGGCGGGCGCGGCGCGCTGATCGGCTTCGTGCATCCGTCCAATTTCGGCGGCGGCCTGCTGATCCATTTCGTCGAGCCGCAGGCCGACGGCGGCTACGCGGCGAAATTCGGCTGAGGCCGCGGCCCGCAACTTTCCGGAGGCGCCCCATGCCGCTGCCGCTTGAGACCATCCGCGTGCTCGACCTGACGCGCGCCGCCGCCGGCCCGTTCTGCACCATGATCCTTGCCGATTTCGGCGCCGACGTGGTGAAGGTCGAGCCCCTGCCGAACGGGGACCTGACGCGGCTCTGGGGGCCCTACGACCACGATATCGGCGTCTACTACCTCTCCATCAACCGCAACAAGCGGGGCCTCGGCGTCGACTTCCGCAACGAGGCGGGCCTGGAGACGGTGCGCCGGATGGCGGCCCGGGCCGATGTCGTGGTGGAGAACTTCAAGCCCGGGACGACGGCGGCGATGGGCCTCGACTACGAGACCGTCAGCCGCGCCAACCCCGGCGTCATCTACGGCAGCATCACGGGCATGGGCAGCACCGGGCCCTACGGGAGCTGGCCCGGCCTCGACCAGATCGCGCAGGGCATGTCCGGCATGATGAGCCTGACGGGCGAGCCCGGCGGCGCGCCCACCCGATACGGCGTTCCCATCGGCGACTTCACGGCCGGCATGTGGTGCGCGCTCGCCGTCACCGCCGCCGTCGCCCAGCGGCACGTGACCGGAAAGGGCCAGCGGGTGGAGACCTCGCTGCTGGCGGCGCTTGTCGGCCTGCTGAGCGTGCAGGGCCAGCGCTACCTGTCGAACGGCGAGGTGCCCGGCCAGGCCGGCAATGACCATCCGACGATCTATCCCTACGGCCTGTTCGAGGCGAAGGACGGGCCGCTCAACGTCGCCACGCCGAGCGACAAGCACTGGCAGTGGCTCTGCCGGGTGCTCGACTGCGAGGAGTTGCTGGCGGAGGAGAAATACAGCACGAACGACCTTCGCCGGGCGAACCGGGACGAGCTCCGCGAGCTTTTGAACGTCCGGTTCCGGACCCGCGACGCCATCGACTGGACGAAGGAGCTGATGGAAGGCGGCATCCCGACCGGCCCGGTCTATTCCCTCGACAGGGTGTTCGCCGACCCGCAGGTCCGCCAGCAGGGCATGGTCGAGGAGATCGACCACCCGACCGCCGGCCTGCTGAAGCTCCTCTCGAACCCGATCCGCATGGACGCCTTCGAGGGCCGGACCGTGCGCACGCCGCCGCCCCTGCTGGGCCAGCACAATCGCGACGTGCTCGAGGAATACGGCTTCGCAGCCGAGGCCATCGCGGAACTGGAAGCCGCCGGGGCCATAGGCGGCGAGGGCGCCTGACGCTCGCGGGGACGCGCCCGCCGGTTTGGGCGCGCGCAACGTCTCCTGTCCCCTCGCTTTCCACCGTGCCTGATCGTTTGCGCCTGCCGCCGCCCGATCGCCCCCTTCCGTCATGCCCGGACTTGTTCCGGGCATCCCCTTCCACCGCTTCCGCCGCACGGCCGCATGGATGCCCGGAACAAGTCCGGGCATGACGGGAAAAAGACATGAGTCTGAAGTCGATGCCGCTGGTATCATGGGAAGATTGCGGCCCATATCGTCGCCCCGGCCCCCGAGCCGGGGCCCATCTCCGGCTCCCGATGCCACCGAAGCCGGTGGAGAACCGGCTCAGCCGCCGCAGTTGCCGCGAGGACCGAAGCTGGGCCCCGGC
>JAJDVH010000222.1 GCA_022826185.1 Alphaproteobacteria bacterium
AACGCCGCCGCCGTCAGGCAGTCCAGCGCCAGGCTGACCCTCGGCGGCGGGCCGATCGACCTGCACTACCGGGTTGCCGGCAGCGGCCCGCCGCTGTTCCTGCTGCATCCCTCGCCCTTCAGCTCCGCGTTCATGGCGCCCCTGATGCGCCGGCTTGCCTGCCGGGCCACGCTGATCGCGCCCGATACGCCGGGGTTCGGCGAGTCGGAGCCCGTTGCGGACGGAGGCAAAGCCCGGGGACTCGCACCCTGGGTGGAGGCCATGATCGCCCTGCGCGCCGCCCTCGGCCTTGATCGCATCGCCGTTTACGGTTCCGCGACCGGTGCGCAGATCGCCATCGAGTGGGCCAAGGCGGATGCCGGCGCCGTGCGCGGCCTCGTGCTCGACAACGCCGCCAGTTTCACCGACGCGGAGCGCGGCCGCATCATGGACGGCTACTTTCCCGACCTGCGGCCGACAGCAGACGGAAGCCATCTCGCCCGGGCTTGGCAGGCGGCCCACGATGCCACCCTGTTCTTCCCTTGGCAGCGCCCGGCCGCTGAAAGCCGGGTGGCGCCCCGGCTCGGCGCCGCCGCGTCGATGGATCTGGCCGCCCGCGCCTACCTGGCGGCGGGGCCGGGCTACGAGGCCGCCTACCGGGCGGCTTTCCTGAACGAACGGGCCGAGCGGGTCACACCCATCGAGGCGCCGCTGGTCGTCCTGCGCTGGCAGGGCAGCATCCTCAAACGGTGGACGGACCGCTTCGACGAGTTGGAGTGGGGCGGCAACGTCGCCATGGCCCGTTGCGGGCCGACGCCGGAGGACCGCTGGTCATGCCTGGAATCACATTTGGATCGGGTCCTCCCCGACCAGGGCGCCGCAGCCGAGGATCTTTGCCTCGACTCCGGATCCATCCGCTACGCCGATGCGGGCTTCGGTCCGATCCGCTACCGGGTGAACGGGGAAGGGGGCGCCGCCGGAGTCGTCCTGCACGGATTGGGCGGTGCCGGCGACCTGGCCGATGCGCCGCCCGGCGGTAGCGGCTGGGCGCGCATCGATCTGCCGGGCCATGGCGGGTCGACGCATCCCGAGGGCCTTTGCGTGGACCACTGCGTCCGTGCCGTGCGGCGCATCGTCGATACGCTGGACGCCGAGCGCGTGACGGTTGTGGGCACTGGCGCCACGGCGCGCCTGGCTCGGATGGCCGCCCGCGGCGATCCCCGGATCCGCTTCCAGGAGGCGACCGTCCCTTGGTTCGGCGGCGTCCTGCCGGATCTCGTCCCGGAAGCCTCCGGGGCGCACCTGTGGCGGGCCTGGTACTGGCTGCGCGGACAGTACCTCGAGCGCAACGAGAGCCCGCCGGAGCCCGCGCGCCTGACCCGGATGCTGCTGGCGCTGCTGGACGCCCAAGCCGCCTACCGCACGCTGCAGGGCGCGCTGGATGCGCCCGGGGCCGACGGCGGCTACACTAGCTGACCTCAGCCGGGGAGCGGGTCCGTGCACAGTCCAGCCAGTTCAACTCGATAAAACCCCGTCAGGTTAGATCATGGAAAAGACCAGCCAACTGTTCACGCCGATGGAGCTCGGCTCCCTGCGCACCGACGGCCCGATTCCCCTGTACCACCAGCTCTACCAGCTGCTCAAGCGGCACATCCTCTCCGGCTCCCTGGCCCACGGCGCCAAGCTGCCGACGGAAGCCGAGCTTTCCTCGGGCTTCGGCGTGTCGCGCGTCACCGCCAAGCGGGTGATGGACATGCTCGCCGCCGACGGCCTCATCAAGCGGCAGCGCGGCAAGGGCAGCCACGTGGTCTTCGAGTCCTCCGCCTCCGAAGTGGAGGCCCCGCTGGTCGGCATGCTCGAGCGGCTCGCCAGCATGTCGCGCACCACCAAGGTCCGCGTGCTGCACATCGAGAAGCGCCTGCCGCCGCGCAACCTGGTCGACGACCTGCGCATGCCGGAGGGCGAGCCGGTGCACTACGTCACCCGCGTGCGCTCCAGCGAGGACGCGGTGCCGTTCGCCTACTACGAGAGCTGGACCCGCGGCATCGCCCGGGGGTTCACCGCCCGGAACATCGAGCGGCGCACCCGATTCGACATCATGGCGGAGAACGGCCACGCCATCACCCGCATCGAGCAGTACCTGAGCGCCTCGGCCGCCACGCCGCTGGTGGCCGAGCAGTTGCAGCTCGTGCCCGGCGACCCCGTCCTCACCTTGGTGCGCCACTCGTTCGACGACAGCGGCGACGCCGTCGACCTGCTCAACTGCCAGTACCATCCCGAGCGGTTCCACTACCGGATGAACCTGAGCATGGATGACTACGCCGGCTGACGGCTCCGGCGACAGGGGGCGGTCGAGGCCTTAAGCCGCCCCCCGGTCAGCGCGACTCAACCAGTTCGAACAGCGTGCCGTCCGGATCGGCCACGGTGACGCTGCGCCCGCCGTCGTAAAGTTGGCCGTCGTGCGCCTGGGCGGCCGCGAGCGGCGCTGCCGTGACCGCGTCGAGGTCGCCCATCCGCAAGGACGTCATCGCGATTCCCGGGGGCAGCAGCCCCTCGTGCGACGGACGCGGGCCGGCTGCCGCAGGCATCTGGTCGATCTCCAGGAACAGGTCCCTCCCATCCGCCATGGTCGATATGGTGTAGCGCTGCTCGACCGGCGTGCCGAAGGCCTTCGCCAGCATCCTGTAGGTGATGTCCATCGATTCCTGCCCCACGTCGAACCCGAGCCCTTGAACCATCCATCGCTGCGCGGCGCGCATGTCGCTCGACGCCAGCACGTTGATGAAGAGGCGGTCGATGAAGCTCTGCGCCCTCGGCAGCCGGAACCCCAGCAGGTCGTCGTCGATCTGGGTGAAGTAGCAGACTTCGCCGTCGGGGCCCTTCGCTTGCATGGCGTGAATGGGCGCCACCCCATCGACGCCCCGCGGCGGCCCGATGACCTCGAAAGGCGAGTCCGCGAGGCGCTCGTTGACGGCGAGCACGTCGCGCACGCAGAACTCAAGCGCCGCCCACCCGTAGGTGACCAGGGGCACGAAGCCGGGAACCGCCGGCGCCTCGATCAACCGCAGGTAGGTGTCCGCCCGCGATGCGGGCCGCAGCAGGGCGTAGGGAGCACCCGCCGTTCCTGGCGCGCCCCAGCTCGCAGCGAGTCCCGCGCCGACCTCGCCCCGCTCGACCGTTTCGTAGTCCAGCCAGCGCTCATAGATCCGGCGGCTGCGCGCGAGATCGGCGACGGAGACCGTTCCGGCCCGAAGCCTGTTCAATGCGCTTCGCTCCCGGCCCGCAAGCGGCCCACCGGCACGGGGGCCCCCGCCATCAGATGACGCCCCGCTCCATGAGGGCGCGGATGACCGTGCGCTGGACCTCGCCGAAGTGGGCGCGTTCCGGGGCGATGGTCCCGCCGTCGGCGTCGAGCAGGGTGTTGGCGGGATGGACCGCATCGTCCCGGTAGGCGTCCGCGAACAGCCCGAGCCGCTGGCGGGTGAGGACGTTGAACATGCCGGGCCGGCGCCGGTGCTCGCGCAGGGCGTCGATGCGAACGTCCGCCCAGGCCGCCATCGACTCACCGGCCGCCGCTTCCGCCAGCACCCGTCCCAGGTGGTCAACGACTTTCGAACCCCCATCGACGGAGCGGCCGGGCAGGTCGATGCCGGAAACGCCGGCGGTGTTGGCGGAGACCACGTAAACGTGGTTTTCGTAAGCCCGGGCCAGCTTGGCGGCGTTCTTCGGCGTCAGGGCGGGGCTCGCCACCTCCGATGAGGAGTGGCAGAGCAGTTCGGCGCCCTTGAGCGCCAGCGTCCGGCTCACCTCGGGGAACAGGATCTCCTCCGAGGCGACGGCCGCCAGGCGGCCGAGGGGGGTGTCGGCGACCGGGAACAGGCTGTCCGCGCCGTAGACGTCCAGGTACCGGTCGAGCACGTCGTGGGGAGTCGGGCCGTACATCGAGATCAGGCGGCGGTAGCGCAGGATGGGATTGCCGGCATCGTCGAGGACGAAACTGGTTTGGAAGTAGAGTTCCGGAAAGTTGGGGTCGGTCTCGTACAGGTTGCCCGAAAGGTGCACGCCGCTTTCCTGGGCGATGCGCCCGAGCCGCTCGTACTCCGGCCCCTGCGGATCGATGCACGCGCGCCGCCGCCAGTCGTCGGCGCTCTCGCCCATGGGATAGCCGGTGAGGAAGTACTCCGGCAGCACCACCAGCTTCAGGTGCGGGCCGATGAACTGCCGGCTGGCGGCCACCTGCTTGGCGATCCGGTCGAGGGACGCCTCGATGCGCGCGCGAGCCGCCGCCGCATCGGGACAGCGGTTGACCGCGTCCACGGTGACCTGCAGTGCCAGCGCCGCGTAGGCCGGGACGCCTGCGTCGTTGCCAACCCCCTCCGCCATAGGCTCAGCCAGCCCCGGGGCCGCCGTGCGGGAACCGGGTCACGTCGCCGCGGGGCTGGCGGGCGGGCGCGCGTAGGCGAAGCCCTTCGGCAGGCCCGCGTCGGCCAGGAAGCCGTAGAGGGACTCGCCCGGCAAGGCCGCCTGCACCTGCGCCCGCACCTCGAGCAGCCGGCCGATGTCGATCCCGGTGTTCAGGCCCATGGATTCGAGCAGGAAGACGAGGTCCTCCGTGACGATGTTGCCGCTCGCCCCCGGCGCGAACGGACAGCCGCCGATGCCGCCGAGCGAGCTGTCGATGGTGGTCAGCCCCGCCTCCAGCGCGGCCATGACGTTGGCGAGGCCCTGTCCGCGGGTGTTGTGGAGGTGGATCCCGGTCATCCTCTCCCTGCCCACCGCGGCGTGGATCCGGTCGGTGAGCCGCCGCACCTGGGCGGGATTGCCGTAGCCCGCGGTGTCGGAAAGGCCCACTTCATCGGCTCCGAGCTCGACCGCCCGTTCGGCGATACGCAGCACCGCGTCCTCGTCAACGGCGCCTTCCAGGGTGCAGCCGAAGGCCGTGGACAGGCCGACCTCGAACCGCGGCCGCCTTGCGGCCGGCGTCTCCTTGAGGGCGGCCACGATGGCCCCCACCTCGTCGAAAACCTGCGCATGGGAGCGTTTGAGGTTGGCGCGGCTGTGGGATTCGCTGACCGAGAAGGGCAGCGACATCTTGTCCGCGCCGCTCTCGATCGCGGCGCGCGCGCCCTTCAGGTTGGGAACGAGCACCGCGACGTTCAGGCCGGGCAGGGTCTTGGCGAAGGCCACCAGCTCGGCCGTGTCCGCCAGTTGCGGCAGCAGGCGGGCGGGGACGAAGGAGCCCACTTCGATCTCCGGCACGCCGGCAGCGGCTTCGGCCGCGATCCAAGCCTTCTTGGCCTCGGTCGGCAGTATCGACTCGATGCTCTGCAGGCCGTCGCGGGTGCCGACCTCGCTGATTTCGATGTCGATGGATGGGCTGGATGGATCCACGGCGGGCCGCCCCCGGGCGCCCGGCAGGCCCGGACGCCGCGTTGTTCTGGTGAAATGCACTAATGATATATCATAATGTCATTTCCCGCATTGAATCGCCAGCGCCCGCCCGATGCCGGACATCGGCGGAGCAGCGGAGGAAACTGGATGGAACGAACGCCCGACGCGACCGCCCTGCCCCTGGCCGGCCTTCAGGTGATCGAGTTCTCGCACATGGTCATGGGCCCTGCCGCCGGCGTCATCCTCGCGGACCTCGGGGCCGACGTGCT
>JAJDVH010000200.1 GCA_022826185.1 Alphaproteobacteria bacterium
CACGGGCATGAAAGAATCCATGGGGATTTCCCATGCATAGCATATATCGGTATGCCAGAAGCTGATTCACTATACCTTTTTATACCTTGAAATCAGGCCATTAGCATAACTTCACTGCTCTATAAAGTTCCCAGAATGCAACTTTCTACAACATAAGATCGACATAAATACAATCCAGATATTCGGCATGAGCGCCTTGACACGCTCATAACCAACTGTTATTACGCTGTTGCATACGAGGAAAAGCATCTCTGTCTCAAGTGCCTATAAGGTCAGGCTTGGCTTTTCGTTTGGCACACCACCTTCTGCACCGCTTCGCCGACACCTCCGCCCTGTCGCCCGGCCTCGCCGCCGCGCATGGCAACTGGCAGCAGGACGGCATGCCGTCGATTCATATCCGGCCGACCGATTACGGCTTCTATTACGGCTCGCAGCGCGGCGCGGCGGACAATCTGTTCAACTGGCGCATCACGCAGTGGATCCTGCCGAGCAACTCGATCATCCCGCACCCGAAATACCCGATCTCGTCGCGCGCCTATATCCCGATAGACGACGAGAACAGCTTCGTCTTCGGCACCTCCTACAACCCGGAAGCGCCGATGACGGAGGCGGACCGCGACTATCTGGAGACGGGCCTGGGCGCCGCGCCGCGCACCCTTCCGGGCGGTTTCACGCCCGAGGTCAATCGCGAAAACGGCTACATGCTGGACCGCGCCTCGCAGTGGGCCGGCAATGCAACCGGCATTCCCGGCGTCAACAACCAGGACCGCGCCATCGTCGAGAGCATGGGGCCGGTCGTGGACCGCGAGAACGAGCATCTCGGCCCCTCGGACGCGGCGATCATCGCGGCCCGGCGCCGGCTGCTGAAGCTCGCCCGCGACCTCGCGGAGGGCCGGGAGCCGCTCCTGCCGCACAATCCGGCGATGTTCGGCGTGCGCGCCATCGACGTGACGGTGCAGAACCCGGACCTCGACGCCGTGGTGGAACTCTACAGCGACAAGCTCCGCCTGCCGCCCGCCTGACGCTTCCGGCCGGCGTCGGCGCGCGACCGTCAGGGATGGGTCAGGCGGCGGCGCGCTCCGCCTCGGGCCGCCAGGCCGGCAGCGGCGCGCCTTCCACGGTGACGCGGTGCATCAGGCGCCGGTGGCCGGCATAGTCGTTGAGCGCGCAATGCCAGGTCGCGCGGTTGTCCCAGAAGACCACCGTGCCCGGCTCGAACCGCACCCGGCAGGTGAATTCCGGCCGGCTCCCGTGCTCGTAGAGCATCTGCAGCAGCGGGCGGCTCTCCTCGACCGTCCAGCCGTCGAAGCGGGTGGTGAACCCGCGGTTGACATAGAGCGAGGGCCGCCCGCTCACCGGATGGCGGATGACGACCGGATGCACGGCGTCCTGCGTAGCCGCCTCATTGTTGCCGAGCCGCCCGGCGAGATCGCTGCCGTCCGTCACATAGTCGGCGCGCGTCCCGAAGACATGGCGGCTCGAATGCACCGCTTTCATGCCCGAAAGCATCGCCTTCAGCCCGTCCGAGAGGGCGTCGTAAGCGGCATACATGCTGGAGAACTGCGTGTCGCCGCCAAAGGGCGGCAATTCGCGCGCGACCAGGATCGAGCCCAGCGCCGGCTCGATGTCGTAGGTGTGGTCGGTGTGCCAGGCGCCGCCGATATTCGCTTTCTGCTCGGGCTCCTTGCGCACCTCCGCGATGCCGGGATAGCCGTCCACCGCCCTGAAGAAGCGGTTGATGTTGACGCCGCCGAACGCCTCGCCCATCGCCAGGTGGCTCTCGGGCGAGAGCGTCTGTCCGCGAAATACCAGCACGCCGTATTCGCCGAGCCCGGCCTGCAGCGTCTCCACACGCTCCGGGGTCAGCTCCCGCTCCAGGTCGATATCGGAGACCTCCGCGCCGCACGCGCCCGAAATCGGTGTGAATTCCATTGTCGCGCCTCCGCTGTTCTGCGAGCAATATAGCGCGCCGGGAGAAAACGGGGGAGAGCCGGAATGACCGAGACCGCCTTCAAGTCCGCAACCGAACTCGCTGCGATGATCCGCAAGCGGGAGATCGGGGCAGAGGAATTGCTCGACCTCTACTTCGCGCGCATCGACGACCACAACCCGGCCCTGAATGCGGTCATCTGGGAGGATCGCGAGGGGGCGCGCGAGACCGCGCGGGCCGCCGACAGCCTGACCGCGAGCGGCGGAGACCTGCCGCCGCTCCACGGCGTGCCGATGACGATCAAGGAGAGCTACGATCTGGCCGGTTCGCCCACCACATGGGGCGACCCCGAGTTCCGCGACAATATCGCGGAGACGGACAGCGTGTCGGTGCAGCGGCTGAAGGCGGCCGGCGTCAACCTGTTCGGCAAGACCAATGTGCCGCTGATGCTGGCCGACTGGCAGAGCTACAACGACATCTACGGCGTCACCAACAATCCCTGGGACCTCGGGCGCACGCCGGGCGGCTCCTCCGGCGGGTCGGGCGCGGCGCTGGCGGCCGGCATGACCGGCATCGAGGCCGGCAGCGACATCGGCGCCTCGATCCGCAACCCCGCGCATTATTGCGGCGTGTTCGGCCACAAGCCGAGCTGGGGCATCTGCCCGCCCCGCGGTCAGGCCCTGCCGGGCGTGCTGGCGCAATCGGACATCTCCGTGGTCGGGCCGCTGGCGCGCTCGGCGGACGATCTGGAAGCCGCGCTCGACGCCATGGCGGGGCCCGACGAGATGGAAGCGGCCGGCTACAGGCTCGACCTGCCGGCCCCGCGCGTTTCCGGCTTCGAGGGCCTGCGTGTCGCCGTCATGCTGGACTCCGAGCCGTCCGAGGTCGATTCGGTCTATGGCGACCTGCTGCAGGACCTGGTGGACCGCATCGCCGCCGCCGGCGCGACGGTGAGCGACACGGCGCGGCCCGAGATCGACATGGTGGCGCTCCACGAGAACTACATCCTGCTGCTGCGGGCCGCGACCAGCGCCCGCCAGCCGGAGGCCGTGCTGCGCGAGCATGAGGAAGCCGTCGAGCGGCTCGGCGCGGACGACCCCAGCTATTACGCCCGCATGGCGCGCGGCAACACCATGCGGCACCGCGAGTGGCTGGCGCTCCGCGAGCAGCGCCAGCATTTCCGCTGGGCCTGGCACCGCTTCTTCCAGGACTGGGACGTGCTGCTCTGCCCCGTCGCGGCCTCGACCGCCTTCCCGCACGACCATGAGGGCGAGCGCTACCAGCGCACGGTCCGGGTCAACAATCGGGAGGTGCCGACGACCGACCAGCTGTTCTGGGCGGGCTTCAACGGTGTGTGCTACCTGCCGGGCGCCGTGGCGCCGGCGGGGATTGCGCGCGACGGGCTGCCCGGCGGCGTCCAGATCGTCGGCCCCTATCTGGGCGACAGGGCCTGCATCCACACCGCGCGGCTGATCGAACGCCACTTCGGCGGCTTCCAGCCCCCGCCGGGATATTGAGCGGGGGCGGGAATTGGCCTGCCTCGTTCCGTCCGTTTCGGACTTCAGACTTGCCGGCGCAACTGATGGCGAGCGTGAGACGCTTCTACTGTTGAAGCAACGGCTCCCCCGGCACTTCACCGTCTATCACGGCGTCGATTGGACCCGCGCCTACGAAAACCGCACCGCTTTCGGCGAAGTCGATTTCATTATCGTCAACCGCGCCGGCCGGATCCTGTTCATTGAGCAGAAAAACGGCGCGCTCATCGAGAGCGGCGACGGTTTGCACAAGAGCTATGGCAGCCAGACCAAGGACGTGGTCCGGCAACTCCATCGCAATCTCAACGGCCTGCGCAGCAAGTTCCGCGAGCAGAACAACGAAGACCTGAAACTCGACTACCTGCTCTATTGCCCCGACTACGGGGTCAGGAGCCTGAACGCCGCCGGTCTCGACGCCGGGCGAATCGTGGACGCCGCCCGGAAGGACAAGCTGTCTGCGACCATCGAGGCGCTTCTGGAAGACGGCGAGGGAGACGGCGGCCGCCATGCTGAACGGGTGCATCGCTTCTTCGAGCAGCGCTTCGATGTCGTGCCGGATGTCAACAGCTATATCGACAGGCAGGAACAGCGCTTCAACCGGCTCAATGCGGAACTTCGCCAGATCATAGACAACATCTCGATGTCGCCCCTGCGGCTGCGCGTCGAGGGCGTCGCCGGTTGCGGCAAGACCTGCATTGCGATGCACTACTACAGGCAGGCGGCGGAAGCGGGCCGGAAACCGCTGTTGCTCTGCCATAACCGGCCGCTGCGGGAGAAACTGAACGCCCTCCTGCCGGATGCGGGCATGGTGCAGACGCGCTATGGCCTTACCGCCAAATTCCTGGAGGACCGCGGCCACCCGCCGGATTTCGGGCAAAGGCCCGGCAATCCCGACTTCTGGGCCGACCTGGAAGACCGGCTGCTGGAAATCGGGATTCCCGACGAGTGGAAGTTCGACTGCCTCGTGGTCGATGAAGGCCAGGATTTCGACGACGATGCGCTGGAGAAGTTCCGGCTGTTTTTGCGGGACGACCACGACATCCTCTGGCTGGAGGATGCGGACCAGAATATCCGGGGCGCCGACCCGTTCGCCGCCGGCGGCTTCGTCAGCTATCGCGCGCGCCGCAATTGCCGGTCGCCGGAAAGCATTGCGCGTTTCATCCGCGCCGTTCTGCCGTCATTCGATTTCGAGCCGGGAAACGACCTTCCGGGTCTCGGCGTCGACGTTGAAGGCTATGACGACCCGGAGGACCAGCTTCGACGGGCTGCGGCATCGGTCACGGAGCTCAGGAGATGGGGTTTCAGACCCGAAGATATAGCGGTGGTGACCATGCGCGGGCACGACAGATCGCCGCTGAGCGATCGTGACCGCCTTGGCAGCGCCGCCATCCGCCGCTTCACCGGGAAATACGATGACAATGGCAATCAGATAATGACGGAGGGGGACATTTATTTCGACAGCATCGGCCGGTTCAAGGGCCAGGAGGCTCAGGCGGTCATTCTGTGCGATGTCGATCCGGACCAGGAGCGGGTGGACGACCTCTCACGCCTTTATTGCGGCATGACCCGCGCGACCGTGCGTCTCGAAGTGCTGGCGAACCGCGCCAACCCGCTATACGAAACGCTCCGGCTGGCCGCCGCTTGAGGCCGTGTGAGGCCGGGCGGCGGAAATCCGGGCGCATTCGGGACCCCGCCCGCCGTGCTTTCCGGTGTATGATCGGCCCATGACACACAACGCAAAAGACATGGGCGACCATGCTCGCGCCGAAGCGGCGGGTCGTCGCCTTTCCGGCGCGAAACGCGGCGAGGACTCCGTGGAACCCTTAAGCCTCGATGAAGCGCGGCGGATGCGCGGATCGGGCTGGGAAGGCGACCTGAACGAGATGCGCGGCCCGGACGGGGGTTCCTGACATGAAGCTCGGGGTTGTATTTCCGCAGACGGAGATCGGGGCCGACCCGGCCGCCTGCCGCGACTTTGCGCAGGCGGCCGAGGAGCTGGGCTATGCGCACCTGCTCGCCTTCGACCATGTGCTGGGGGCCGACCCGGCGGCTCACACGCTGACCGGCCCCTATACGCACGAGTCGATGTTCCACGAGCCGATGGTGCTGTTCGGCTGGCTGGCGGCGCTGACCGAGCGGATCGAGTTCGTCACCGGCATCCTCATCCTGCCGCAGCGCCAGACCGCTCTCGTCGCGAAGCAGGCGGCGGAGGTCGATATCCTCTCCGGCGGCCGGCTCCGGCTCGGCATCGGCGTCGGCTGGAACCAGGTCGAATACCGGGCGCTGAACGAGGATTTCACCAATCGCGGCAAGCGTTCGGAGGAACAGATCGCCCTGCTGCGCCGGCTCTGGACCGAGGACCTGGTGACCTTCGAGGGCCGCTGGCACGAGGTTCGGGACGCCGGCATCAACCCCCTGCCCGTGCAGCGCCCGATCCCGATCTGGATCGGCGGCCATGCCGAGGCGACGATCGAGCGCATCGGCCGGATCGGCGACGGCTGGTTCCCGCTCGTGACCCCGTCGGACAAGACCGCCGCGCGGATCGAACGGCTCAGGGACTACGCCCGCGCCGCCGGGCGCGATCCGGCGGCGATCGGGATCGAGTCCTGGCTGCGCTACGCCAAGCGGGGCGAGGTTGCCGGACCGGAGTCCTGGCAGGCGGATATCGATTTCTGGCAGGGCGTCGATGCTTCGCACCTGACGGTGAACACGATGGACGCAGGGCTTCGGGGGGCGGGCGCCCATATCGAGGCCATGCGCCGCGTGAAGGAATCGGTGGACCTGTGAACGGCGGCGCGCAGGACGCCGGCAGCTTCGACTGGATCGTCGTCGGCACCGGCTCGGCCGGGTCGGTGCTGGCGGCGCGCCTCTCCGAGCGGGCCGGAGACCGCGTGCTGGTGCTGGAGGCGGGCGGGCTGGACCGCAACCCCTTCATCCACATCCCGGCCGGCTACACCAGGGCCCTCAACGGCGACGCCGTGAACTGGCGGTTCGAGATCGACCCCGAGGAATACACGCACAACCGGCCCATGCCGCTGCCGCGCGGCAAGGTCGTGGGCGGCTCGTCCTCGATCAACGGCATGCTGTATGTGCGCGGCAATGCCCGCGACTTCGACGACTGGGCGCAGATGGGCAATCGCGGCTGGTCCTGGGAGGAGGTGCTGCCCTTTTTCAAGAAGTCCGAGCGGCGTGACGGCGGCGACCCCGCTTTTCGCGGCGGCTCCGGCGAACTCAGCATTTCCGACATGCGCGACCGCTTCGAGTTGACCGACGACATCATCCGCGCCGGCGAGGAGCTCGGCTACCCGCGCAACCCGGACTATAACGGCGCTTCGCAGGACGGCTTCGCCTATTACCAGGTGTGCCAGAAGGCCGGGCTCCGGCACAGCGCCTTCCGGGCCTTCCTGAAGCCCGCGCTGAAGCGACCCAATATCGAGCTGCGCACCCATGCGCTGGCGGAGCGCGTGATCGTCGAGGACGGGCGGGCCGTTGCGGTCGAATACCGGCGGGGCGGCAGGCTGGAGCGGGCGGCGGCCGGGCGCGGCATCGCGCTGTCGGCGGGCGCGGTGCAGTCGCCGCAGCTTCTGGAGCTTTCCGGTATCGGCGCTCCGGAGGTGCTGAAGGAACAGGGCATCGAAGTGAAGGCGGCATTGCCGGGCGTCGGCGAGAACTACCGCGACCATTACATGGTGCGAAAATCCTGGCGGATCGCGCGCCCGGTCACCTTCAACGAGAAGTCGCGCGGGCTGTCCTTCGCCGGCGAGGTGTTGCGCTATGCATTCACGCGGAGGGGCCTGCTGACGATGACGCCCGGCGTGGTCGCGGGCTTCGTGCGCACCCGCGCCGACCTGGCTACGCCCGACGTGCAGTACCACATCGTCCCGGCGAGCTATGACGACCCCCGGACCAAGGCGCTGGCGCGCACGCCCGGCATGACCATCGGCACCTACCAGACGCGGCCGGAGAGCGTCGGCGCGATCCATATCCGCTCGCCCCGCGCGGACGAGCAGCCGTCGATCAGGGGCAACTACCTGTCGGTGGACTTCGACCGCCAGGCTCTGGTCGGCGGCATGAAGATCGCCCGTGCGCTGATGGAGACGGAGGCGATGCGCCGCCATGTCGCCTTCGAGGAATTGCCGGGGGCGGCGGTGCAATCCGACGAGGCGTGGCTGGACTTCGCCCGCGAGGCGGGTTTCGCGATCTACCACCCCGTCGGCACCTGCAGGATGGGCACGGACCCGCTGGCGGTGGTCGATCCCCGGCTGCGCGTGCACGGCGTGCCGGGCCTCCGGGTGGCGGACGCCTCCGTCATGCCGACGCTCACCAACGGCAACACCCACGCCCCCACCATGATGATCGCCGAAAAGGCGGCCCACATGATGCTGGAGGACGAGAGGCGGTAACGGGCCGCGCCTGCCGATCCCGGTTCCTTCAGTCGATCAGTTCGCCTGCCCAGAGCCGTTCCAGAAAATGTCGCCAGGGCAGGATGTCGATGCCGTCCCCGGTTCTCCTCGGCGCGGCCTCCGCAGTTACGACGATGGCGCGGGAGGGAGCGTGTTCTTCCTTGTAGGCGCGAATGGGCTTGAGGTCCGCGTTGCGCAGCGCCGCCACGCCCTTCACCTCGATAACGGTTTCGCCCCGGCGGCCCAGAACGAAGTCGCACTCCAGGCCGGACTTGGTTCGCCAGTAGCGGACCGGATCGTCCCGTCCGCCATAGCTCCGCCAGGCCATGAGCTCCATCAGGATGAAATGCTCGAGGGCCCGGCCGAATTCCGCCCCGGCGGCGCGATCGATCCGCCGGCCGGCGACATGCCCGGCGACCCCCGCATCGAACAGGTAGAATTTCGGCGCCTGCACGATCACTGCGCGGGACCGGCGGAGGCGGAAAGGCTCGATCAGAACGCCGAGCAGTGTATCGACCAGGATTTCGAAATAGGTCCTGACGGTCTTGGCGTCGACGCCGCAATCCCGCGCAATATTGCTGTAGTTGACGAGTTCGCCGTGACAGAAGGCAAGCGCATCGAAGAAACGCGAGAAGGCCGCGGCGTTCCGGGTCAGCCCTTCGTCGAACACCTCCTCCTTCAGGTAGTCCACGACGTAGCCTTCCAGGGCCCGCCGGGGATCGGGTGAATCGTAATGCTGCGGCACAAGCCCGCATCGAAGCGCACGCAACAGGTCGAAATCGGGAATTTCGGGCCAGGCAAGGGGATGCAGCTCGAAGCGCCAGGCCCGCCCGCCCAGCAGGTTTGCGCGGCCTCGTTTCAGCTTGCGCGCGCTGGAGCCGCAAAGCACGAAGGACAGTCCTTCGTCCTCGATCAGGCGGTGCGCCTCATCGAGCAGGGCGGGGACCTTTTGCACCTCGTCGATAAGCACAGGCTGCGTCCTGACGGCGGGAGACAGCGCCGCCAGACGTTCCCCGAGCCGCCATGGAGCGCGAGTGAACTCCAGCAGCAGCCGCGCATCGAGCAGGTCGAAGCGGGCCGAGTCCGGAAATCGGGTGCGCAGCAGGGTCGATTTGCCGGCCTTGCGCGGCCCCCACAGAAACGCGGATTGCCCCGGTGGCAGCGTCAGGCGCAGCAAACGCTCGTAATGAGCCATCCGGGAACAAACTCCGAATTAGTCTAGCTAATCCGGAATATGGTCTGGAATGGTCCGGTCGGCAAGCGCTCCGTTCAGGTGACCAGTTCAAGCCGGCGCTCGATCACGCTCAGCACTTCGCTGATACTCGGCCCCCGCTTCAGCAGCCGCGGGCCCTCGCTCACCGAATATTCCGCCGCCGAGCGCCCCTTGCGCCCGGTCTTCGCGACCCTGTAGAGCGGCGCCTCTGACGTATGCCTGAAAATCGAAAACACGGCCTGGCCGCGCTGGAAATCTATCGCGTAATCCCGCCAGTCCCCGGCCGACACGCGCCGGCTGTAGACGTTCATCAAGTGGCGAAGCTCTCTCCTGTCGAAGAAGACCGGCTTCGCCGGACGGTATTGGTTTTCGAGCGCGACAACCTCTCCCATGGCCCCCTGTCCCTCCCGGCTGGCCCATGAAGCCATGGTGCCCCGAAAGCTTGCGCCCCGTCCAGCCGCAATATGTCGATTCGGTGACGGCAAAGGGCGTTTGCGCACAGGGGCCGGTGAAAGCTATAAGGCGGCGGCGGTCCGGGAGAGGCAGTGTGGCCGATATATTTCGCGAGGTGGACGAGGAAGTCCGCACCGAGCGCGCCAAGGAGCTCTGGCGAAAATACGGCGTGTTCGTCGTCGGAGCGGCAGTGCTGGCCGTTCTGGCCGTGGGCGGCTTCCAGTTCTGGAAGCACATGCAGGCGGAGGCCGCCGCCGAGGCCAGCCTGCGGCTGGAAGAGGCTGCGGTGCTGGCCGACGGGGAGAAGCCGGCCGATGCCGCGGCGGCATTTGCCGCGCTCGCTGAGGAAGGCGGCGGAGCCGGCCTGCTGGCGCGGTTCGGCGAAGCTGCGGAACTGGCCCGCCAGGGCGAGGCGGACGCCGCGCTGGCGCGCTACGAGGCGCTGGCGGCCGACGAGGATGCGGCCCCGGTTTATCGAGACCTGGCGCGGCTGTTCCAGGGCATGGCGGAGTTGGACGCAGGCCGGCCGGAAGCGGCGATTGCAACGCTGGACGGGCTTTCGGGCGCGCTGCGTTATTCCGCGGCCGAGACAATAGCGGCGGCGCGGGCCGCACTCGGCGAAACGGTGGCGGCGGTCGCGGGCTTCAAGGCGCTTGCCGATGATGCGGACGCCCCTGTCGGCGTGCGGCGGCGCGCGGCGGAAATGCTGGCTGCGCTTGGAGAATCCTCATGAGACAGGCGCTGCTTCTGGCAGTCGGGGGCGCTTTCCTGCTCGCGGGCTGCGGGTCGGACGGCTGGTTCGGCGAGTCCGAAGATCCGCCTCTGCCCGGCGAGCGCGTGGCCGTGCTCGCGCTGGACCGCGCGCTCGAGGGCGATCCGGAAGCCGCGGCGCGGCCGATGCAGTTGCCGGAGCCGGTCGCCAATGCGGACTGGCCGCAGGCGGGCGGCGCGCCGTACCATGCAATCGGCCATCCCGCGCTCGGCCCGGCATCGACGGCGGCCTGGTCCCGGTCCGTCGGCGACGGCTCCGGCGACGGCCGCCGCGTGCTGGCGCAGCCGGTCGTCGCGCAGGGCCGGGTTTACGCCATGGACGCCGTCGGTTCGGTGGGCGCCTTCGCCCTGCAGGACGGCAGCGAGATCTGGACGGTATCGACGCGGCCGGACGGCGAGGAAGAAACCTCCGGCGGCGGTATCGCCTTCGCCGATGGCCGCCTCTTCGCTGCAACGGGGTACGCCGAGGCGCTGGCCATCGACGCCTCCTCGGGAGCAGTCGCGTGGCGCCAGGCCCTGTCGGCACCGGCGCGGGGCGTGCCGGCAGTGGATGGCGGCAGGCTCTATGTCGCTACGCTCGACAACAAGACCCATGCGCTCGACACCGCCGGGGGCGGCATCCTGTGGACCCACGATTCCATCGAGGAGCAGACCGCGCTGCTCGGGGGAGCCAGCCCCGCAGTTGCGCAGGGCGCGGCCGTCACGGCCTATTCCTCGGGAGAAATCGTCGCCCTCAAGGTCGAGACCGGGCGCGAACTGTGGGCCGATAACCTGACGGCAGCGCGCCGCGCGGATTTCATTGCGGCGCTGGCCGATGTCCAGGCCTCGCCCGTGGTTCATAACGGCCGTCTTTACGCGCTCAGCAATACCGGCCGCGCGGGCGCCATCGACATGCGGAGCGGCCGCCGGATCTGGAGCCGGGAGTTTGGCGGGCTGCACATGCCCTGGCTGGCGGGCAGCCACCTGTTCGTCGTGACGGAGCGCGGGGAGGTCGTGTCGGCCGAAGCGGCGACAGGCGCCGTGCGCTGGGTCATGCCGCTGGCGCGCTACGAGGACGAGGAAGACCGGACGGGCCGGATCGACTGGGCCGGCCCGGTGCTGGCCGGCGGGCGGCTGGTGCTGGCGGGTTCGCACGGCGAGATCGTTTTCCTCGACCCGCGGACCGGGCAAAAGTCCGGCGCGCTCGATACCGGACGCCCCCACCGCCTGGCGCCCGTCGTCGCGGCCCGGACGCTGCTGCTGCTCGATGACGACGGCGTGTTGACCGCCTATCGCTGACACCGCCATGGCCGTCATCGCCATCGTCGGACGGCCCAATGTCGGCAAGTCGACCCTGTTCAACCGTCTCGTTGGACGGCGCGAGGCGATCGTGGACGACCGCCCGGGCGTGACGCGCGACCGCCGGGAGGGCACAGGCTCGCTCGGCGGCGTCGAGTTCACGGTCGTGGATACCGCCGGACTGGAGGACGCGCCCGCCGATGCGCTCGAGGCCGCCATGCGCAGCCAGACGGAGGCAGCGCTGGCCGGCGCCGATGCCGCCCTCTTCCTGATCGACGCGCGCGCCGGGGTGACCGCGCTGGACAGCCACTTCGCCGCCTGGCTGCGGCGGGGACCCGCAGCGGTCGTGCTCGTGGCGAACAAGGCCGAGTCCGGGCGCGGCATGGAAGGGGCGCTGGAAGCCTATGAGCTCGGCTTCGGCGCGCCGGTTGCGATTTCGGCGGAGCATGGCGAGGGGCTGGCCGACCTCTATGAGGCGCTTGCGCCTTTCCTCGAAGCGCCGGCCCCGGAAGGGGAAGAAGACAGGGACGACGAGACGGAAGGCCCTCTCAAGCTCGCCATTGTCGGACGGCCGAATGTGGGCAAATCGACGCTTATCAACCGGCTGCTCGGCGAGGACCGCCTGCTGACCGGACCCGAGCCGGGTGTGACGCGCGACGCCATCGCCATCGACTGGGTCTGGAAAGGCCGGCCCGTGCGTCTGGTGGATACGGCCGGGCTGCGCCGGCGCGCCCGGGTGCAGGACCGGATCGAATGGCTCTCGGCAGCCGATACGGACCGGGCAATCCGCTTCGCCGAAGTGGTCGTGCTGCTTCTCGATGCTGCGGACGGGCTTGAGCGCCAGGACCTCGCCATCGCCGCCCGGACGATAGAGGAAGGCCGGGCGCTCGTGCTCGCAGCGAACAAGTGGGACCTGGTGCGCGATGCGCCGGAGATATTGCGCGCGTTGCGGGACCGGGTCGAGACGTCCCTGCCCCAGGTGCGCAATGTGCCGCTGCTCACGGTCTCCGCCGCTTCCGGGCGCGGCATCGACCGCTTGATCCGGACGGCGTTCGAATGCCGCGAGGTCTGGAGCCGGCGCATCCCGACGGGCGCACTCAACCGCTGGCTCCGGGAGGCTCTGGAGACCCATCCGCCGCCTGTCGTCAAGGGACGGCGCCTCAGGCTGCGCTACGCCGCCCAGATCAAGCGCCGGCCCCCGACCGTGGCGATCTTCGGCTCGCGCCCCTCCGCCGTGCCGGAATCCTATGTCCGCTACCTCGCCAACGGCCTCAGGCGCGATTTCGACCTGCCGGGCGTGCCCATCCGCATCCTGCTCCGCGCCGCCGCCAACCCCTATGCGGAAGACGGGCAACGGTGACGGGCCGTTTGTCGCTCATATTCTCGGCTTTTTGAGCGACAAAGCCGTTTGCTGCTCATCCGTGAGCGACAAAACCACTTGTCGCTCATATTCGCCGTCATGTGAGCAGCAAAATCGGCGACTCATACCAACGGCATCGACTTCAGACTCATCGGAAGATTGCGCCCATATCGTCGCCCCGGCCCCCGAGCCGGGGCCCAGCTTCGGTCCTCGCGGCAACTGCGGTGGCTGAGCCAGTTCTCCACCGGCTTCGGTGGCATCGGGAGCCGGAGATGGGCCCCGGCTCGGGGGCCGGGGCGACGGTGGGGGTGGCTCCACCATCGGTTCCAACCAACGACCGTTGGTATCAGTGCCGGACGATGTCGAGCAGGCGCTGGAGGACGAACCGGGTCGGCCATCGGCCGGAACCCTGGGCATAGATTTCAAGCATGCCGTGCTCGACCAGCACCCTCGTAAAGCGCGCTGCCGACTGAATTGGGATGCCTGTTCGCCTGGAGAAAGAGCGATTGGTGAATGCCGGGTTGGCGAACATGTCGTCCAAGGCCTGTACCGCCCATTTCGACGACAGCACTGCGGGAAATACCTCTTTCATTTCATTGTAGAAATTCATCATGCGTTCGGCTTGCGCAATATTATCGGCCGCTTGCCGATCCAATACGCCGAAGAAGTACAGGCACCATTCGGTCCAGGCATCGTCGGCAGACACATCCCGCAGCCGGCCGACATAGAGGTCGCGCGTCTTCTCGATCTCGCTGCTGACATAGAAGCAGGGCCGGGAAATAACGCCGTCGGCCCACAGCGCCAGCGTAATGAGCATACGCCCGATGCGCCCGTTGCCGTCGGCAAAAGGATGCAGGGCCTCGAATTCGGCATGGCCGAGCGCAGCCTTCAACAGCGGATCCCGGCCGGGCTCGTTCATGAAGGTCTCGAAGCGATGAATACCGTCTTCCAGTTCTTGCGGCGGGATCGGGACAAAGACGACCCTGTTTCCCGCAACGACATAGTTCTGGTCTCGTTTGAATTCTCCCGGCCGCTTGTCGGAGCCGCGGCCCGAGAACAGCAGCTTTCCGTGGGTTTCGCGGATGAGGCGGCTGCAAATCGGCAGGCCGTCCGTCATCAAATTCTCCGCGTGGATCATGGCTTGAGCATAGGAGCGCACCTCGACGGTCTCCGGGCGCGTCGTTCCCGCTGCGGCATCTTCCAGAGCGAAGACTTCCTCGAGTGTGGCGACCGTTCCCTCGATCCGCGACGAAACCACCGCCTCATGCCCGCGCAGCGGGATCAGCAGCAGGTCCGGGTTCGGCAGCGTCTTCAACAACGCATCGTACCGGCCGACCGCAAGCGCCGCCCGGCCGAGCGCCGGCATCAGTCGCTCATATTCGCCGTTTCGTGAGCAACAAAGCCTTTTGCTGCTCATCCGTGAGCGACAAGGCCGCTTGTCGCTCATATTCGCCGTCTTGTGAGCAACAGGGGACGCGCCGCCCGCCTTGCCCCTCAGCCGAAGCGGCTGGCATGGTGGCGGTCTCGCTGCAGGGAGGCCGGAGGCCGTGGCGCGCTATCGCATTTTCGGTTCGGAGCTTTCGCCCTATTCGGTGAAGGTCCGCGCCTGGTTCCGCTACAAGGGCATCGCGCATGACTGGCTGACGCGCACGCCCGAGAACCGGGCCGAATATGACGCCCATGCGCGGCTGCCGCTCGTGCCGCTGGTCATCACGCCCGAGGGCGAGGGCATCCAGGGCTCGACGCCGATCATGGAGCGGTTCGAGGCAGCCGTTCCGGACCCCGCGACCCAGCCGGGCGACCCGATGCTCGCCTTCCTCTCCGCGCTGCTCGAGGAATATGGCGACGAGTGGGGCAACAAGCACATGTTCCACTATCGCTGGCGCGACGAGGCCGACCAGGTCTCGGCGGCGGGGCGCATCGCCCGCTCCATGCTGCCGGATGCGGACGAAGCAGCGGTGGCCGAACGCGCGCGGGCGGTGCGGGAGCGCATGGCGCCGCGCGTGAGCTTCGTCGGCTCCTCGCCGGAGACGGCGCCGATCATCGAGGCGTCCTTCGCCCGCCAGCTGGAGCTGCTGGAAGCGCATCTGGAGGGTCGCCGCTACCTGTTCGGCGCCCGGCCGGCTTTCGCGGATTTCGGCGTCGCCGCCCAGGTCTGGGAAGCCTGGACCGACCCGACCGGCAGCACCCTCGTGCCGCCGCGCACGCGCGACTGGTGCCAGCGGATGCAGGACCCGGACAATGAAGGCCCGTTCGAGGCCTGGGAGGCGCTTGCGCCGACGCTCGAGCCGCTGCTCGCCGAGGAGGTCGGCGCGCGGTTCCTGCCCTGGTCGGATGCCAACGCCCGCGCGATTGCCGATGGCGCGGAGAGCTTCGCCGTCGATATCGCTGGCGGTCGCTGGACGCAGGCGCCGCAGCGCTACCATGCCCGCTCGCTCCGTGTGCTGCGCGAGAAATACGCCGCGCTCGGCGACTGCGCTGCGCTCGACCACGTGCTGGAGGCGACCGGCTGCCGCGCCTGGCTCGGCTGAACTGGCGCGCCGGGGGCAAAGGCGCTATCGATTGCCCTACCATTCAGGAAGCCGTCGGGAGGCGGTTGCATGAGCGAGATGCAGGCATGGCGGGTGCACGAATTCTGCGAGCCCGAGGACATGGCGTTCGAGACCGTGGCGCGCCCGGAGCCGGGACCGGGCCAGGCGCTGGTCAGGGTCCGCAACGCCGCGCTCAACTTCCTCGACATCCTGATGGTCCAGGGCAAGTACCAGATGAAGCCGGACTTCCCCTTCACGCCCGGCTGCGAGCTGTCGGGCGAGGTCGCGGCGGTCGGCCCCGGCTCGAAATGCAGGGTCGGCCAGCGCGTCGCCGCCCAGCCCTATTGGGGCGCCTTCGCCGAATATGCGGTGGTCGATGACCTGCAGGTCAATCCGATCCCGGACGGCGTGGCGATGGACCTCGCCGCCTGCGTGCCGGTGGTCTATCCGACCGGGCATATCGCGCTCGGCCGGCGCGGCGGGCTGAAGGCCGGCGAGTGGCTGCTGGTGACGGCCGGCGCGGGCGGGTCCGGGCTGGCGGCGATCCAGATCGGCAAGGCCTGGGGCGCGCATGTCATCGCGCTCGCCGGCAGCGAGGAGAAGCTGGCCGTCTGCCGCAATCACGGCGCGGAGATCGCGCTCGACTACACTGACGAGAGCTGGGTCGAAGCGGTGCGCCAGGCGACCGGCGGGCGCGGCGCGGATGTCATCTTCGACCCGGTGGGCGGCGAGGTCTTCAATCTCGCGCTCAAGGTCATCGCGGTCGAGGGCCGCGCGCTCATCATCGGCTTCGCCGGCGGCAACATCCAGCAGATCGCCGCCAACCGCCTGCTCTTGAAGAACGCCTCGGCCGTCGGCGCCATCTGGGGCGGCTTCTTCCGCAGCCACCCCGAATACACCCACGAAGTCGTGGCGGACTGCTACGCCATGCTGGCGCGCGGCGAGATCGACCCCGTCATCTCCGCCCGCTACCCCCTCGACGACCTGCCGGCGGCGCTGCGCGCGCTTGCCTCCCGGCGCACCTGGGGCAAGGTCCTGCTGGAGGTATCGCCATGATCCGCGCCGTCCGCGCCGTTCCCGGCAATCCGAAACGGCTGGAAATCGCAGAGGTCGAGGAGCGCCCGCCCTTCTCCAACGAAGCGCTGGTGCGCGTTTCCGCCTTTTCGCTCAACCGCGGCGAGGTGCGCCGGGCCGAGCGCGCGGACCGGCCGATCCGCATCGGCTGGGACATTGCCGGCACCGTCGAGAAGGCCGCGGCCGACGGCTCCAGCCCGCCGGAAGGCGCCCGCGTCGTCGGCTTCTCCCCGCGCATGGAAGGCTGGGCGGAGCGCGCGCCGATCCTCGGCAGCTATCTCAGCCCGATACCTGATGGAGTGAGCGACGCCGCGGCGGCGACGCTGCCTGTCGCCGGCCTGACGGCGCTTCATTCCGTTGACGCGGGCGACTGCCTGATCGGCGCGCGCGTGCTTGTCACCGGGGCGACGGGCGGCGTCGGGCTGTTCGCCGCGCAGCTCGCCCGCATCGGCGGGGCGGAAGTGCTCTCCCAAATCAGGCGCGAGGACCAGCGCGCCTTCGCCGACCGGGTGGGCCTTGGCCAGCTCATCGTGACCCCGGACGGCAGCGGTATCGAAGCCGCCGGCCCCTACCGCCTGGTGGTGGACGGCGTCGCCGGGCCGATCCTGGAAGCCGGCGTGCGCGCGCTCGGCCCCGAAGGGCTCGCGGTCTGCTACGGCGTCACCGCCGCGCCTGCGATCTCCGTCGCCGTCGGGGATTTCATGACCCGCGGCCTCGCGCGCATCCTCGGCTTCCATCTCTACTACAAGAGCGAGATCGCCCCGCCGCGCGACCATCTCGCCCGCCTGCTCGGCCTCGTGGCGCAGGGCCGGCTCGATACTGCCATCGAGCGCGAAGCGTCCTGGGAGGAAGTCGCGCGGACCGCCGACGACCTGATCGAGCGCCGCTTCCCCGGCAAGGCCGTGCTGCATATCGCGTGAAGACGCCCGGGCGGACCGGGGCGGACGCAGTACGGGAAGACATCGCGTCTGCGACAAGATCCGTTCCGGCCGTATTTGGGGCTCGCCATATTTCGCTCGCCCGCATCGGTGTCGATGTGGAGAATCGGCACTCGACCGGGACATGCGAGAATGGAGGAACATCAATGAGGAAACCCATTGACGCTGCCGGCTTTCTTGCATCGAGAGCCGGGGAAGACCGTGACTTCCGCGATCGTCTCCTCGCGAACCCCAACGAAACAATCGCAAAGGAGTTCGGCATCACGCTCGCCGACGGCCATGAAGTTCATGTGCACGAAGAAACCTATTCCGCGACGCATATCGTGCTTCCGCCGCGCAGCAAATTCACGGAGGCCGAACGGCAGGAAGCGAAAACCGGCGCAACGTCGCTCGAATTTCTCCGCCGGACACTTCACGACCCCGCGCCGCCCCTTCGCCCTCCTGCGTTCAAGCGTATGAAGACCCCGACGAGCGCAGCGACCTCCGAGGCGCTTGCGGAAGCGGGCAGGGAAAGCATCCGGCGCGGTCTCATGTTTCTGGAATCCGCTCTAGACGAAAACGGGGCCTGGCGCTGCATCCGGTTCAACACGGCCGACCCGGACATTCCGCGACATTTCGAAAGACCGCCTTTTGTTTCGGCCCTTTGCGCACTCGCCCTGGAAAGTTGCAGTGAAGCGCGGGCCAAGACCATATACACTGCAACCAGAGGGCACCTTATCGATACCATCGAATATCCCGGATTGTGGCGCTACTACCGCCATCTGCCCCAGGATCTTGACAGCACGTCTCTCTGTTCGCTTGTCCTTGGGAGTCACCCCTGGATTTTTCTGGGAAGAAATGTTCCCCCGATATTGGCGAATCGCGACGAGGAAGGTCGTTTCAAGACCTGGGTTCTGGCGGACGACGAACCTGATGTCGTGTCCCGCTTTCGTATAGAAGCGGACCCGGTCGTCAATGCAAATGTCATTGCTTATCTCGGAGATTGCCCCGAAACCGGGGATGCCCGACGATGGCTTGAATTTTCGGTAGCCGGAGGCACCCTGGAAGGCTCGTCGAAATGGTATCCCGACACAACCGCCATTTACTATGCAATCGCTCGCGCCACGGTCCGTGTGCAGCCTTCCCTCGACCGGTTGCGCCCGATGCTTGCGGACCGCATTCTGGACTTGCGCGATGAGAAGGGAGAATTCGGCAATGTCCTGCAGACTGCCCAGGCCGTGTCGGCGCTATACAATGTTGGCGGCCTCAACAGCATCGATGCAAAAAACCAAATGGAGCTGCTCTTAAGTTCGCAGCGTGAAGACGGCAGCTGGCCAGAGCTTCTTGCGTTTGGCGACCAATCACTGAAGTGGGGTACGGTTGGGCAGATCGGGCATGGCTCTGAAGCGGTGACTTCCGCCTTTTGTATCGAGGCTCTGGAGCGCCTTGTGGAAATCCTGCGGGCGTAAAGGATTGGCAGCGCACGGTAGCCGGTGGTAGCATGACTATCGACAAGGGAGCCGCAGTCAATCAGAGGCGCTGCCATGCCCGAAGACGCAATGGATATTGACAAGGCTATTACGCTTACCCAAGACCGTCTTGCCGAAGAAGGCGGCACTATGGGTGATCTGTTGGGGCATTTTCGCAACCGTATTTCTCCGGTACTTGTCGGCGACCCGCAATGGGAGCAAATACTCGGTTGCGCCAGGCAATTGCCGATCACAATGGGCGCCCTTCCGTTCGGTTTTGAACTGCCGCTGCATGAACGCTTGCCTGAGGCGGATCTTGGCGTTTCGGTGGCAAGCGGGACCAGAACGGCGGCGTTCTTCCGGGAGCGTGCTCAAGCCGACAAGGCAGACAACGCGGCGCAGGCGATCACGCGGCTGTTGGAACAAATGGATACCGGAAAATCGCCTTTGCGCGATATTGTCGGGCGCAAGTTGATGCTGGAATATGATATTGGCTCGGCGCCCAATGGCGAGGGTTCGTTTCCAGGAATATTCCTGCGGCCTGGCGAACGCCCGATCATGGGTGCCTGCGGTCAGGCAGGCGATGTCGATACGGTGGTAGATGCTCTTTTCTCCGGCGTGGGCTGGGAGGTGAATGACGCCGAGAGGGAGAATGTGGGGCGGGTTTATCTCGCACAGCCGGGAGACACGCGCCTGGATTCGTTTGGTGTATTCCCGTCTCGGTCTCGGGCGGTCCGCCTGGCGGTCATGGGCTTCAGGTCCCAGCAGGAAATATGCAGTTATCTCGAAAATATCGGTTGGCCCGGTCAGTTATCGACTGTCGAATCCGTGATTACCCGCTTCAGGAAACGGGCGGATATTGTGAGAACAGGGGCGAATCTCGATGTGCTGGGGGAGGGGGTCGGCCCGACGCTCGGCCTGACGCTTATCGTCAAACAGAGATATACGAAAGATTCGCGTTACTGGCTCGATGGATTGACCGATTGGGACCCGTTCCTGGAGGCCCTGGGTCACGAAAACCTTGTTATTCCAGAGAAGCTCAAGGCGCTTGCCCAATGGGTCACGAAGCCAACAACGCTTTTCGCCAAATCCGGGCGTTTTGTGCTGCTTCGCGGCATTCACCACATAAAGCTGGTCATATCCGAAAACCGGCTTCAAAAAGCCAAAGCCTATGTGTTCATGGTGCTGTCCGCAGCCGTCTCGCCCTGATGTAATCGCCGGCGCTTTGCGGACACACAGAAACCCCCGCTCCATAGGGGGCGGGGGTTAGGCTCACGTTTTGCGTAAATGCAGGCCCGAATTGGCCCGCGTCTTCGCCGGCTACCAGCAGCAGCAAAGGCCGGCTGAGATCGCTTCGAGCTGTTCCTCGGTGATGTTCGGGTCAGGCGGCAATGCGAGATGCACCGTCTGCATGTCGCTCTCATGGACCTTGATGGTCATCGAGTCGGGAATCGTAATTCCCAGCTCTTCACTGATGGTCGTTTTCGGATCTGCGAGCAGTTGTTGCCGGAAGTCCGCATCCAGGACGGATTTCTCGACAATCTGCTGCAACATTTTATCGCCACTTCTCATGGCAACTCTCCTTCGCTCTTCGTCGCGAACGACGCCAACCGTCAGGATACGGAGGAATAACCATGACACCATGCCGTCTCAAGGTCAAGTGTTCCTCGAAGACGCAGGCGGGACCCGGTCCCCGGAGCCCCGATCCACCGCCGTCAACAATGCCGGCAGGAGCGTCAGGTCGGCAATGAGCGCAAAGCCGATAATCATCGCGGTCAAGACCCCCACCTGGGCAGTGGGAACGAATGGAGAGAACACGAAAATCAGGAAGCCCGCCACAAGCACGACCGTGGTCGTGAACAATGCCCGCCCAGCCGTGTCGAAGGCATAACGCACCGCTTCTTCGGGGCCTTGGCCGTATTCACGCCGCGCGCGGCGGTATTTACTGAGGAAATGCACCGTGTCGTCCACGACGATGCCCACCGTCATGGCCACGACGACGGATAACGAGAGCCCTACCTGCCCGACCGTCATCCCCCAGACGCCGAAGCCCAGCACGGCGGGAACGAGATTGGGAACGATGCTGACCAGGCCCAGCCGCAGCGATCGCAAGGCAAAGAGGAGAATGCCGGAAATGGCCAGGAGCACGACCATTGTCCCGACCAGCATCGCGCGGATATTGCGCTGCCCGATATAAGCGAACAGTGCCGCGGGGCCCGTGCTGTTAACGCCGGTTACGTGCGGCGCATTCTTGTCCAGCCAGGCCTCCGCACGCGCGTTCAATTCTAGAATTTCCTTTGAAGAAAGCGTCTCCGCCGATACCGATATGCGTGTGGACGACCTAGAGCTGTCGATCTGATTGTTCAGGTCCAGGCCCTGCGGAAGCGAGATCTCGTAGAGCAGCAGGTATTGCGCCGCCAGTTCCTGGCTTTCCGGAATCCGGTACGCGTCCGGGTCGTCGCCGTGCATGCTCTTGTTGAGTTGCCGAAAGGTATCGGTGATGACCGCCACATGGCGAACGGGGGGCTGCTCGCGGTACCAGCCGGCGAATTTCGAGACCTCGGCAAGGAAGAGGGGGTCGGTGACGCCGCCCTCGACAGATGCATGCAAAGAGTATTCGAGCAGGGTGTTGCCGCTCAAGCGCTCGTCCATGAAGTCCGTATCCTGGCGAAACTCGACGCTCTCATCGAAGAAATGAACCAGGACGTCATTGAGCTCGTTGCGCGGGATGCCGAGAGCCAAAATGGGCACAATCACAAGCCACCCCCAAAAGAGCGCCTTTCTGTAGCTGAGCACGAAATCCGCCAGGCGGCTCATGGTGGGTCCGCGGCGTCGACGGTCCTTCGGGGCACGAACGGGGAGAAGCGAAAGCACGGCCGGCAGAAAGGTGACGGAGAGGATGAAGGAGATGGCGATACCGAAAGCGACGAAGTTTCCGAGATGACGGTAGGGCGGCACCTCGGAGAAATTCATGCTCAGGAACCCGAGCGCCGTCGTGAGGCTTGCCAGAAACACCGGATGCAGGTTGAGCCCGATGGACTCGGCGATGGCCTCGCGCCTGGAATGCCCGGCGCGCAGGCCCTGCTGCAAAGCCACCAGCAGGTGAACGCAGTTCGCCACCACGATCATCAGCACGATGGTCGGCGCCGGGGACACCGGCGGGGAAAAGGGTAAACCGACCCACGCGCCCAGGCCCATGGACGCCAGAATGGAAAAGACAATGACCATCCCGGTCGCCACCACCCCCGCCCAGCCCCGGGTGAGGACGCCGAGGACCGGGGCCATGAGCAGAAGGCTTGCAGGCAGGAAGACCATCTGGCTGTCGATCGAGGCCTCCACGAAGGTTTGATTGACCATCACCGTCCCGACGATGCGAAGGTCGATGTCGGGGAATCGTTCTTCCGCCTCTGCCGCGACCGATCTGGCGAATTCGGCGACCTCTGCTACAGCCTCCAGCAGGCCCTCTTCCGGCAGTTCGACGGTGACGTTTACGACGCTGACACCGCCGTCCAGAGCCAGAATACTGCTTGCGATACGCGGGTCGGACAAGGCGATGGCACGGACCTGGGACCGCAGTTCGGTCCGGTCTAATTCTTGCGGATCGACAAGATCCCGCACGTACAAATCGTCACCGTCGGCAGTCGTGTATTGAAAGTTGGCGAGCGAGTCGACACGCCTTGAATATGGTGTCTGCCATGCGGATTCCGTGAGCCATATGGCGGCCGAGAGTGCGCTTTCTGAGGTGGCATCACCATCGTCCGGAACAATCAGGAACGCAAGATTTTCGTTTTTTCCGTATGTATTCTCAAGCTCTTCCAGCGCCAGGAGCTGCGGATTGTCTTCGTCGAAAAAAATGCGGTAGTTGGCGGAGAATTCCATCAGGGCAATGCCGCTTGACGCGACCGCTACCAGAATCAGCGTGGTCAGGATTACCGGCCAACGATAGGCAAGCACCCGTTCGGCAAGTCGCGTTGCAAATTGCTCTCTCGCCGGAGTCAAGCGACTTGCCTTCTGATCAGTTCTCTGAATACCCCGTCGATCTCCATGAGTTCCTTGAAGGAACCGCTTTGCACAACCTTTCCGGCCTGCAACACGTAGATGCGGTCAGCCTGCTCCAGCGTGGACAGGCGATGGGCGATGACGATCCGGGTGGAAGTCAGGGACGTAAGATTCCGCATTACCCTGGCCTGGCTTTCATTGTCCAGCCAGTTGGTCGCTTCGTCGAACAGCATAATCCGCGGACTGCCGACCACCGAGCGGGCGATTGTGACACGCTGGCTCTCGCCGCCTGACAGAACGCCGCCGCTGGTGCCGACCATGGTCATCATGCCCATGGGCATGGCTTTGATTTCGTTTTCGACTTCGGCGATCCGGGCCGCGGCCCATATTTCGCTGTTCGCCACTTCCTCATGGTGACTGACCAGATTGTCCCAGAGGTCGAGAGGATGGAGTCCGACCGATTGCGGCACCGCGCCGATTTTCCGGCGCACCTGCTTCAGGTTCAGATGCCTCAGGTCGCGTCCATCGTAATACACGGCCCCGGCGGCCGGCCGGTCGATCCCGAGCGCAAGCCGGAACAGCGTGCTCTTGCCGGCGCCGGACTCGCCGGCAATCGCGACAAATTCCCCGGGACGGGCGTGAATGGTGACATCGTCGAGAATCAACGGGCCGTCCGGGTCGTAGCGGAAGGAGACGCGGTCGAACAGAATGTCGCCGCCCAGATGTTCAACCGGCTCGCCTTCGACTTCCGTTTCCGGAATTGCGGCGAGCAGCGGGCGCATCTGATCGAACGCCGGCAGCATGGCGGCAATGGCGCCGCAGGATTCGCCGAGCCGGGCGATGGCGGCCTGGAAAGCAATGAAGACGGTGTAGACCACGAGGAAATCCCCGACGGGGACGGTCCGGTCGCCCACCGTCACCACCGCCAAAATCAACGCGCCGCCGGCAAGAAACGGCAATGCGGCGCCAAATGCCCGCGAATGTCCCTCAAGGGCGCCCAGTTCCAGTTCCGCGCGTTTCTGCTCGCGATAGTCCTGCGCCCAGATGGCGAAGGCCGACCCCTCTGCGTTTTCGACACGCAGCTTGGCGATCCCCCCCACGATCTGGAACAGCCGGCCGGCTACGCGGCGCGCGGCGCTCATCATCCGCCCGTAAGGCGAAATCTGCCGCAATCCAAGGACTACGGTAATCAGCAGTGAAACAAGGCTGAAGGCGAAGGCGACGATCCCGAGGGCGGTATCGTAGAAGAAGATGACGCCAAAGACCGGAAGCAGAAAAATGAGCGACAGCAGGCTATCGGCGGCGACCCTCTGCATACCGTCGCGAAGATTCTGGAATGTCATTCCCGACATGGCCAGGTCGCCGGCCGGGTGGCGGTGCAGAATGCTTGGCGGAAGGCGCATGAGGCGGTCCCAGAAGGCGGCTTCGACCCGAGACGCCGAGCGCCCCTCAAGCCGCATCATTGCCGTGCTCTGAAACAGGTGCAGCAACGCGCCGAGCAGGCCGAACCCGGCTACCGCAACGGCCACCGCGTAGAGCGCCCCGGCGCTGCCGCCCGCCATTGCTTCGTTGGCAACGAATCCGAGCGCGAGCGCCGGCGCCAGCTTGACCAGGCCGCCCGGAAGCCCGGCGAGCACCAGCCGCGCCAGATCCGCGCCAGATCCATGCAGGGCGATTCCCAGAAGGTCTGCCGGTCTCGCAGCGCCTGACGGCAACGGCCGATAGAACATCCAGGCTTCGTCGCCCAGCGCGTCTGCGCGTTCCGCCGTCATCCGGGTGCTGCGCTTGCTGACCGGGTCGATTTCGCGGTAGCGCCCGAACATTCCCGGCAGCAGCGCCACGGGTTGCCCGTCCTCGGCGCGGAACGCCAGCATGGCGTTGCTGTCGCCGCGCCACCATTCGCCCTCGGTCTTGAATCGCACCCGTCGGGCGCGCACGCCCGATGCATCGAGAATGTCGACAAGGCTGATCGGAGCGTCGGACGGCCCCGAGCGGACCGGAATCCTGAAATCGATTCCTTCATGGCGGCCGATGATCTGCAGGGCATCCGCCAGAGCCGTGTCCTCGACGCTGGCCTCCCGGTCGATCGGCATGTCGTAGATATTGAAGAGCCGCTGCCGCGCCGCTCTTTCCGCCGTCCGGCGGCTGGCTCTCCGCGCCCGTTCCAGATTCGCGTCATCGACCACGGCCAGTCGGCGGTTTTGCCGTTCCAGGGCGAAAGCAGCCGCGTGAAAGGAGGCGAGCGCCGGCAGCAGCATGCCCTGCTGCGCCAGCGATTCGGTCGATTTTCCGGTGAGCGTCGCTTCGCTGAACAGGGTGAGCCAGCTCGTCCGCGTCAACGGTATCGCAGCATTGCGGGAGCCGTTTATTCCGGCAAGTTCCCCGAGATCGACGATATCCATGAACAGGCTGGCGCCGTGCGGCGGTTCGGACACCCATACCACGCCTCGCTGCACGGATAGCGTGCCGGGGGCCAAGGTCTGCGTCGCTCCGGGTTCCACCAGCGCCGTCGGGCGCGGAATGCGGTTTGCATAGCGCGAAAGCGTGTCGGTAACGGCAGTCAGCCAGGTATCGGTCTGTTCCGCCAGTTCCGCCGGGTTGACCTCGGACAGCGAGGTTGCGGGCAGGCGTTTCAGGAGGGTGCCCGGCAATCCCTTGGCAACCAGGCTGAGCGTGGCGTCCCGGCCATCGTCTCGCCCGTCCGGCGCCACGCCCGGCAGCAACCAGCCCGCTTCCCGGTGCAGCAGATGCTGCGGCGCCGCCTGCTCCACCCCATCCTTGAATTCGACAAGGAACAGATTGACGGCGCCACGATCGATGAACCAGACGCTATCGGGATCGTCGAGCTTCACCGGCAGGTTGCCGGCGCACGGCACCGATATGCCGGAGCGAGCCGCGAGTTCGGCTATCGATGTGTATTCGGGCCCTGTGTCCTGCATCTAGCCCGGATTTCTCACCGGGTGTAGGTGCATCGGGGCTCTGCATGTGAGAAAGTACTTCTGCTTCAAAGACTTGTCCTGTTGCAGAGGAGCGCCCCGATGCGTACAGAGTGTAACCTGACCCCGATGCGATTTGCACG
>JAJDVH010000092.1 GCA_022826185.1 Alphaproteobacteria bacterium
CCTCGGCTGGCGGCTCGCGTCGGACCGGCTGCAATCCTTCTCCCTCGACCTCGAAACGACCCGCCGCGAGCCCGCCAACCCCGGACCGGGCTCCGGGGCCGGCAGGCCGGAGCACGGCGTCATGCTGAGGAGCGCGGTCCGATGGTGAGCGCGGGGCGGCGGATGCCGACCGGCAAGGACAGCCAATTCCGTCGGGATGGGCCGCTCTGCGCCCCTTTCGTCACCCCGGCCTCCGAGCCGGGGTCCATCCCTGACTCGGGCCACCGCCGCAGCCGGCGGAGAACAAGCTCAACCGCTGAAGCTGCCGTCAGAACCGAGGCTGGGCCCCGGATCGGGGTCCGGGGCGACGAATGAGGTCAAGGCCGGAGGCTACCCGACAAAGGCAGTTGCTTCTGATGGAACGGATCACGCTCTAAATGCGGCCTTCCTCCACCGCATGGCAGGCGGTTTCCGTGGCTCCATGCTGTTTCAGCGCCGGCGTTTCGGCGCGGCAGCGGGCGTTGGCGAAGGGGCAGCGCGGGTGGAAGTGGCAGCCGGCGGGCGGATCGAGCGGGTTCGGCACTTCGCCGCCCGTCGGCTCCCGTTCGCGCCCGGACATGGCGAGGTCGGGAATCGCCTCCAGCAGCATCCGCGTATAGGGGTGGCGCGGCGTGGAGAACAGCGTCCCGGAGTCCGCGGTCTCCACGATCCGCCCGAGATACATGACGCCGACGCGGTCCGAGATATGGCGCACGGCAGCCAGGTTGTGGCTGATGAACAGGTAGGTGAGCCCAAGCTCCTCCTGAAGGTTCCGCATCAGGTTCAGGATCTGCGCCTGGACCGAGACATCGAGCGCCGAGGTCGGTTCGTCGCAAACCAGGAATTCGGGATTGCTGGAAAGCGCGCGCGCAATCGAGATGCGCTGGCGCTGGCCGCCGGAAAACTCATGCGGATATTTCTCGCCGTCCGCCGGCGAAAGGCCGACCTGCGTCAGGAGCGCGCCGACCCGTTCTCCCAGTTCCGCGCGCCCGTCGACAAGGCCGAAGGCGCGCAGGGGTTCCGCTACGATATCGCGCACCCGCCAGCGCGGATTGAGGCTGGCGTAAGGGTCCTGGAAGATCATCTGCATCCGCCGCCGGTAGCGGGCGCGCTCGGCCGGCGGCAGGGCCGCCATTTCCATGCCGTCGAACAGCACGCGGCCGGAGGTCGGGCGGTAGAGGCCGACAACCAGACGCGCGACGGTGGACTTGCCGCAGCCGGACTCCCCGACCAGCGACAGGGTTTCTCCCTTTGCAACCGCAAAGGAGACGCCATCCACGGCCTTCAGGAAGACGCGCGGGCTCCGCTCGATGGCGCGCGCGAGCCACGGCTTCGACACATCGAAATGCCGCGCGACAGCCTCGGCGGCAACGAAGTCAGCGGAGCTTGGGGTTGAGGGCATCGCGCAGCCAGTCGCCGAGCAGATTGACGGAAAGCACCAGCACGGCGAGCGTCACGCCGGGAAAGATCGTCACCCACCATTCGCCGGAAAACAGGAAATCGTTGCCGATGCGGATCAGGGTTCCGAGCGACGGTTCCGTGGGCGGCACGCCGATGCCGAGAAAGGACAATGTCGCCTCGGTAATGATCGCGACGGCGAGGTGAATCGTCGCGATCACCAACACCGGGCCCATGGCGTTGGGCAGGATATGGCGGAGCATGATGCTCACCGAAGTAATGCCGATCAGGCGCGCCGCCTGGACATATTCCTTGTTCTTCTCGACCAGCGTCGAACCGCGCACCGTGCGCGCATACTGCACCCATCCGGATATGCCGATGGAGAGCACCAGCACATAGATCGCCAGTTCGTCCTGCCGTTCGCTCGGCAGGATGCCGCGCAGCACGCCGTTCACCAGAAGCGCGATGAGGATGGCCGGGAAACTCAGCTGGATGTCCGCGACGCGCATGATGAAGGCGTCGATACGCCCGCCCGCATACCCAGAGACGAGGCCGAGCCCGACGCCGAGAACCAGCGACAGAATCACCGAGGCGATGCCGACGCCGATGGAGATGCGCGCGCCGTAGAGAATCGCCGACAGCAGGTCGCGGCCCTGGTCGTCCGTGCCGATCAGGAAGCGGGTTTCCCCGTCCTCGGCCCAGACCGGCGGGATATGGGCGTCGAGCAGGTCGAGGCTTGCAAGATCGAACGGGTCGTAGGGCGCGATGAGGGGGGCAAGAAAGGCGGCCAGAACCATCGTGCCGGCAACGGCGGCGGCCACGACCGTGATCCGCGAGCGCGCAAAGGAATACCAGAGGTCGCTGTCCATCCAGGCCCTCACCAGGCCGCGCCCCTGTCGAGCCTGAGGCGGGGGTCCACCACGTAGTAGAGGAGGTCCACGGCGAGGTTGATCGCGACGAACAGGAACGCGATCAGCATCAGGTAAGCGGCCATGATCGGGATATCGACCGTCTGGATCGACTGCAGGAACAACAGGCCCATTCCCGGCCACTGGAAGACGGTCTCGGTGATGATCGCAAAGGCGATGATTCCGCCGAGTTGCAGCCCGGTGATGGTGATGACGGGGACCAGGGTGTTCTTCAGCGCGTGGCCGAAATGGATGGAGCGGTTCGAGAGTCCGCGCGCACGGGCGAATTTGATGTAGTCCGTGCGCAGGACCTCCAGCATTTCCGAACGCACGAGGCGCATGATGAGGGTCATCTGGAAAAGGCCGAGCGTGACCGCGGGCATGACGAGGGCCTGCAGGCCGCTGGCGGTCAGTAGTCCCGTGGTCCAGCCGCCGAGATCGACGGTCTCGCCGCGCCCGAAGCTCGGCATAACCCCGAGCGTCACCGAAAACACGAAGATCAGCAGGATGCCGATGAGGAAAGTCGGCAGCGAAATGCCGGCGAGCGACACGGCCATGAACACTTTCGAGAGCCAGCTGTCGCGGTAGAGCCCGGTGAAGACGCCCATCGGCACGCCTACGGCCAGCGCCAGCAGCGCCGAGACCATCGCAAGCTCGAAAGTCGCGGGGAAGCGCGCGCCGATCATGTCCGTGACCGGCTTCTTGTGCTGGTAGGAGATGCCGAAATCGAGCTGCGCCGCATTGGCGATATAGCGCGCGAACTGCTCGTGGAAGGGGTCGTTCAGGCCGAGGCGCTCCCGCAGGGCCTCGCGCTGCTCGAGCGTCGTCTCGATGCCGACCATCTGGTGCACCGGGTCGCCGACGAACCGGAACATGGAAAAGGCGATCAGCGCCACGAATACAATCACGACGACGGACTGCATCAGGCGCCGGAGGGTGAAGGCGATCATGCGTCCAGCCTGCTACGCGGCCCCCCGCAGGCGGTCAAGCGTGTTATAGACTGCCGCTGCCCGGAGCGAGGAGGGGGACTTCATGCGTATCGTCGTCAACGGCCAGCAGGCCTTCGGCAAGGCGGTTCTCGATGCGCTGGCGGCGCGCGGCGACGAGCTTGTCGCAGTCTATTGCGCGCCCGACGCAAGGCCCGACCGGCCGGACCCGTTGAAGGCCGCCGCCGGCGAGCTGGACCTGCCCGTCTTCCAGCCGAAGAGTTTCCGGGACCCGGCGGTCCATGAGGAGTTTGCGGCGTTGAAGCCCGACCTCTGCGTCATGGCCTATGTCACCAAGATCGTGCCGTCTTCCTTCCTCGACCTGCCGGCGCTCGGCACCATCCAGTACCACCCTTCCCTGCTACCGCTGCATCGCGGCCCGAGTTCGATCAACTGGCCGATCATCCAGGGCCGCACGGAAACCGGCCTCACGATCTTCTGGCCCGATGACGGCCTCGACACCGGCCCGATCCTGCTCCGGAAGAAGACCCCCATCGGCCCCGACGACACGCTGGGCAGCATCTATTTCGATCGCCTGTTCCCGATGGGCGTCGATGCGATGCTGGAAGCCGTCGATCTCGTCCGCGACGGCAAGGCGCCGCGACTCGCGCAGGACGAAGCGCAGGCGACTTACGAAAGCTGGTGCACGGCCGACGACGCCGGAATCGACTGGTCGCGCCCGGCAGGCGACATCTACAACCTGATACGCGGCTGCAATCCCCAGCCGGGCGCCTGGACGATGCGCTCGGGCGCCAAGCTCCAGATATTCGACGCGCGGCTCGCCGAAGGGCCTGCGGACGCAGAGCCCGGAACGGTCCTGTCGGTGGACGAAAACGGCGCCCTCATCGCGGCCTCCGGCGGGGCCGTTCGGGCGCTCCGGGTCCGCCCGGACGGCGCCGGCAAGATTACGGCTGCCGAGGCCGGGCTGAAATCCGGCGAGGTCCTGGGCGCCTGACCCTGCGGCGGGGCCGCTTTCGGTAAAGGAGCAGGCGATGAAGCGCATCTTCGTCACGCGGCGGCTGCCGGAACCCGTGGAAGCCCGGTTCGCCCGGTCGTTCGACACAAGCTGGAATGTCGATGACCGCGCCTTGTCGCCCGCCGACGTGGTCGCTGCATGCAACGGCATGGATGCGCTGGTCATCAACACGACCGAGCGGCTCGATGCGGCGGCGGTTGCCGATCTCCCCGCCTCTCTCCAGGCGCTGGCGACCTATTCAGTCGGCTATGAACATCTGGACCTCAAGGCCTTGGAAGCGCGCGGAATTCCCGTCGTCTATACGCCGGACGTGCTCAGCGCGTCGGTCGCCGACAACGCCATGCTGCTGATGCTGGGCGCCGCGCGCCGGGCGCGCGAGGGACAGGCGTTGATCGTCGAGGGCAGGTGGAAGGGCTGGGGTCCGCGCCAATTGATCGGCACCGAGGTAACCGGCAAGCGGCTCGGCATTTTCGGCCTGGGGCGAATCGGCCGCGAGATCGCCAGGCGGGCGCGTTCCTTTTCGATGGAAATCGGCTACCACAACCGCCGGCCGCTGGAGCCGGATGCCGGCCTGTTCTTCGCCGACGCCGGCGCGTTCCTCGCGCGCACCGACATTCTGGTCATCGCCGCCCCCGCGTCGCCCGAAACGCGCCGCTGGCTGAACGCCGAGCGCATCGCGCAACTGCCGGAAGGGGCCCTCGTGGTGAATATCGCCCGCGGCAGCCTGGTCGATGACGATGCGCTGACGCAGGCGGTGGAGAGCGGCCATCTTGCCGGCGCCGGGCTGGATGTGTTCGACGGCGAGCCGGACATTCACCCCGCTTACCGGCGTCTCGACCGGATCTATGTGCAACCGCATATAGGCAGTTCGACGATGGAGACGCGGCTGGCGATGGCCGAACATGTGATTACCGGCCTGGAGGCGCTTTTTGCAGGCCGCAATCCGTCCAACCGAATCGTCTAGGCGGCCGTTTCTGCGGCATTCCGCCTTTGCCGAATCCGTATGGAACGGGCCGGAAACCGACAGAAATCCTTGACATTGGCCGCCGCAGCCCTAAGAGCATTTTCCAGTTGCTATTGATGAGAGACAGTTCGACACAACGCATGGCTTTCCGAAATCTTGGGTTGAGCGAAGACACGCTCAAAGCGGTCGAGGACTCCGGCTATACCGAGCCGACACCGATTCAGGAACAGGCAATCCCCGTCGTGCTCATGGGGCGCGATGTTCTGGGTTGCGCACAGACGGGCACGGGCAAGACCGCGGGCTTCACCCTGCCGATGATCGACATGCTCGCCACCGGGCGGGCGCGGGCGCGGATGCCGCGGTCGCTGATCCTGGAGCCGACGCGCGAACTCGCCGCGCAGGTGAGCGAGAATTTCGAGCGCTACGGCAAATACAGCCGGCTTACGACAGCGCTGCTGATCGGCGGCGAGAGCTTCGTCGACCAGGAAAAGGCGCTGGGGCGCGGCGTCGATGTGCTGATCGCCACGCCCGGCCGGCTGATCGACCTGTTCGAGCGCGGCCGCATTCTGCTGAGCGACGTCAAGGTGCTCGTCATCGACGAAGCCGACCGCATGCTCGATATGGGGTTCATCCCGGATATCGAACGCATTGTGGGCCTGTTGCCGCGCAAGCGGCAAACGCTCTTTTTCTCGGCCACCATGCCGCCCGAGATCCGCAAGCTGGCGGACGGTTTCCTGACCGAGCCGAAGGAAATCGCGGTCACCCCGCCAGCGTCTCCGGCAGAGACCGTGGACCAGCAATTGGCGCTCGTTCACCGCGACGACAAACGGGCGGCGCTTCGGGAGATTCTGCGCATAGAGGACATCGAGAACGGGCTGATCTTCTGCAATCGCAAGCGCGACGTCGATATTCTCGTCAAATCGCTGACGAAACACGGTTTCGAAGCGTCCGCCCTGCATGGCGACATGCCGCAATTCCGGCGCACCGACACGCTCGACCGTTTCCGTTCGGGCGAGCTCCGGCTTCTGGTCGCCTCCGATGTCGCCGCGCGCGGACTCGACATTCCGCGAGTGAGCCACGTCCTCAATTTCGATGTGCCGATCCACGCAGAAGACTATGTGCACCGTATCGGGCGCACCGGGCGGGCCGGACGCGCGGGCACGGCGATAACCATCGCCGAACCCGAAGACGCGCTGCACACCCGGAAGATCGAGAAGCTGATCGGCCGCGATGTGCCAAGGCGCGCGCTGGAGACGGTCGAAGCAGCCAACTGGGACGACGAACCGAGGCGGCGGCGCCGCAGGTCTTCGCCGCCCGAACGCGAACCGGCAGCGAAGGAAACGACGCGCCGGCGAACCCCGGCACGAACCGGGCAGGAACGCAGCCGCCGGGCGGCGCCGGCGGCCGAACCGCCCCGCCAGGACACCGCGTTCGGCGAACACATTCCCGCGTTCCTGTTGCGCGCCAACCCGGACGCGCAGTCGGCATAAGGCGCCCGTACAGGCCGGGAGGCCAGGATGAGACCGATCTTCGTCATGGTGAAATGCTCTCTCGGCAAGGCTTACGAAGTCGCCGACAGGCTGGCGCAGGAGGTGCAGCAGGCGTCCGAAATCTACTCCACCTCGGGGCAGTACGACCTGCTGGTCAAATGCTACCTGGAGGACGGCGACGATCCCGGCCATTTCGTCACCGAGCGCCTGCAGACCCTGCCCGGCGTGACCGATACTTTCACGCTGATAACCTTCAAGGCCTTTCGGTGAACGGCGAAAACGAGCCGCTGCCGGTCAGCGTCATCACCGGGTTTCTCGGCAGCGGCAAGACCACCCTTCTCTCGCGCCTGATCCGCCAGCCGGGGATGGAAAAGACCGCCGTCGTCATCAACGAATTCGGCGAAGTCGGGCTGGACCACGAGCTGGTGGCGGCGTCGAGCGACGAGAACATCATGGTGATGGACTCGGGCTGCATCTGCTGCTCGATCCGGGGCGAACTTGCGGAGACCCTGCGGGACCTGTTCGTCCGGCGCGCGCGCGAGGAAATCCCGGCGTTCGACCGGGTCGTGATCGAGACCACGGGGCTCGCCGACCCGGCCCCGGTGCTGCACACGCTCATGGCCGACCCCTTGGTGGCGACCTGTTTCCGGCTCGACAGCGTGATCGCCACGGTGGACGGCGTGCATGGCGGCGGCCAGCTCGACCGGCATGAGGAATCGCTGAAGCAGGCGGCCATGGCCGACCGGCTGCTGCTGACCAAGACCGACCTCGCCGGGGAAGAGCCCCTGGCTGCGCTTGAGGGGCGTCTTTCCGGAATCAATCCGAGCGCGCCCAGATACCGCGCCGTCCACGGCGAGATCGACCCCGGCCGCCTGTTCGGCGCCGGCCTCTACGACCCCGGGACCAAGACCGCGGATGTCCGCAACTGGCTCCGGGAACAGGCTTTCGAGGCGCATGAACACGACGGCCACGATCACGACCACCACGACCATGACCACGATCATGGCGGCCACCGCCACGATGAGCGGTTTACCTCCTTCTGCGTGCGCCGGGAGGGCGCGTGCTCGTGGAACTGCTGGGTCGAATTCCTGGAAGCGCTGCTGACCTCCCACGGCGAGTCGCTGCTCCGTCTCAAGGGAATCCTGAACGTCACCGGGCTCGAGACGCCGGTGGCCGTGCACGGCGTGCAGCACATGTTCCATCCGCCGGCGATCCTGGACGCCTGGCCTTCGGACGACCGCACCAGCCGGATCGTCTTCATCGGCGACGGGCTTCCGCAGGCCGGGATCGAGAAGATGCTGGACGCCTGGATCGAGGCTGACAGGGAGGCGAATCCGTGAAGATCGCGAAGGTCGAAACCGTCACCCTGTCGATCCCGTTCGACCATGGCGGACCGCCGACGGGCTTCGGCGGCACGGAATGGCGCAATCTCGACACGCTGCTGGTCAGGGTCGAGACGGACGAGGGCCATGTGGGCTGGGGAGAAGCGTTCGGGTTCAACGCGATCCCTTCGACGCGGGCGGCGCTGGAAACGATGATCGCGCCGCTCGTCATCGGCCGGGACGCCGGCGACATCGCCGCGCTTCACGCCGAGCTCCAGAAGGTGCTGCACATTTTCGGGCGCTACGGGCAGACGATCTACGCGCTTTCCGGGCTGGACATCGCGCTCTGGGACATTGCCGGCAAGGCGGCGGGCATGCCCCTGCACCGCCTTCTCGGCGGCGCGCAGCGCATGTCGCTGGAAGCCTATGCCAGCCTGTTGCGCTATTTCGAACCGGAGCTTGTGGGCGAACGCTGCGCCGACGCCGCTTCGCAGGGCTATGGGTGGATCAAGCTTCACGAGCGCATGGAGCCGGCCGTGGCGGCCGCCCGCGCGGCCATCCCGGCCGAGGCGAAGCTGATGGTCGACACCAACTGCCCGTGGACCCTGGCGGAGGCTCTGGCGAAGGCGGAGAGTTTCGAGCCGCACGGCGTGCACTGGCTGGAAGAGCCGATGTGGCCGCCGGAGAACTTCGCCGGCCTCGCCGAACTGCGGGGCCTGTTCGACATGGGCATCGCGGCCGGCGAGAACCTCTGCACCGCATGGCAATTCCAGGCGATGCTCCAGGCCGAGGCGGTGGACGTCGCCCAGCCGAGCGTGACGAAGGTCGGCGGCGTGACCGAGATGCGCAAGGTCGAGGCGCTCTGCAACCTGCACAATGTCCGCTATGTGCCGCACTCGCCCTATTTCGGGCCGGGCTTCCTCGCGACCCTGCACCTGCTCGCCACGGCGGACAATGAGGAGCCGGTGGAGCGCTTCTTCGGCGTGCATGAGGCGGAAATCTTCGGCGACCTCTGCAAGGTCGAGGCGGGCCGCATCGCCGTGCCGGACGGCCCGGGCCTCGGGGCCGACCCGGACCCGGAGGTCCTGAGAGACTACGCCGTCGCCTGAGCCCGCTGCGGGCCGGCGGCGCGCGACCCGCAGCGAGGAGTACGGGACCCATGCACACGATCATTCGCGGCGGGCGGCTGCTCGACATCGACCGCCACTCTGCGGAGCCCGCAGACATCCTCGTCGAGGGCGACACGGTCCATACGGTCGGGCCGCCGGGCATGGCCGCTCCCGAGGGCGCTGCAACCCGCGACGCGACCGGCCGGCTGCTGATGCCGGGGCTGGTGAACGCGCACACCCACGGCCACAACAATCTCGCCAAGAGCTTCGGCGACCGCTGGAACCTGGAGCTGCTGCTGAACGCGGCGCCGTGGATCACGGGCGGCCGCACGCTCGAGGACAAGTATCTCTCGACGCTGATCGGCGCGGTGGAAATGGTGCGCAAGGGCTGCACCGCCGCCTACGACCTGAATTTCGAGTTCCCCGTGCCCACGATCGACGGGCTGGAGGCCATCGGCCGCGCCTATGCCGATGTCGGGATGCGCGCCGTGGTCGCCCCGATGATGGCCGACCGCACCTTCTACCAGGCGGTGCCGGGCCTGCTGGACGCCCTGCCCGACCCGCTGAGGCGGGATGCGGAGGCGGTGGCGGTCGAGCCGTTCCAGGCGAGCCTCGCGGCATGGGAGGGCGCGCTCCGGTCATGGCCGTTCAGCCGCGACAGGGTCCGGCTGGCGCTCGCCCCGACGATCCCCCACCATTGCAGCGAGGCGTTCCTGAAAGCCGCGAACGAGGCGGCGGCGGAGCACGGCGTCGGGTTCCACACCCATCTGGGCGAGTCGAAGGTGCAGGCCCATGCCGGAATGCGCCTCTACGGCATGACCCAGACCGCCTATCTCGACCGGCTGGGCGTGCTCGGCCCCGGCTTCACGGCCGCGCACGCCGTGTGGCTGGACGGCGACGACATGCGCCGGATCGGCGACGCCGGCGGCGCCGTCGCCCACAATCCGGGCTCCAATGCGCGCCTCGGCAGCGGCCTTGCGGCGGCCCGCGCGCTGCTCGACGCCGGTGTGCGGGTCGGCATCGGCACCGACGCCTGCACCTGCTCCGACAATCTCAACATGTTCGAGGCGATGCGGGTGGCCTCGATGGTCTCGCGGGTGCAGGAACTGGACCCCGAGCGGTGGCTGTCCACGGACGAGGTGCTGACGCTCGCGACGAAGGGAAGCGCCGGCGTGCTGGGCTTCGGCGATGCGCTGGGCGCCGTCGAGCCCGGGCGCAAGGCCGATATCGTCTTCCTCGACCTCGGGCAGATCAACTATGTCCCGCTCAACGACCCGGTGAACCAGATCGTCCACGGCGAGGACGGCACCGGCGTCGAGTCGGTGATGATCGGCGGGCGCATGGTGATGGAAGGCCGGCGCATGGTGACGGTGGACGAGGCGAAGCTCGCCCGCGATGCGGCGGCCGCGGCCGAGCGGCTCGCGGTCGCCACGGCCGGCGCGCGCGCGGTCGCGGAGAGCCTCGAAGGCCCGGTGAGACGCTTCTCCGTCGCCCTCTCCCGCGAGGACTACCACATCGAGCGCCACGCCCGCTGCACGCATTAGCGCCTGATACCGCGGCATGTCTGACGACCCGCCTGCGGCGCACTCCGCCGGGGCCGGGACGGCGGCGGAGCCCCCTGCGGGATGTCATGTTTTGTCATGTTCCGCCATGCGGCCCTCCCGAAATGTCATGTTTTGTCATGCGGGGCCGTCTCCGCCGGGCTGTGCGGCCGGGGCTCCCGCGGCGGGCGCGAGCCTTGCGGCCAGCATCGCCGCCAGTTGGGGGCAAGGGTCGGTTTCGGTCATGCATGCCTCCTTTCGGGCAAAGGGCGGGACAGGGCGTCCCTGTTTTGCGCGCGTTTCGCGTGCGGGCGCGGGCGGGTGTCGGCGCCGGCGCGGTTCGCGCGCCTGATTGCGCGCGCGAGACGGCGCACGCACCTCTCGCGCTTGCTCACGCCGGGAGCTTTTTCGGCCCCCAGCCGGTCGCTTTCCGCAGAAACGCCGAAAGGCGGCCCCGGAAGCCGCCTCTCTCTACTTTCATCATACACCATACCGCCAAATGTCAAGCCCGTCCGGGAACAAAAAATGAAAATGAAGGGGATTATACCGGCGGTCGTTGATGGGAACCGATGGCGGAGCCGCCTCCACCGTCGCCCCGGC
>JAJDVH010000042.1 GCA_022826185.1 Alphaproteobacteria bacterium
AACGCGCCTTCGCTTGACGGGAAAGCCCGTGTCCGAGTCCACCGCAGGACCGCTGGCGGCGTGGCGCGCGCAGGTGGCGGCGAAGGCGCTGAGCGGCGACCCCGACCAGGAAATCTGCGCGCGGGCGCTCCAGGACCTGCACGATGCTCTGGGGGCCTTCGCCGCCGCCGGGAGGACGGGCGGGCTTCTGGCCCGGCTCGGCCTCGCGCGCCGGAGCGAGCCGGCGGCGGAGGCGCCGAAGGGCATCTACATCCACGGGGCGGTCGGGCGCGGCAAGTCCATGCTGATGGACCTCTTCTTCGAGACCGCGCCGGTCGCGGCCAAGCGCCGGGTGCATTTCCACGCCTTCATGACCGAAGTGCATGACCGCGCCCACCGGATGCGGAAGCGCGCCGGCGACCCGATTCCGGGCCTCGCCGCGGCCGTCGCGGAAGAAGCGGCCCTGCTGTGCTTCGACGAGTTCCAGGTGGACAATATCGCCGATGCGATGATCCTCGGGCGTCTGTTCGAGGCGCTGCTGGCGCGGGGGGTCACGGTGGTTGCGACCTCCAATACTGCGCCGGCGGACCTCTACCGCAACGGCCTGCAGCGCGAGCGGTTCCTGCCCTTCATCGACATATTGCTGCAGCGCCTGCATGTGCTCGAACTGGCCGGCGGCGATGACCACAGGCTGGCGCGGCTGAAAGGGCGCCGGGTCTATCACGCGCCCCTCGATGACGCCGCCAAGGCGGAACTCGACCGGGCCTTTCGCGACCTGACGGATCTCGACCGGGGCGCGGCGGAAACGGTCTCGGTCCGCGGGCGCGAGATCGCCGTGCCGGAAGCCGCGCGCGGCGTGGCGCGCTTCCACTTCGACGAGCTTTGCCGCCAACCCCTGGGGGCGGGCGACTATCTGGCCCTGGCCGCGCGGTTCCACACATTCATCCTCGCCGGCGTGCCGGCGATGCGCCCGGAAGACCGCAACGAGGCGCGCCGTTTCATCAACCTGATCGACGCGCTTTACGAAGCGCGCTGCAACCTCGTGCTGTCGGCCGCGGCCGGCCCCGACAAGCTCTATCCGCAGGGCCTCGGGGCCGACATATTTCGCCGCACCACATCGCGCTTGATCGAGATGCAGGCGGAGGACTATATCGCGCGCCGCCACCTGGCTGCCTGAACCGCGCGCGCCCTGTCGCCGTCCTCCCCGCGAGGTGCCCTCATGCCCGCTTATCTGGGGCCTATCCTGCCGATTCTGGCGGCGGCGGCGTTGCTGCAATTGGGCAACGGGCTGCTTGCCACCCTCATCGGCGTGCGGCTGGAGGGCGCCGGCTTCGCCGCGTCCGTGACCGGGCTGGTGACCACGGCCTACTTCGCCGGGCAGCTTGCCGGGTCCAGCCTGTCCGGCGGCGTCATCAACCGCGTCGGCCACATTCGCGCCTTCGCCAGCTTTGCGACGGTGCTCTCGGCGGCGGCGCTGATCTATGCGCTGGCCGGCGGGCCGTTCGTGTGGTCCGCGGTGCGGTTCGCCAACGGCTTCGCGATGGCGGGCGTGCTGCTGGCGATGGAGAGCTGGCTCAACCACGTCTCCGGCAACGCCAGGCGGGGCTCAGCGCTCTCGACCTACATGGCGGTGTGCTATGCGGCGCTCAGCGTCGGGCCGCTGCTGATGACGATCGAGGAGCCGGAGGGGTTCGCGCTGTTCAGCATCGCTTCGATACTGATGAGCCTGTCGCTGCTTCCGATGTCGCTCTCGAACCGGGCGCAGCCCGGCGTCGCCCAGCCCTCGCGGCTGCGCTTCCGGGACCTCTTGCGCATCTCGCCGCTCGGGATTGCGGGCGCCGTGCTCGCCGGGGCGATGATTGCGCCCCTGGTGGGCCTCAGCTCGGTCTATGCGGTCTCCGCCGGCCACGGCGTTTCCGGCGCGGCGGCGTTCTGGCTGGCCCTGATCGGCGGCGGGTTCGCGCTCTCCTTCCCCATCGGCCGGCTCTCGGACCGCATCGAGCGGCGTCTGGTGCTGGCGGGCATCTGCTTCGCGGCGCTTGCGGCCGCGCTGCTGTTCCGGGTCATCGGCGACGGTTCGCTCGAGGTGCTGATGGTCTTCGGGGCCGTATTCGGCGGCCTTGTCTTCGCCGCCTATCCGCTCGCGGCGGCCCATACCAACGACCATCTGCCGCCCGAGGACAGCGTGCCGGCGGCGGCCGGGCTGCTGATCGCCTTCGGCGCAGGCGCGGTTGCGGGGCCGCCGGTCGCGGCGCTTGCCATGGACCTTGCCGGTCCCGGGGCGCTGTTCGACAGCGTGGCCTGCATCGCCGCCGGGCTCGGCGTGTTCGCGCTCTACCGGCGCACCCGCCGGGCGGATGTCGATGAGGCCGACAAGGGCGCCTTCGTGGTGCTGCCGCGCACCTCGCCCGCCGCCTATGAAATGGACCCCTGGTCGGGCGATGCGTCCGCTGGCGAGCCGCTTGTCGGAGGCGACGAAAGCCAGTAGTTTGCCGTCCGCAGCGGCGTCGCGGCGATTGGGGTGATTTGGATGGCGCGTAACAGGATCGGGCTGGTCGGCGCGGGCAATATCGGGGGCACGCTCGCCCACTTGGCCGGCCTCAAGGAATTGGGCGATGTCGTGCTGTTCGACATCGTCGAGGGCATGCCCGGCGGCAAGGCGCTCGACCTTGTCCAGAGTTCGCCGATAGAGGGCTTCGACGCCCGGATTTCCGGCGCCAGCGGCTATGAGGCGCTCGAGGGCTGCGATGTCGTCATCGTCACCGCCGGCGTGCCGCGCAAGCCCGGCATGAGCCGGGACGACCTGGTCGGGATCAACACGAAGGTGATGGGCGCGGTCGGCGACGGCCTGAAACGCAACTGCCCGGACGCTTTCGTGATCTGCATTACCAACCCGCTCGATGCGATGGTGGCGGTCCTGCAGGGCGTGACCGGATTTGCGCCCAACAAGGTCGTCGGCATGGCGGGCGTGCTGGACACGGCGCGCTTCCGCTACTTCCTGGCGGAGGAGTTCCAGGTCTCGGTGGAGGACGTGACGGCGTTCGTGCTGGGCGGCCACGGGGACAGCATGGTGCCGCTGGTCAACTATTCCGCGGTCGCCGGCATCCCGGTGCCGGACCTTGTCGAGATGGGCTGGACGACCGAGCAACGGGTTGCGGACATCGTTCAGCGCACCCGCGACGGCGGTGCCGAGATCGTCAATCTTCTCAAGACCGGCTCGGCCTTCTATGCGCCGGCCTCGGCAGCCATCCAGATGGCCGAGAGCTATCTCAAGGACAAGAAGCGCGTGCTGCCCTGCGCGGCCTGGCTCGACGGCGAATACGGCGTGAACGGCCTGTATGTGGGCGTGCCGGCGGTTATCGGCGCAGGCGGCGTGGAACGTGTCGTGGAGATACGCCTTTCCGGGTCCGACAGGTCCGCCTTCGACAAATCCGTGGCGGCGGTGCGCGAGCTGGTAGAGGTCGCGGAGCGGATGCGCGCCCAGGCGGCGGACTAGCGCGCATGAGGGGTCCGGTTTCCCCGATGGGGGCGATCGCCCCGGCGGCCGGAAGAGATGACGGAGCGGGCCGCATGGCGACAGCGTGCGCGCGGCGCAGCGCCGGATGAATATTCACGAATACCAGGCCAAGGGCGTGCTGGCGCGTTTCGACGTGCCGGTTCCGCGCGGCCACGTGGCCTACACCGTGGATGAGGCCGTCGAAGGCGCGGAGAAGCTCGGCGGCCCGGTATGGGTGGTCAAGGCGCAGATTCACGCCGGAGGCCGGGGCAAGGCCGGCGGCGTGAAGCTGGTGCGCTCGGTTGCGGAGGTGCGCGAGGCCGCGGAAGGACTGCTGGGCAGCACGCTCGTCACCCACCAGACCGGGGCCGAGGGGCAGACGGTCAAGCGCATCTATGTCGAGGAAGGTTGCGACATCGCCCGCGAACTCTACTTCTCGATGCTCGTGGACCGGACCGGCGGCCGCATCACGGTCGTTGCCTCCACCGAGGGCGGCATGAATATCGAGGAGGTGGCCGAGGCGACGCCGGAGAAGATCGTCACCTTTTCGATCGACCCCGCGACGGGCGTGCAGCCGCATCACGGCCGCCGCCTTGCATCGGCCTTCGGGCTCGGGGCGGCGGAGGTCCGCGGGGCGGCGGGGCTGCTCGCCAATCTCTACAGGGCGTTCACGGAGCTCGACGCCGGGCTCATCGAGATCAATCCGCTCGTCGTGACCGGAAGCGGCGGGCTGCTTGCGCTCGATGCGAAGATGAGCTTCGACGACAATGCGCTCTTCCGCCAGCCCGGCGTGGACGAATTGCGCGACGAGGACGAGGAAACGCCGGTGGAGCGGCAGGCGGAGGCGCTCGGCTTCAGCTATGTCAAGCTCGACGGCAATATCGGCTGCATGGTGAACGGCGCCGGCCTTGCCATGGCGACGATGGACATCATCAAGCTGCAGGGGGCGGAGCCCGCCAACTTCCTCGATGTCGGCGGCGGCGCGGACAAGGAGCGCGTCATCAGCGCCTTCAAGATCATCCTGTCCGATCCCAATGTCGAAGCGATCCTGGTCAATATCTTCGGCGGCATCATGCAGTGCGACGTGATTGCGGACGGCGTCGTGGAAGCCGCCCGCGAGGTCAGCCTCGACGTGCCGCTGGTCGTGCGCCTCGAAGGCACGAATGTCGAGCAGGGCAAGCGCATCCTCGCGCGCTCCGGGCTGCCGATCACCGCCGCCGACGATCTGGGCGACGCGGCGGCCAAGGTCGTGGCGGCGGTCGGGGAAGGCTGACGCCATGGCGGTGCTGATCGACGAGAACACCCGCGTCATCTGCCAGGGCATCACCGGCAGGCAGGGCACCTTCCATTCGCAGCAGGCCATCGACTACGGGACGCGCATGGTGGGCGGGGTCGCGCCGGGCAAGGGCGGCCGGCGCCATCTGGGGCTGCCGGTGTTCGACACGGTTGCCGAGGCGAAGGCCGAGACCGGGGCCGATGCGACGGTCATCTACGTGCCGCCGCCTTTCGCGGCCGACGCCATGCTGGAGGCGGCGGCCGCGGAAATCCCGCTCATCGTGTGCATCACCGAAGGCGTGCCGGTGCTCGACATGGTGCGCGTCAAGCGGGCCCTGGCGGGTTCCGGCTCACGGCTGATCGGGCCGAATTGCCCGGGCGCCATCACGCCCGATGCGTGCAAGATCGGCATCATGCCGGGCCATATCCACCGGCGGGGCCGCGTCGGCATCGTGTCGCGCTCGGGCACGCTGACCTATGAGGCCGTCGCGCAGACCACCGCCGCCGGTCTCGGACAGTCCACCTGCATCGGCATAGGCGGCGACCCGGTGAACGGCACGGACTTCATCGATTGCCTGAGGCTCTTCCATGACGACCCGGAAACGGAGGGCATCGTCATCATCGGGGAGATAGGCGGCAGCGCGGAGGAAGATGCGGCCGCGTTCTACGCCGGCCTGCCGGAGCGCAAGCCGGCCGTCGGCTTCATCGCCGGGGCCTCGGCGCCGCCGGGCAAGCGCATGGGCCATGCCGGGGCCATCGTTTCGGGCGGCAAGGGCACCGCGGCCAACAAGATCGACGCCTTCGAGCAGGCAGGTATTGTGGTCAGCCGGTCTCCGGCCGGGCTGGGCGAGGCCATGGTCGAAGCGCTGGGCCGCTGACGCGCCGGCCGGAAGGCGGGAAGGAGGTAACGAGGACATGGCGGTATCTTCCGAGGCGGACGATTTCCTGCATGGCGGCAATGCCGTCTTCATCGCGGAACTGTACGAACAATATTTGCGCGACCCGGGATCGGTTGACGAAAGCTGGACGGGTTTCTTCGCGGAGCTGAAATCGAACGGCCGGCTGGACGACCCCCCCGCGCCCGCCGCCTGGGGCCGGATGCGCCCGCAAGTGATCGGCAACGGCCACGATGCGGCCCCCGGGCGCAATGGACAGATCCGGGAACCGGAGGAAGGCGGCAGGCAGGCCACCCTGGATTCGATCCGCGCGCTGATGCTGATCCGCGCCTACCGGGTGCGCGGCCATCTCTATGCCAGGCTGGATCCGCTCGGCCTGCACGAGCCCGAGCACCATCCCGAACTCGACCCCGCGACCTACGGTTTCGGCGAGGGCGACTGGGACCGCCCGATCTTCATCGACGGCGTGCTCGGCCGCGAACATGCCACCATGCGCGAAATCGAGGCGGCCCTGCATGACATCTACAGTTCAAGCATCGGCGTCGAGTTCATGCATATCCAGGACCCGGACCAGAAGGCCTGGATCCAGAAGCGCATCGAGCGGCCGCTCAACCGCACCGAATTCACCGAACGCGGCCGCCGCGCCATTCTGGAGCGGCTGACGGAGGCCGAGGTCTTCGAGCATTTCCTCGACCGCAAATATATCGGCACCAAGCGCTTCGGGCTGGAAGGCGGCGAGGCGCTGATCCCGGCCCTTGAGCAGATCATCAAGCGCGGCGGCGAGATGGGCCTGGAAGAAGCGGTGATCGGCATGGCGCACCGGGGGCGGCTGAACGTGCTCGCCAACTTCATGGGCAAGCCGTTCCAGGCGATCTTCTCCGAGTTCCAGGGCCAGCCGGCGAACCCCGAGGATGTGCAGGGCTCGGGCGATGTGAAATACCATCTCGGCACCTCGTCGGACCGCGAGTTCGACGGCAATGTCATCCATCTTTCGCTGTGCCCGAATCCGAGCCATCTGGAGATCGTCAACCCGGTCGTCATCGGGCGGGCGCGGGCCAAGCAGGAGCAGCGCGGCGACGATGAGCGCGACAAGGTCATGCCGATCCTGCTGCATGGCGACGCCGCCTTCATCGGGCAGGGCCTCGTGGCGGAGACCTTCGAGCTCTCCGAGCTCAAGGGCTACAAGGTCGGCGGCACCATCCATGTGGTCATCAACAACCAGATCGGCTTCACCACCTCGCCGACGGACTCGCGCTCCAGCCCCTATTGCTCCGGCATGGCGCAGATCGTCCAGGCGCCCGTCTTCCATGTGAACGGCGACGATCCCGAGGCGGTGGTGCATGTGGCGCGCATCGCCACCGAGTTCCGCTTCCGCTTCAAGCGCGATGTCGTCATCGACATGTATTGCTACCGCCGCCAGGGCCACAACGAGGCGGACGAACCGGCCTTTACCCAGCCGATCATGTACGACGCGATCGACAAGCACGCGACCACACGCGCCGTCTATGCCGACCGGCTGGTTGCGGAGGGCCTCATTTCGCGGGAGGGGGCCGACGGCATCGTCGAGGACTTCCGCGCCAAGCTGGACCGCGACTTCGAAGCCGCGAACAGCTACAAGCCCAACAAGGCCGATTGGCTGGAAGGAGCCTGGAGCGGCATCGAGGTCGCGCGCGAGGGCGACCGGCGCGGATCGACCGCCGTTCCGCTGGACCGGCTGAAGGCGGTCGGCGAACGGCTTACGGCGGTGCCGGATGGCTTCAACCTCAACCCCAAGATTGCGCGCCAGTTCCGGCAGCGGGCGAAAGTCTTCGAAACCGGCAAGGGACTCGACTGGGCGACGGCGGAGGCGCTGGCCTTCGGCACGCTCGCGGAGGAAGGCATTCCGGTGCGCCTCTCGGGCCAGGACTGCGGACGCGGCACCTTCTCGCAGCGCCATGCCGTGCTGCGCGACCAGGTGGACGAGAGCAGATACATCCCTCTCCAGCATATCGGGCCGGACCAGGGAAGGGTTGAAGTCATCGACAGCCCGCTCGCCGAAGCATCCGTGCTGGGCTTCGAATACGGCTATTCCCAGAGCGAGCCGCATGCGCTGGTGATGTGGGAGGCGCAATTCGGCGATTTCGCCAACGGCGCGCAGGTGGTGATGGACCAGTTCATCTCGTCCGGCGAGTCGAAATGGCTGCGCATGTCCGGCCTGGTCATGCTGCTGCCGCACGGCTATGAGGGCCAGGGGCCGGAGCATTCCTCGGCGCGGCTGGAGCGCTATCTCCAGCTTTGCGCGGAAGACAACATGCAGGTCATCTACCCGACCACGCCGGCCAACTATTTCCACGCGCTGCGCCGGCAGGTGAGGCGGGAGTTCCGCAAGCCGCTGATCGTGATGACGCCGAAATCGCTCCTGCGGCACAGGCTTTGCGTTTCCGACCTTGACGAGCTTGGCGACGGCAGTTCGTTCCACCGGGTCAATCCGGAAGTCGACGAGATCGCCGGAGGCGAGGCGGTCCGCCGTGTGGTGCTCTGCTCCGGCAAGGTCTATTACGACCTGCTGCAGCAGCGCCGGGAGGAGGGTGTCCGCGATGTGGCGCTGCTGCGCGTCGAGCAGCTCTATCCCTTCCCCGAGGGCACGCTCGCCGAGGAGCTCGCCCGCTATCCGGAGGCCGAGATCGTCTGGTGCCAGGAAGAGCCGGAGAACATGGGGGCCTGGACCTTCGTGGACCGGCGCATCGAGGCGGTGCTGGAGGATATGGGGGCGCGCGCGCGCCGCCCCCGTTATGTCGGCAGGCCGGCAGCGGCGTCGCCGGCGACCGGGCTGCTGACGCGGCATAATTTCGAGCAGAAGGCGCTGGTCGCCGAAGCGCTTGGCGCGGGCTGACCGGAGGAGAGACCAGGCGATGGCGATCGAGATCCAGGTGCCGCAGCTCGGCGAGAGCATCAGCGAGGCGACGGTCGCCCGCTGGATGAAGGCGCCCGGCGACGCGGTGGAGGCGGACGAGCCGCTGGTCGAACTCGAAACCGACAAGGTCACGGTCGAGGTGCCGGCGCCCCGGAGCGGCGTGCTGGAAGAGATCCTGGCCGGCGAGGGCGAGGAAGTGGAAGTGGGCGCCGTGCTGGGCCGGATGGCGGCGGGCGCCGCGCCTGCGAAGGCCGCTCCCGCGCCGAAGGCCGGGGAGCCGGCCCCGGCTGCCGCCGACGCCCCGCCGCTATCGCCGGCGGCGCGCAAGCTGCTGGCCGACAACGCGCTTGCGCCCGAGGCCGTCGCCGGCACCGGCAAGGACGGGCGGATCACCAAGGGCGACGTGCTGGCCCATCTCGAGGCCGCCGCCGCGCCGGCGCCTGCTGCGGCTCCCGCGCCTGCCGCTCCGGCTGCGCTGCGGGCGCCGCGCCCGGACCATCCGCGCGAGGAGCGGGTGCGGATGTCGCGCCTGCGCCGGCGCATCGCCGAGCGGCTCAAGGACGCCCAGAACACCGCCGCCATGCTCACCACCTTCAACGAGGCGGACATGAGCGGCGTGGTGGCGCTGCGCCGGCGCTACCGCGAGGCGTTTGAGACGCGCCACGGCGTGCGGCTCGGCTTCATGTCCTTCTTCGTCAAGGCCTGCATCGGCGCGCTCAAGGAAATCCCCGCGGTCAATGCCGAGATCGACGGCGGTGACGTCATCTACAAGAACCATTACGACATCGGCGTGGCCGTCGGCACGGCGCAGGGCCTCGTGGTGCCGGTGCTGAAGGACGCCGACGCCATGAGCTTCGCCGAGGTCGAGCGCAGCATCGCCGATCTGGGCGCCAGGGCGCGGGACGGCAAGCTCTCCATGGACGACCTCACCGGCGGCACCTTCACGATCTCGAACGGCGGGGTTTACGGCTCGCTCATGTCGGCGCCGATCCTCAACCCGCCGCAGTCCGGCATTCTCGGGATGCACAAGATCGAGGACCGCCCGGTGGCGGTGGACGGCAAGGTGGAGATCCGGCCGATGATGTATCTGGCGCTCTCCTACGACCACCGGATCATCGACGGGTCGGAGTCCGTCACTTTCCTGGTGCGCGTCAAGGAAGCGATCGAGAATCCCGAGCGCCTGCTGCTCGACGTCTGAGGAGAGAACTCCATGACCGACAGCTTCGATACCGTCGTCATCGGCGGCGGGCCGGGCGGCTATGTGGCGGCGATCCGGGCGGCGCAGCTCGGCATGCGCGCCGCCTGCGTCGAGAAGCGGGCGACGCTCGGCGGCACCTGCCTGAATGTCGGCTGCATACCGTCGAAGGAACTGCTGCACAGCACGCATCTCTTCGAGCAGGCGCAGCACGGTTTCGCCGGGCGCGGCATCGTGGCTCCCGGCGGCGTCGAGGTCGATCTGGCGGCGATGATGGCCGGCAAGGACAAGGTGGTGCGCGACCTTACGAAAGGCATCGGCTTCCTGTTCCGCAAGAACAAGGTGGAGCATGTTTCCGGCGTGGGCCGCATCGCCGGGCCGGGCCGCGTCGAGGTCACTCCCGAAGACGGGGAGCCCCGCACGCTGGAGGCCCGCAACATCATCGTCGCCACCGGGTCCGAGCCGGCGGGCCTGCCGGGCATCGGGATCGACGAGAAGCGCATCCTCTCCTCCACCGGCGCGCTTGCGCTCGACGCCGTGCCGGAGCGGCTGGCGGTCATCGGCGGCGGCTATATCGGGCTGGAGATGGCGGTCGTCTGGAGCCGGCTCGGCGCGAAGGTAACGGTGATCGAATTCCTCGACCGCATCCTTCCCAACATGGACGGCGACGTTGCCAAGGGGATGCACCGCATCCTGAAGAGGAAGGGCTTCGCCTTCATGCTCGGTCACAAGGTGACCGGCGCGAAGAAGAGCAGGACAGGCGTCGCGCTGTCTGTCGAGAAGCTGGCCTCGGGCGAGGCCTCGACCGTCGAGGCGGACGCGGTACTGGTCGCGGTCGGCCGCCGGCCCTATACGGGCGGCCTCGGCCTCGAAAGCGTCGGCATCGAGACGGACGCGCAAGGCCGGATCGGGATCGACGAGCATTTCCGCACGAGCGCGGAGGGCGTCTATGCCATCGGCGATGTCGTGCGCGGGCCGATGCTGGCGCACAAGGCCGAGGACGAAGGAGCGGTGTGCGCCGAGATCATCGCCGGCCAGTCCGGCCATATCGACTACGACGCGATTCCGGGCGTGGTCTATACATGGCCGGAGGCGGCGGCCGTCGGCCGGACGGAGGAAGCGCTGAAGGAGGCGGGGATCGACTACGCCGTCGGGCGCTTCCCGTTCCAGGCCAACAGCCGGGCCCGCTGCAGCGGCGAGACCGAGGGCTTCGTCAAGATTCTGGCCGACAAGCGCACCGACCGGGTGCTCGGCGTTCATATCCTTGGCGCGGACGCGGGCACGATGATCGCCGAAGCGGCGCTGGCGATGGAGTTCGGCGCCTCGGCCGAGGACATCGCGCGGACCTGCCACGCCCACCCGACCCTGAACGAGGCGGTCAAGGAAGCGGCGCTCGCCGTGGACGGCCGCCCGATCCATGTCTGAACGACGCAAACTCCGGAAGGAAGGACGCTCTCCCATGAAGCTCTACACATCCATCGGGCCGAACCCGCATGTCGTGCGCATGTTCATGGCCGAGGCCGGCATCGAGGTGCCCGAGGAGAAGGTCGATATCCTCAAGGGCGTCAACCGGGAAGACGACTATCTCTCGAAGAACCCGTCCGGCCAGAGCCCCTGCCTGGAACTCGACGACGGCAGCCATATCGCCGAGATCACGGCGATCTGCGAATATCTGGCGGACCGGCAGGGCGGCTCGCCGCTGATCGGCTCGACGCCGGAGGAGCGGGGCGAGACGCGCATGTGGACCCGCCGGGTCGATCTCAATATCTGCGAGCCGCTCGCCAACGGCTTCCGCTATGGCGAGGGACTGAAAATGTTCCGGAGCCGGATGCGCTGCCTGCCGGAGGCGTCTGACGGCCTGAAGGCCATTGCGCAGGACAAGATCGCCTGGCTGGACGGGCAGATGGACGGCAAGCAGTTCCTCTGCGGCGACCGTATCAGCCTCGCCGACATCCTGCTCTACTGCTTCCTCGCCTTCGGCAAGACGGTCGGCCAGGACATCGCGCCCGAGAACGGGAATGTCACCGCCTGGTTCGAGCGCATGAAGGCGCGTCCCACCTCCGCCTGAGCGGGTTCTGCGCTATTCGGTCATTCCGGGTCGCGCTCCTTCGCCCCGCTTATATACCCGCGCAATCGCCGAAGCCAAGGCCCCCTCGCCCGCGTCGGAATTCGGCAACTCTTCGGTCGGCCGCGGGCAAATTCCGCCGCCCCGTCCGGGTAATCGTCGCCCCCGTTCTTATACCAGCGGTCGTTGACCGGAACCCATGACAAATTCGACGCCCGCCGCCCGACCGCCCCCTTCCGTCATGCCCGGACTTGTTCCGGGCATCCATGCGGCGGCTTGGCCGGACGGAAACGGTTGAGGGAGATGCCCGGAACAAGTCCGGGCATGACGGGAAGAAGACATGAGTCTGAAGTCGAGGCCGTTGGTATTACACAGCCGGGGGACCGCCGTGGAATTGTCCCTGCAGAGCGTTATCGGCGCGCGTGCGCTCGGCGAGTTCGAGGCGCCGGCGCCCGTGGCCCGCGGACTGCCTGCTGCGGCCTATACCAGCGAGGCGTTTTTCGCGCTGGAGAACGAGCGGATTTTCGCCCGCGCCTGGGTGTTCGCGGGTTTCGCACATGAATTGGCCCGACCGGGCGACGCCGTGCCCGTCACCGTGGCCGGCAGGCCCGTTCTGCTGGTGCGCGGCACAGACGGGGGCATCGGGGCGTTCCACAATGTGTGCCGCCACAGGTGCCTCAAGCTCGTGGACGCGCCCGGCAATGTCGGACGGTCGATCCGCTGCCCCTACCATTCCTGGACCTACGGCCTCGACGGGGCGCTTCGCGCCGCTCCCTATTTCGGCGGGCGCGAGCCGCGCGCCGCTCCGCCCGGGTTCGACCGCGCGCAGCACGGGCTGGTCCCGGTGCGCTCGGCGGTGTGGCATGACTGGATTTTCCTCAATCTGGACAGTTCCGCGCCGCCCTTCGAGGACTTCACCGCCCCGCTCCGGAGCCGGCTCGGCGGGTTCGACCTCTCGCGGGTGCAGCATCTCGCCACCATCGATTTCGGGGAGGTCGCCGCGAACTGGAAGCTCCTGATGGAGAACTTCATCGAGCCCTATCATGTGCAGTTCGTACATCCCCGGACCACCGACCAGCCCCTGGTGGACCACTACACCGTAAACGAGGCGGGCTGCCTCGGCTGCGCCGTCGATATCTCCCGCGAGGCGAGAAAGCCGGACGTCCTGTCGGAGGACTCCCGCTATCTCACCCTGTTTCCGAACTTCGCGTTCGGGCTCTACCTGCCGGACCAGATCGGCGTGCATCTCGATACGCCGCTCGCGCCCGGCCGGACCCTGCAGAGGCGCGCGATCTACAGCTTGGACCCGATACCGGACCCGGCCGGACGCGCCGAGCGGCTCGCTGCGCTCTGGCGGGAGGTGCACCGCGAGGACCACGCCATCTGCGAACGGCTGCAGCAGGGGCGCGCCAGCGACGTGGCCGTCGGCGGCGGCGTGCTCTCGCCGGTCTGGGAGGACTCGGTGCGGAACTTCCAGAACCTCGTGATCGAACGCTTGCGGTAGCCCGGACGGTTTCGCCATGCTTGGGCGAGCCGACTCCAAGAGGCCGCGAAGCATGACCGGAAGCCGCTACCCGAGCCTCCTGGAGCCGTTCCGGCTCCGCCATGTGACCTTCAGGAACCGCCTGATGAGCACCAGCCATGCGCCGGGCTATGTCGAGGACAGGCATCCGAAGCTGCGCTACCAGCTCTATCACGAGGAAAAGGCGAAGGGCGGGCTGGCGCTCACCATGTTCGGCGGGTCCTCCAATATCGCGCCGGACTCGCCCTCCGCGTTCGGCCAGATCTATATCGGCGACGACTCGATCGTCCCCGTGCTGCGGGAGTTCTCCGACCGCATCCACAGGCATGGCTGCGCGATCATGTGCCAGATCACCCATATGGGCCATCGCACGTTGTGGGACGTGGAGGACTGGCTACCGCCGGTTGCGCCCTCGGTCGTGCGCGAGCAGGCGCACCGCTCCTTCCCGAAGGAGATGGACCGGGGCGATATCCGCCGGGTCGTGCGCGCCTTCGGCGATGCGGCGCTGCGCTGCAAGCAGGGCGGGCTGGACGGCGCGGAGCTGCTCGCCTACGGGCACCTGATCCACCAGTTCTGGACGCCGTTGGTCAACCGGCGCACGGACGAATATGGCGGCAGCCTGGAGAACCGGGCGCGGTTCGGCCTCGAGGTGCTGGAGGAGGTCCGGCGCCGGGTCGGAGAGGATTTCCTTGTCGGCCTCCGGATGATCGGCGACGAGCTGAAGGAGGGCGGCCTCACGCGGGAGGATTGCCTCGCGCTCGCGAAACTCCACGCCGACACCGGCATGTGCGACTTCCTGAATGTCGTCGTCGGGCAGGTCGGCGACGAGCGCGGCCTCTCCAGGTCCATCCCGACCATGGCCGGCCCGCTCGCGCCGTTCGTGCAGGTCGCGGCCGACATGAAGCGGGAAACCGGCCTGCCGGTGTTCCACGCCACCCGGATTGCGGACCTGGCGACGGCGGAGCACTGTGTGCGCGAGGGCCTCGTGGACATGGTGGCGATGACGCGCGCGCACATGGCGGACCCGCATATCGCGGCCAAGATGCTGCGCGGCGAGGAAGAGCGCATCCGGCCCTGCGTCGGCGCCGGCTACTGCCTCGACCGCATCTATGTCGGCGCCGACGCGCTCTGCCTGCACAATCCCGCGACGGGCCGCGAGCGCACGATGCCGCATGTCATCCGGCCGGGTCCCGGCCCGCGCCGCAAGGTCGTGGTGGTGGGGGCCGGGCCGGCCGGGCTGGAGGCGGCCAGGGTCTCGGCGCTCCGGGGGCATGAGGTCACCCTTTTCGAGGCGGCCGGCGAGCCGGGCGGCCAGATCGTGCTGGCGGCGAGGGCGACATGGCGCAGGGACCTGCTGGGCATCGCGCAGTGGCTCGCCTCCGAGGTCGAACATCTGGGCGCGACCGCGCACTTCAACCGCTATGCGGAAGCGGCGGACGTTCTGGCCGAAGCGCCGGACATCGTGGTGGTCGCGACGGGCGGGGCGCCGAACACGGACTGGGTCGAGGGCAGCGAGCATGTCGCGAGCGTCTGGGACCTGCTCGGCGGCCAGGTCGAGCCGGGCGCCGAGGTGCTGGTCTATGACGATCACGGCGACCATCAGGGCCTGAGCGCGGCGGATTTCCTCGCTTCGCGCGGCTCGAAGGTCGAGCTCGCGACCCCGGACCGCATGGCGGCGCACGACATCGGCGCCAGCAACTATCCGGTCTATCTCGCGAACTTCTACGCGGCGGGCGTGCGCATGACCCCGGACCGGCGGCTGCGCTCCGTCAAGCGCGAGGGCAACCGGCTGCGTGCGGTGCTCCGCAACGAATACAGCGACGAGGACGAGACCCGGCTGGTCGACCAGGTCGTGGTCGAGCACGGCACCTTGCCGAGCGCGGCGCTGTTCCACGAGCTTCGCCCGCTCGCCCGGAACGGGGGCGAACTGGATATCGACGCGCTGGTCGCCGGCCGGCCGCAAGAGGCGCCGCCGGACGGGGAGGGCGCGTTCATGCTCTTCCGCGTCGGCGACGCCGTCGCCAGCCGCAACATCCACGCCGCCATCTACGACTCCCTGCGCCTCTGCAAGGATTTCTGAACCGAAGCAGGGCGCAATATCCTCGTTGCGGCGGATCCGCATCCTTGAGGCCGGGCGGCGGCAGGCCGGCATATGAGCCTTTCTGAAAGTAAATATTGAAATGCTATATAGTCGGCTCTCGCAGTGTCATTTCGAGGGCCGTGCAAGGTGCGTGCCGGCGCGCGAAGAGTGTCGATGGAAAGCCGGGCGACCCGGCGTCCGATGGCCGGGGCGGCGGCGATTGTCCTTGCCGCGGCCCTGTCCGCCGCCGGCGCGCAGGCTGCGGACTATTCCTGGCCCGTCGTCCGCGTCGTCGACGGCGATACGGTGAAGGTCGATGCCAGCGCCGACCTGCCGCCGGAACTCGCCTCGCTGTCCGTCCGGCTGCGCGGCGTCGATACGCCCGAGAAGGGCAGGCGCGCGAAATGCGAGGCCGAGAGGCAGGCCGGCCGCGCCGCAACGGCGTTCACCGAAGAGGCGATAGAAGGAGCCGGCAGCGTGGTCGTCCGCGACCCGGCCTGGGGCAAGTGGGGCGGCCGGGTGATCGCGGACCTGGTCCTGGACGGCTCCTCGCTGTCCTCCGCCCTGCTGGAGGCCGGACACGCCCGCCGTTACGAAGGCGGCAGGCGCAAGGGCTGGTGCTGAAAGGCGCCGGCGGCGGCCGGGAGGCGCGAACCGCCGCGCTCACCAGCGGACCGCGCTCCTCAGCATGACGCCGTGCTCCGGCCTGCCGGCCCCGGAGCCCGGTCCGGGGTTGGCGGGCTCGCGGCGGGTCGTTTCGAGGTCGAGGGAGAAGGATTGCAGCCGGTCCGACGCGAGCCGCCAGCCGAGG
>JAJDVH010000049.1 GCA_022826185.1 Alphaproteobacteria bacterium
GCGGGTCACGTCCATGAGGCGTGCCGGCTCCCACACCCCGAGCGACAGGCCGATGCGGGGGATGGGAGAACCGCAGAAGCAGATCGGCGAGCCGGGGTTGGGGGTGTCGACCACGCCGCCGACACTGCCGATGGTGAGCGGGCCGATCGAGATCGGGAACAGGCACTCCCAGCAGACGTCCGAGATCGGGTTGACGAACCGCCCGGTGCAGGACTGCGCCGAGGACGGGGCGGTCCACAGGACGGTCGCCGCCGCGACGATGCAGACGGTGAGGAAGTGCCGGATCATGTCGCGGCGCCTGCCACGGCTTGCGGTGCGGGATCCGGATCGCCGCCGCCTTCACGGCGCCGGGCGCCGAGCATGTTCACCATGCCCTGCGGTCCGGCGACGACGATCTCCGTGACGCTGCGCTCGACGCCGTCGCGGTCGCTGTATTTGCGGGTGGCGATGCGGCCCTCCACCATCACCGCATCGCCCTTGCGGAGCATGGTCCCGACGATCTCGACGGCCGGGCCGTAGACGACCACCCTGTGCCATTCGGTGGCTTCGGCGGGCTTGCCCTCACGGTCGGTCCACTTTTCGGCGGTGGCGAGCGAGAAGGTCGCTGCCCTGCCGCCGTTCTTCAGATCGCGGATCTCCGGGTCGCGCCCGGCATGGCCGACCAGGGTCGCGCGGTTGACGGTCAGCATGGCTCAGTCCTCCTCTTCGGTTCCGACGGGGTCCCGGTCCGGGACGGGAAACTCGGTGATGCGCAGCGCCTGTCCGTCCTGCGCGATGAGCGTCGGTGTTGCCGCGATGGCGAAGCGTTCGGCCAGGCGGCCGCCGGCATCGAAGAAGAAGGGCCGGCGATGCGCGCGCATGAGATCCAGCGGGCGCCCGGCGAGCAGCACGATCTTCACAGGCCGCTCATGCGCGAGCGCCCAGGCGATCTCGGCCTCGCGCCTGCCGTCGACGAAGACCAGGTCGCGCGTCAGCGGCAGGCGCTCCAGCGGGTTGACCCGCGTGCCGGCCGCCGCGATGAGAACGCCGTCGGGGGTGCGGATATCCCTTGCGACCGCGACGGACGGATCGAACGAGCGGCTGCGATGGTCCCTTGCCGGTGCGATGCCCGGAACCGGATCGGGCTCTTCCAGCTTCCGCCGGGCACGGCTGCGGGCTTCGTCCTCCAGCCGCGCCAGCTCGCCGGAACGCTGCATCCCGACGAGCCGCGCCTCGATCTCTTCCAGCAGGTCCGGCTCGGCCACCGGCCAGGTCGCGCCGCGCACGCCCAGGTCCTTTGCCGAAGCCGCAGCCGTCATCCCGGCCAGCACGGCGGCGAGCAGCATGGCAGCGAGGCACCTCATCGCTGCGCCTCCGCCGACTTCTCCCCGCCGATATCCTCCGGCCCGACCAGCGGCCCCTTCAGGCCGATCCAGGGGAGGTCGGGCAACGAGACGGCGCGGCCGAGAATGCGCGAGCGCGGCACCAGGCCGATTTCGGCATAGCGGCTGTCGTGGCTGTCGGGATGACGGCCAAGCAGGAAGTACTGGCCGTCCGGGATCGTTCCCGGCGCGATCGCTTCGAGCGGCCGCCCGTTCAGCGCATGTGTCTTGGCGCGCCCGACCGGCTTGCCGTCTAGATAGACCGTTCTGTCCGCATCGACGGTAACGGCCATGCCCGGCACACCGCGCACGGTCTTCATGTACGGCACGGAAGACCCGACGGAAGCGGGCGGCTCGAACAGCACCCGGTCGCCGATCCGCGGTTCCGTTCCGAACAGCGGGAATGCCGCGTAGCCCCAGGCTTCGTCCGACCAGCTCGCATTGACATGCACGCGCGAGGCCGCGGCGAGCCACAGGACGGCCAGGGCGGCCATGAGCGCGAGACCGACCCTGCGGCGGCGCAGCCGGCCGTCCCGCCGGATGAATATCGGGCGCGGCGCGCTCACGGACGCTCTCCGCCCGGGACTGTCGACGCCCCGGACCCGTGCCCGGCGAGGATGGCCGCCAGCACGTCCTCGACCTGCCGCGTCATGTCCGGCGCCCCTGCGGCGACCGCCTGCGCCGGCAACAGCACGGCGCCATGACGTTCCGCCACGGCATCGAGGGCGGCCTCCAGCGCAACGCCCCAGACGCGCACCTCCTCCGCCGTCGCCCCTTCCGTCGCGGCGCGCGTCGTATACGCCGCCGCGATCTCCGCGAGACGCACGCCGGCGATGCGCGGCGCGGGCTCCATGCCGTAGCGCAGCACCCCGGCCGCGACCGCCGCCGCCACCGCGCCCGAGAGCAGCGCGGCCGAGAGCAGCACCGTCCAGGAGGTGTCAGGATGCCGGGGCATCCGCCATGCCCTTCGCCGGATCGCCGCCGCCGGGAGCTGCGGTCGCGATCCTGTCTCCCGCCAACGCCCGGAACCGCGCAAGCCAGGCCTGCGCCGCCTTTTCGGGAGGCATGCTGCGGATACGGCGTTTGAGCGGCGGGAAGGCGACACCGGCGCCAACCGCCGGCTCATCGAGAAGGTCGCGACTTTCGGTTGCCGCTGCCATGCGCGTGACGAACCGGAGCAGTTCGCCATGTTCCTCCTCCAGAACCGCATCGAGCCCCGCCGCCCTGCGCACGGCGATCTCGATCCCGGTGGCCAGTTTTCCGGTGCGTTCCGCCGCGCGCTGCGAATCCGGCAACCGCCCCCGGAGCCAGGCCGACGGCGCGTTCGCAATGAGAGCGTGCAGCGCAAGCGTTCGCCGGTCCTCGTCTTCGAGCCCGTCCAACGCTGCGATCTCTTCAGAAACGATCACGGCATGGGCGGCGATCGAGTGGTATTGCCGGCAGCACCCGCCCCGGCGGCAGGTATTGGCCAGCACATGGGCCAGCGCCTCGAAGTCGATGTCGTCGGCCGTCACGTCCTCCGGATCGCCCGGCCAGTTGAGCGGCCTGTTCGCAATACCGGTTTCCGCAGGCTTGCGCGCAGCGGCAGTCCTCGCAGTCATACGCTGTCTCCTTGTTCTGTCGTGTCGGAATGTCCTGGACCGGCAGGGGCGGATGCGCCGCCGCCCGCGAGCCGGTCGATGGCCTCGACGGTGGAGAGCCCCCCGGCCTTGAGGGTCTCGACCGCGGCGAAGGCGGGGCCGCGCGAGGAGAACAGCGCGACCGACCAGGCATCCAGCACCAGCCGCGCCACCCGCCAGCCGTCCGGGCCGTGCAGCACCAGCTCGGCATAACGGCCGTCGGCGGTGGTGAGGCTCTTCAAGGCGCGCTCCATGCCGGGATCGCAATGGATGCGCTTCTCCTGCTTGAGCAGTTCGACCGACTCGTCCTTCTGGGCGAGGAAGATCACCCAGTCGGAGTTCTCCCAGGCCGCCCGTGCCGCCGGGTTGGCGTAATAGTCGTTGACCGACTGCGTGCCGGTAATCAGCGCGCCGCGGTATTTGCGGGCGCGTCTGGCGGCGCCTTCGAGGAAGGCCCGACTGTCCTCGCCCGACAAGAGGTCCCAGGCCTCGTCGATGACGATGGCCTTCGCCCGCGTGCGCTCTCCGTGATACATGCGCTGGGTGGCGAGGAAGACCACCAGCATCAGCACCACCGCCTGCACGTCGCCGCGGCCCTTCAGTTCCGCGAGCTCGAACACGGTGAGCGCCCGGTCGAGCGCCGGCGTGTGCGCGCCCGCGAACAGCCGCCCCATCGCCCCGCCCGGACACCAGGGACCGAGGGCGGTGGCCATGTCCTTCGCCCGGCGGTCGTCGCGGCTCTCCAGGTTCTTCCGGACGGTCCCGAGATCGGCTTCGTTGCCGGCCTCGTCCCAGGCAGTGGCAATGGCCTCGGCGATCAGCGCGGCCTCGATATCGTCGATGGAGCCCCTTCGCCTTGCCATGCGGCCGATGACGCCGGCCAGCATGGCGAAGCACTCCTCGCGGTAGTCGCCGTCATGGGCGGCGGTCTCCGCGTCGATCATCGCGAAGGGGTTGAGCGTCGCGGCGTCTTTCCCGAACGCGATGAAGGCGCCGCCGAGCGCCTCGGCCGTGTGCTGGAACGACCGTCCGTCGTCGATCACCACGGCCTCGCCGCCGGCGCCGACCAGGCCGGTCACCAGCTCCTGCATCAGCACCGACTTGCCCGAGCCCGACTTGCCGGTGACGGCGACGTTGTAGTTGCCGGCCTCGTTGGCAAACGGCGACCAGCCGGCGGGCTGGCCGCGGCGGCCGATGAGCAAAAGGGCAGGCGGGTTGTCGGGGCTCTGCGGCTGGCCGCGCCATTCGCCGTGGAGCGGCGCGAGGTTGACCGCCGAGGAGGTCAGCAGGGTCTTCATGCGGCCCATGCGTTCGAGATCGGCGTCGAGGCCGCCGGCGGAGGCCATGGGCAGGCAGGCGAGCCAGGAGGGGAGCTGCATGTAGCGCTCGGCCCCGACCCGCCAGCCCTGGCCGTGATAGATGGCGCGCACCGCCTGCTCGGCCTCGTCGAGGGCATCCAGCGGCGCATAGACGGCGGCCATGTAGCAGGCCCGGACCAGCCGTTCGCCGTCCTTGAGGCGCTCGGTGACGGTCTGCCAGTCGCGCGCCTTCTCGGGCAGGCCGGGGAG
>JAJDVH010000259.1 GCA_022826185.1 Alphaproteobacteria bacterium
GCGCCGCGGCGGAGATCGAGCGCAGCATGGACGGTGACGCCCGGCTCTGGGTCCGGCGCTTCGTGGACGGCGTCAACCACTACCAGGACAGCGCCGCCGAACTGCCGCACGATTTCGCTGTTCTGGGCCTGGAGCCCGAGCCCTGGACCATTGCCGACGTGCTGGCCATCGGGCGTCTCGGCGGCACCGACGTGAACTGGCTGGTCTGGGCCGACCTGCTGGCGCTCCGCGCGCGGGACGACTGGCCCGAGCTCTGGGCGCGTCTGGTGAAGGAGGGGGGCGCGTCCTTCGCCAGTTTCGGGGGGCCCGAACGCATGGCCGCGATGCAGGAATGGCTCGCCGGCGTCTCCCGGTCGGGCAGCAACAGCGTCGCCGTGGCGGGCCGGCGCAGCGCCACCGGCGGCGCGCTCATGGCCAACGACCCCCATCTCGGCATCTTCATCCCCAACGTCTGGCTGATCGCGGGCGTGCGCTCGCCCTCCTGCCACGCGGTCGGGCTGATGGCGCCGGGCCTGCCGATCTTCGCCATCGGCCGCAACCCGCACATCGCCTGGGGCGGCACCAACATGCGCGCGGCCTCCAGCGACCTCTACAATGTCGAGGACGTGCCCGAGGCCGACATCGCGGAGCGGCGCGAGCGGATCGGCGTACGCTGGTGGTTCGACGAGGAAGCGAGGGTCCGCGAGACCCGCTGGGGCCCGATCGTGACCGACACGCCGCTTCTCTCGAAGTTCGACCTGCCGCCGCTCGCGCTCAAATGGACCGGGCACGGCGCGAGCGACGAGATCGGCGCCATGCACAGGGTGTGCCGGGCGAAGAGCTTCCCGGAGTTCCGCGCCGCCTTCCACAGCTTCGCCGTGCCGGGGCAGAACATGCTCTATGCGGACAGGGAGGGGAATATCGGCCAGGTGATGGCGGTGTGGCTGCCCGCGCGCCGGGGGGCGCCCGACGACATTTTCCTGGACACCGCCGCGCATGACGCCGCCTGGGGCAGGATGCGCACCGGGGCCGACCTGCCTTACAGCCTCAACCCCGAAACCGGCTTCCTGGTGTCGGCCAACAACCGCCCCTCGGAGACGGACATCCCCGTCGGCTTCTTCTTCTCGCCCGACGACCGCGTCAAGCGCATGACCCGGCTGATCGGGGGCGAGGCGGAGGTGGGCGTCGAGACCCTCAAGGCGCTGCAGCAGGACGTGCACATGCCGTCCTCGGCCGAACTGCGCGACCTCTTCCTTGCCCGGCTCGACCGGTCGGGGCTGGCCGCGGCGGCGGGCGCCAGGGGCGCGGAGGCCATCGGCAGGCTGCGCGAATGGGACGGCGCATACCGGCGCGAGTCGCTGGGCGCGGTCGCGTTCGAGCAGTTCCGCCACGGCTTCGTGCGGCGCTTCTACGTCCTGCGCTACGGGGAAGAGGACGGCGAGGCGTTCGCGAAGCTGCGCCGGGGCACGGCGCTGCTGGCGGAGGACATCGCGGCGGCGGACGAGGAGACCGTGCGCGAGGCGCTCATTGCCGGCCTGCGCGCGGCCGCGGACGGCCTCGACGCCTTCTCCGGCTGGGGAGACATGCACCGCCTCCGTCTCGCCCATCCGCTCGGTCGCGCGCCGCTCATCGGCGGGCGCTACCGCTTCGTCGAAGAGGGCGTCGCCGGAAGCTCGGAGACGGTGATGAAGACCGCTCACAACGCCACGGCGGAGCGCCATACCGTCACCTACGGGTCGAACGCGCGGCACATTTCGGACCTCTCCGACCCGGACGCGAACTGGTTCGTCCTGCTCGGCGGCCAGGACGGCTGGTTCAACAGCACGACCATGCTCGACCAGTGGGAGCTGTGGCGGCGCGGCGAGTATGTGCGCGTGCCGCTCACGCCGTCCGCGGTCCGGGCCGAATTCCCGCATGTGCTGACCCTGGAGAACTGACGCCGGAACCCGACCATGCACGACGCGACCTGGCTTCTCCGGCTCCATGCCCGCCAACGCCTCCGGCGTCTGGCGCATATGGACCCGAAGCAGGCGCAGCTTCGCACCCTGTCGTCCCTCATCCGGAAGGGCCGCCGCACGCAATTCGGCCGGGACCACGGGTTTTCCGCCGACTGGTCCCTCGACGATTTCCGCTCGCGCGTTCCGCTGCGCGACTATGACGCCTTCTGGGAAAGCTACTGGCGTGAGCCCTTCCCCCGCCTGACCGACTGCACCTGGCCGGGGCCCGTTCCGTGGTTCGCCGTCTCGTCCGGCACGACGACCGGCACTACGAAATACATCCCCGTCAGCCGCGAGATGCGCCGGTCGAACGTGCGCGCGGGCGCCGAGCTGATGGTCCACCATGTCGCCAACCGGCCGGACAGCCGGCTGCTCGCGGGCCGCGTCTTCATGCTCGGCGGCTCGACCGGGCTGGTCCGCCAGGCGCCGGGCGTCTCCAGCGGCGACCTGAGCGGCATCGCGGCGGCGGAAATGCCGGGCTGGGCGAGGCTGCGCTACTTCCCGCCGCGCGACCTGGAGGCCATCGCGGACTGGGAGGAGAAGATCGGCCGCTTCGCGGCGCGCTCCCTCGACGAAGAGATTTCGGCCATCGCCGGCACGCCGAGCTGGCTGCTGATCTTCTTCGAACGCCTCGCCGAAACCGCCGGCAGCGGGTCCGGGCGGATCGCCGACATCTGGCCCCGGCTCGAAATGCTGAGCCACGGCGGCGTCGCCTGGGCGCCCTACCGCGACCGCTTCGCCGCCCTGCTCGAAGGCAGCGGGGCGGAGACGCGCGAGGTCTATCCGGCCAGCGAAGGCTTCTTCGCCGTCGCCGACCGCGGCGACGGCGAGGGCCTCCGGCTGCTGCTCGACACCGGCATCTTCTACGAGTTCATCCCCCTCGACGAGCTCGACAGCGCCGCACCGGACTGCCGCTGGATCGGCGATGCGGAGCCGGGCGTCAACTACGCGCTCGCCGTCACCACCTGCGCCGGCCTCTGGCGCTACCTGGTCGGCGACACGGTGACGCTGGTCGAGCGGGACCCGCCGCGCGTCCTGGTGACCGGGCGGACGAGCTACATGCTGTCCGCCTTCGGCGAGCACGTCATCGGCGCCGAGGTCGAGCGCGCCGTGGCGGAGGCCGCAAGCGCCGTCGGCGCGACGGTCAGCGACTTCGCCGCCGGCAGCCTGTTCCCGGAGGAGGCCGGCCAGCGCGGCGGGCACCTCTACATCGTCGAGTTCGGGGCGGAACCCGGCGGGAGCGGCCCCGACGCCGGGCGGCAGGCCCGCTTCGCCGAAACGCTGGACGCCGCGCTCTGCCGCCTCAATGACGACTATGACGCCCACCGCGCGGGCGGCTACGGCCTGGACGCCGCGCGCGTGCGCCTCATGCCTCCCGGCGGTTTCGCAGCCTGGATGAAAAGCCGCGGCAAGCTCGGCGGCCAGAACAAGGTGCCCCGCATCGTCAACGACCGCGCACTCTTCGCCACCTTGCAGGCGTTCGCCGATGCCTACGGGGAGTCGCCGCCAAATTGACGCGCCCCCTGTCCGCCGCCATATTCGACGGCGAAACGAATGACGGTCGGGCGCAGCGGAGAGAACGGTCGATGGAGACGGTGAGGGTCGGGTCGGTCGAGGAATTCGCGCCGCTGCCTGCGAGGAAGGTGGTCGAGATCGGCGGCGAGGAGGTCGGCGTCTTCCGCCTCGACGACGGCTTCTACGCCTGGCGCAACAACTGCCCGCACCAGGGCGGCCCGGTCTGCCAGGGCCGCATCTACAACCGGGTGCTGGAAACGCTCGACGCCGGACGGCGCTCGCTCGGGCGGCGCTATGACGAGGAGCGGGTCAACATCGTCTGCCCGTGGCACGGGCTCGAATACGACATCCGCACCGGCCGCCACCCCGGCAATGACGGCATGGCGCTGGAGCCCGTGGCGGTGCAGGTCCAGAATGGAGAGGTCTATGTCTCCCTCTGACCTGAGGGGGCATAACGACGCTTACGCGGATTTCGACGAGGACGCCCGCCGCCTCTGGACGCTCGCCGCCGAGGCCGTGGAACGCGGCGAGGCCCACCGCATCCCGGACAGCGCCGTCGCCGACCTGATGACGGCGGCCGTCAAGCTCTACGCCGCCAAGGCCGATGGCGAGGACCGCACCTTCCGCCCGCTGCACGGGCGCTATGACGAGGTGGTGACGCCGACCGAGGCGCTCACCGCCGTCACCGAATTGCTGCGCGCGCTGCGCCTCGGGCCGATGGAGTTCGGCCTCTGGTCGCGCCGCCGCCCGGAGGACTATCATTTGAGCGAGGCCGCGCCGGCGGCCGTCGAGGAGGAGGCCTGAGCCCATGGATGCCGCGATTCGAACCGCCAGCGCCATGCCCGTGCAGGAAATGGGCACCGAGACCGACACGCGCGACTATCTGGCCCATGCCCGCACCCATGCCCGCAAGGCGGGCTATGCCGACTGGACCATCGTCGATATCGACGCGCACCATGTCGAGACTGTCCACTGGCACGAGATCATCGACTATATCGAGGATCCGGTGCTCCGCCACCAGGCGACCATGTACCAGAAGGAGCGCATCGGCGCGCCGCCCTACGGCCTCAACGGCGATCTCGGCCTGCGTTACCAGGATGTCGGCGGGCGCATTCCGCACCAGTCCTCGCGGCGCGAGAAGGTGGACGAACCGGGCGTGCATCTCGACGTGGCGCTGACCCGCCGCGCGATGGACGCGCTCTGCGTCGATTACATGGTGCTCTTCCCGACGCCGATGCTGTTCATCGGCATGCACCCGCAGGTGGAGATGGAGGCGGTTCTGTCGAACGCCTACAACCGCTGGCTGGCGGAGAACGTGCTTTCGGCCGAGGACGGCATCCTGTCGCTCGCCGTGCTGCCCTTCAACTCGCCCGACGCCGCCTGCCGCACGGTGGAGGAGTTCGGCGCCAACCCGAACGTCATCGGCTTCACCGTCACCTCGACCCGCTACAAGCCGGTCCATTCCAACGAATATATGCGCCTCTACCGGATGATCGAGGAGACCGGAAAGCCCATCGCCTTCCATGCCGGCTACCACTGGCAGGACCCCTCGCTCGCCACCTGCAACAGTTTCCTCGGCATGCACGCGCTGGGGTTCGTGTGGTGCAACCTCGTCCACATGACCAACTGGATCCTGAACGGCATTCCGGAGCGCTTCCCGAAGCTGAACAGCCTCTGGGTGGAGAGCGGGCTTTCCTGGGTCCCGTTCCTGATGCAGCGCCTCGACGACCAGTATCTGATGCGCCAGAGCGAGGCGCCGCTGCTGACGAAAATGCCGTCGGACTACATGCGCGAGAGCTGCTTCTACACCTGCCAGCCGCTGGAGAAGAGCAGCGAGGTGGGCCTGAAGGCGACCCTTGAGATGATAAACGCCGAGACCCAGCTTCTCTACGCCTCGGACTGGCCGCATTTCGACTTCGACGCCCCGCGCGCGATCTACGACATCCCGTTCCTGACCGAAGACCAGAAGCGCAACATCCTCGGCCGAAACGCCGCCCGCCTGTTCAACCTGCCGAAGAAGGACAGCGCGCGGAAGGCGGCGTAGTCCGAAAGGAACCGCACCTCCTGACCTGACCGGGAAGTTTGCGTGCCTTTTGTGCGCGGCGTCGCTTCCTCATGCCTCTTTTCGTCATGCCCGGACTTGTTCCACTGCTGTCCGGTTTGGATTTTGCGGACAGGGCGCATGGTCTGGATTCAACAGGATTGCAAAGGGCTCCGTCGGATCGGGACACGGGTCAGCGCCCGGCGTCCCAACCCACTCCTCGTCATGCCCGGACTTGTTCCGGGCATCCCCTTCCACCGCTTCCACTGCACGGCCGCATGGATGCCCGGAACAAGTCCGGGCATGACGGAGGGGGCGCATTCAGGCACGGTGGAAAGCGAGGGGGGCAGGAGACGTTGCGCGCGTCCAAAACCCCCGCTCGGCTTCGCCCAATGGCTAAACGGACAGCAGTGGACTTGTTCCGGGCATGACGAGGAGAGGGTCGGGGCCCCGCGCAGGGGGTGATGAGGACGGCCCGGACGGTGGCGATTTCCTGACGGACCATGACATCGCATGACATTCCGTGACACTCTCGGCAGCGTCGGGAGAAACGAGGGCGCCGAACCGCAGGAGGCTTGGGGACGCATGATCCACTACACCTACTGGCGCAGCACGGCCGCCTACCGGGTGCGCATTGCGCTCAACCTCAAGGGCGTGGCCCATGAGTCCGCCTATGTGCATCTCTCGCGCGGCGGCGGCGAGCACAGGCAGGCGGCGTACCGCGCCAGGAACCCGCAGGGGCTGGTGCCGGCGCTGGAGGTGGACGGCGCGGTCTTCGGGCAGTCGCTGGCGATCCTCGAATATCTGGAGGAGACGCACCCGGAGCCGCCGCTGCTGCCCGGGGACCCGGTCGAACGCGGGCGAGTCCGGGCGGTCGCCAACCTGATCGCCTGCGACATGCATCCCGTGAACAATCTCCGCATCCAGATCTATCTGCGCCGGCAGCTCGGATGCAGCCAGGACCAGGTGCTTGCCTGGTACCGGCACTGGATCGCGGAAGGCTTCGCCGGCATCGAGCCCGAGCTCGCCCGGACGGCGGGCGACTGCTGCTTCGGCGATGCGATCTCCATGGCGGACGTCTGCCTCATTCCGCAGGTCTTCAACGCCCGGCGTTTCGACTGCGACCTCTCGGCCTATCCGACGATCACCGCAATCGACGCGCGGCTGGCCGCCCACCCCGCCTTCGCGGCGGCCGAACCGCTGGCGCAGGAAGACGCCGAACCGGACAACGACCCCGGCTGACGACAGCCCCGGCGCAGGGGCTGCCGGTTTCACACATCTGCTTCCGGCGGCTTCGCAACCCGCGCCCGCAGCCGTCGCCCCGGCCCCGCCTGTCCCTGCCGCCGGCGTTTCAAGAAAAATCTCCGATATTTTCATTTTTTGTTCCATAATGGGCTTGACATTTGGCGGTATGGTGTAGAATGAAAGTAGAGAGAGGCGGCTTCCGGGGCCGCCTCTCGGCGTTTCTGCGGAAAGCGACCGGCTGGGGGCCGAAAAAGCCCCCGGCGTGAGCAGGCGCGAGAGGTGCGTCCAGCGTCTCGCGCGCGCAATCAGGCGCACGAACCGCGCCGGCGCCGACACCCGCCCGCGCCCGCACGCGATACGCGCGAAACAGGGACGCCCCGTCCCGCCCTTTGCCCCGAAGGAGGAGGCACGCATGACCGCAACCGACCCCTTGCCCCGAACTGGCCCGTTACGCCGAGAGGCCCACCCCCAACGCCTGCCAAGCAGGCTACCGCATGCACAGATCTCGTTTTGCCTTGTTTCCGGTGCTCCGGCTGGCCCGGCTACGTCCCGCTCTACGCTCCCTTTCGTCACCCCGGCCCCCGAGCCGGGGTCCATGTCGTCATCCCGGACCCGATCCGGGACCCTGACTCGCGCCGCTGCCGCAGCCGGCGGAGAGCAGGCTCGGCCGCTGAAGCTGCCGCCAGGACCGAGGCTGGGCCCCGGATCCCCCGCCTGCGCGGGGGCAGGCAAGTCCGGGGCGACGGTTGGGGAACATGCAATGCCAAGCCACCGGAAACAGATGTGTGCATGCGGTGGGCTCGGGGGCCGGGGTGACGAAAAGGGGAACCGGCCATGACGGCAGCGAGGACGAGTTCGAGGCATGGCGCGAACGCCAGAGGCAACGCGAGGAGCGCGAAAAGCAGGAGGCCGCCGCGCGCGACCATGACAAAACATGACACATCATGACACTTCCGCAGGGGTCCCCGCCGCGCAGGCTCCTCAACCACCGCCCCGGCCCTCTTCACGCCGCGCCTCTTCACGCCATGCCCGTCCTCATATCGTCATGCCCGGACTTGTTCCGGGCATCTCCATCGGAGCCATTGCGGCGGCGGAAACGGATGCCCGGAACAAGTCCACGGCTGTCCGGTTCAATCATCGGGTGAAGGCGAACGGGTGTCGGCCGGGGTTTTCGGGCGCGCACGGCCCCTCCCGTCTGTTCCCTTTCCATCATGCCCGAACGCCCCTCTCCGTCATGCCCGGACCTGTTCCGGGCATGACGAGAAGAGGGTCGGGACGCCGGGCGCTGATCCGTGTCCCGATCCGATGGAACCCTTTGAAATCCTGTTGCATCCAGGCCATGCGCCCTGTCCGCAAAATCCAAACCGGACAGCCGTGGAACAAGTCCGGGCGTGACGGAGCGGGAAAGCGCAAGGGGTGCGCGGACCTCCGGTCGCGGGAGGGCGGTCACGACAAAAACATGACATTTCATGACATCCCCGCAAGGGTCCCCGCCGCCCACGCTCCCCGACCGCCGCGCCGGCCCTCTTCACGTCGTGTCCGGGGTATGACGAAGCAGCCTCCGGAAGCGCTGCAGCTTGACTTGCATAGCGCGGTCGGAAACCATGCGGTGAGCGGGCCTTTGAGGCGGAGCCGGATTGCGGCGGACGCAAGCGCAGAATGCCGACGGCGGAAACAGCATTGAGCGGAGCACCCCTCGAACGGGATCTCGCCTACCAGGCGGAAATCCTGCAAGGCGTGTCCCGCACATTTGCGCTCACCATTCCCCAATTGCCGGACCGGCTGCGGGACAGCGTGGGCAACGCCTACCTGCTCTGCCGGGTGGCGGACACCATCGAAGACGAAGCCGCCCTGTCCGCCGGGCAGAAGCGCGCTTTCTCCGAACGCTGGGTCGGCGTCGTCGAAGGCGGCGAGGAGGCCGGCGCCTTCGCCGAAGAGCTGGGCGCCCTGCTGACCCGTTCCGCGACCGAAAGCGAACGCGACCTCATAGCCAATGTTTCGCGCGTCGTGCGGATCACGGAGAGCCTCTCCCCCCGGCAGAAGCAGGCGATGCTGCGCTGCGTGAAGATCATGACGCGCGGCATGGCGGAGTTCCAGGAAGGCGCCAGCCTCGAGGGCCTGAGCGACCTCAAGCATCTCGACCGCTATTGCTACCATGTGGCGGGCGTCGTCGGGGAAATGCTGACGGAGCTCTTCTGCGACTATTCCGGGGAGATCGATGCGCGGCGCGAGGAGCTTTTCGCCCTGTCGGCCTCCTACGGGCAGGGCCTCCAGATGACCAACATCCTGAAGGATATCTGGGAGGACCGGAGCCGCGGCGCGTGCTGGCTGCCGCGGAGCGTCTTCCTCGCGGCCGGCTTCGACCTCCGCTCGCTCTCGCCGGGCCAGGCCGACCCCGGCTTCGTGGAGGGGCTCAACAGGCTCATCGCGATCGCCGGCCAGCATCTGTCCAATGCGCTCAGCTACATCCTGCTCATCCCCGCGCATGAGACGGGCATTCGCCGCTTCTGCCTGTGGGCGCTGGGCATGGCGGTCCTGACCCTGCGGCGCACCTACACGACGCCCGCATTCGGGAGCGGCCAGGAGGTCAAGATCTCGCGCCGGGCCGTGAAGACGGTGGTGGTGTCCACCAGCGCGCTGGCGCGTTCCAATGCAGCCTTGAAACTTCTATTCGTCGGCCTCAGCCGCGGTCTTCCCCGCGTCCGGGAAACGGCTTATCCCGTCGTTTAGCAAGGCGTCACTGCCCAGCAATTGGAGGCGTATCCGGTGAGACCATTTCACAGAGACGCGAATGTTCGAGCGCGCCGGCCGGCGTTCTGGCTCCTCGTTGCGGCCCTGCCCGTTTGCCTGGGCCTTCCTTCCGCAGCCCCGGCCGCGACCCCGGAGGAAATCGGCTTGCAGATCGCCCGGGACGCGCGCGACCGCGACGAGGGCTTCGGCAACTTCACGGCCAGCCAGGCGATGGTGCTGCGGAACAAGCAGGGCAAGGAAAGCCGCCGCCAGCTCCGGGTCAAGGTGCTGGAGGTTGCCGACGACGGCAACAAGACGCTGTTCGTGTTCGACGAGCCGCGCGACGTCAAGGGAACGGCCTTCCTCGTCCATGCCCACAAGGAGGAGTCGGACGACCAGTGGCTCTACCTGCCGGCGCTCAAGCGGGTCAAGCGCATCAGTTCGTCCAACCGTTCCGGCTCGTTCATGGGCAGCGAGTTCTCCTACGAGGACCTGGGCGCCCAGGAAGTCGAGAAATTCACCTATCGCTACCTCCGCGACGAGCCCTGCGGCGCGTTCACCTGCACGGTGACGGAGCAGGTGCCGACGGAAAAATCGGGCTACCGCCGCCAGGTCGTCTGGCGCGACAAGGAGGAATTGCGCCTGTGGAAGGTCGAGTATTTCGACCGCAAGGACTCCCATCTGAAAACGCTGACCCTGGACAAGTACGAAGCCCATCTGGACCGCTACTGGCGCGCCGCCGAGATGACCATGGTCAACCACCTGACCGGCAAGAGCACCATCATGCACTGGTCGGATTACGAATTCGGCACGGACCTCAATGAGCGCGACTTCTCGAAGACCGGGCTGAAGCGGGTGCGTTGATGGCGCACCGCCCGAGGCTCTTGCAAAGCGCCGCCGCCGCCGGGCTCGCATTGGCGCTGTCCGGCGGGGCGGCGCAGGCGGCGGACATCGAAACCGAGGTCTCCAGCCGGTTCTCCCTGGAAAGCCGCTGGTATCCCAAGACCGCCCTGCATCCCGGCCAGCGCTCCCATGCGAGCGGCTTCACGGCAGAGCCCGAATTCTACGCCGAGGACGAGGAAGGCCGCAGCCTCACGGTCTCGCCCTTCCTCAGATATGACAGCGCGGACACGAACCGCTCGCATTTCGACCTGCGGGAGGCCTTTGTGCTGCTTTACGGCGAGGCGGGCGACGGGGAATGGGAACTGCGCCTCGGCGTGGACCGGGTCACCTGGGGCGTGGCGGAGGTGCGCAACCTCGTCGATATCGTCAACCAGACGGACCTGATCGAGAGTCCGGACGAGAAGACCAAGCTCGGCCAGCTCATGGCGCACGGCACCTGGTCCGCCGACTGGGGCGCGGTGGAGCTGTTCCTCATGCCCTGGCACCGCGAGCGCACATTTCCGGGCTCCAGGGGCCGCCTGCGCAGCGAGCCGGTCGTGGACGAGGACAAGACGACCTATGAAAGCGCCGCCGGGGAGCGCCATCTGGATTGGGCAGTCCGCTACAGCGGGAGTTTCGGGCCCGTCGATCTCGGCTTCAGCTATTTCGACGGCCAGAGCCGGGAACCGGTTTTGCGGCCGGCGGACTTCCTGCCGATCCCTGGGCTGGAGCAGCCGATTCCGACGGCCCTGCACCCGCATTACGAGAAGATCCGCCAGTTCGGGCTGGATGCGCAGCTTACGACCGGCCCCTGGCTGCTCAAGCTGGAGGCCATCCGCCGCCTCGGCGCGAGCAACCGGCCCGCCGCCGGGAACCTGTTCCAGGGCGAGGAAGACGATTACGGCGCGTGGATCGTCGGCGGCGAATACGCCTTCTACTCCGTCTTCGACACGGAAGCGGAAATCACCCTGCTGGCGGAATGGCTCTGGGACGGGCGGGGAGCGGAGCGGGCGACCAACGCCTTCGAGAACGACCTGTTCCTCGCCGTCCGGCTGGCGCTCAACGATGTCGAAAGCACGGAGTTCACCTTGAGCGTGGTGCAGGACCTGGACCATGCCGGGCGGCTGTTCGGCTTCGAGGCGAGGCGGCGGCTCGACGACAACTGGTCGCTGGAGCTGGAGGGCACGGTTTTCCAGGATATCGGCTGGACCGGGGATTCCCTCCACGGCGTGCGCCGCGACAGCTTCTTCGGGCTGAACCTCATCTACAACCTGTAGACCCGCAGCCGCCCGCCAGGCGCGCCGCAAACGCCGTCACGGCCGGCATGACGGTTTCGGGAGCCTCGCGCCAGGGGGCATGGCCGCAGCCCGCCAGCAGCACGATGTCCGCCGGGCCCGCCACCTGCCGGGCGATGCGGTCAGTCTGCGCGCGGGTGCCGTAGGGGTCGGCCTCGCCCTGGAAGGCCAGCAGCGGCGCGGTCACCTTCGGCAGGTAGCGTTCGATGTTCCACTCGCGGAAGCGCGGGTCGAGCCAGGCCAGGTTCCAGGCATCGAAGGTCCCGGCGGCGTCGCGGTGCCAGCGGGCGAGCCGTTTGTCGAGGCCTCCCTTGTCGAAGGCGCGCCGGGCTTCCGCGATGGCTTCGATCGAACAGTCCTCGACGAAGACATGCGGGGCCATGACGACCAACCCGGCCACGGCGTCCGGAAAGGCGCCGGCATGGATGAGCGCGATGGAGCCGCCGTCACTGTGGCCGACGAGCACGGGCCGCTCGATACCGAGGGCGGCAAGGATCGCCGGCAGGCGCCGTTCGGCCTCGACATGCATGTAGTCGAGCGGGAAGGCGCCGCCCGCCGGCAGCGACGACCCGCCATAGCCATGGCGGGAATAGACCAGCGCGCCCGCGCCTGTCGCTTCCGCCACCCGATCGGGGAAATCGCGCCAGAGGGCCGCCGACCCGAGTCCCTCATGCAGGAACACCAGCACCGGCAAGTCGGGGTCGCCTTCGATCAGGCGGTATTCGATCTCGCCGTCGTCGAGGGCGAGCCGGTCGTCCAGGACCGGCGGGCTGGTCATGCGCGGAGCTTGTATCGCTGGATCTTGCCGGTCGCCGTCTTCGGCAGTTCGTCCACGAATTCGACCCAGCGCGGATATTTGTAGGCCGCAAGCCGGGCGCGCACGAAGTCCTGGAGTTCCGACGCCCCGGCCTCCCTGCCCTCCTGCAGCACCACGAAGGCCTTGGGCTTGACGAGGCCGTCCGGGTCCTCGGCGCCCACCACCGCCGCCTCCAGCACCGCCTCATGCTTCAGCAGCGCGCCCTCCACCTCGAAGGGCGAGACATAGATGCCGCCGACCTTGAGCATGTCGTCCGCGCGCCCGGCGAAGGCGTAAACGCCGTTTTCGTCGCGGGTGTATTTGTCGCCGGTGCGCGTCCAGGCGCCGCGGAAGGTCTCGACCGAACGCTCGCGCCGGTTCCAGTAGAACACGGCGCTGGTCGGCCCCTTCACCTCCAGCGCGCCGAGCGCCCCCGCCTCCTCGATCACCCGGTCGTCGTCATCGACAAGGCGGACCTCGTAGCCCTCCACCGGGCGCCCCGACGCCCCCGGCGCGATGTCGCCGACGCGGTTGGTGATGAAGATATGCAGCATCTCGGTGGAGCCGAGGCCGTCCAGAATGTCCACGCCCACGGCCTCCTGCCAGCGGCGCAGGATTTCGGGCGGCAGCGCCTCGCCGGCCGAGACCGCGAGCCGGAGCGCGTGTTCCCCCGGCCCCGGCGCCTCGCCGCTCGCGAGCAGCATGGCGAACAGGGTCGGCACGCCGAAGAAGATCGTGGGCCTCGCCCCGCGCAGCAGGCGGCAGATCGGCCCCGGCTCCGGCGGCCCTTCGAGCAGCACGCTGGTCGCTCCCGCCGCCATCGGGAAGGTCAGGCCGTTGCCGAGCCCGTAGGCGAAGAACAGCTTGGCGGCGGAGAACAGCACGTCGTCTTCGCTCACGCCCAGCGTCGGCCCGGCATAGAGCTCGGCCGTGCGCGCCATGTCGCCGTGCAGATGCACCGCGCCTTTCGGCTGGCCCGTCGTGCCCGAGGTGTAGAGCCAGAAGCACATCTCGTCCTCGACGGTTTCGGCGGCCGCGAACACGGGGCTCTCGGGCGCGATCAGCCGCGCCAGCCCGTCCCCGTCCGGGATCACGCGGTCATGCAGGCCCTCGAAGACCGGGGCGAGGTTCGTCGAGACGAACGCCGCCTGCGCGCGTGCGTCGTGCAGCATGAAGGCGTAGTCGTCGCGGGTGAGCCGCGTGTTGACCGGCACCGGCACGACGCCCGCCTTGATCGCGCCGAGGAAGCAGGTGTGGAAGTCCGCGGTGTCGTTGAGGCAAAGCAGGATGCGCTCCTCGCGCCGGATGCCGAGCCTGCCGAGCGCATGGGCGAACCGGCTCGTCGCCGCGTCGATGTCGGCATAGCTGTGGGCGCCCCGGCTGTCGATCACCGCGGTCTTCGCGCCGCGCCCGGCCGCGAGGTTGCGCCCGATCAGGTCCGCCGCCGCGTTGTAACCGGCCATGTCGCTCACGCCTCCGCCACGGCGCTTTCATACCACGCCCGCGCCCAGTCCGCCGCCTCGTCCTCGGGCAAGGTGCCGGAGGAC
>JAJDVH010000109.1 GCA_022826185.1 Alphaproteobacteria bacterium
GGCGGGTGAGCCTGTTCATCGTCATGACGGGCCAGCCCTCAGGCAGCGAGACCGCGGCCCCGGCATGCGCCGGAGCCGCGGTTCCCTATGCTTCCGAAAGAAGCGGCCGAGGGGCTGCGGCGCCTACTTCGCCCACTCGCGCCAGGCCGCGCGGACTTCCTTGGCCTGGTCGCCGAACCCGCGCTCGGCCATGCTCTCCTCCCAGCCCTTCAGCAGGTCGGGCGTGGCGTCCATCCACTTGGCCAGCTCGGAGGCCGGGAACTCCTTGAAGACGCCGCCTTCCGCTTCGATCTTGGCAATCGAGGAGGCCGTGCCGGTCTCGAGCCAGTCCAGATATTCCTGCTGGCTCTTCCGCGCCTGGTCGGCGAAGATTTCCTGCACGTCCGCCGGCAGCTTGTCCCAGCTCCCCTTGCCGATGACGATCAGGTGGCCGGCGATCGTCATGGCGGTGCCGCAGCTGTATTTGCCCGGCTCATAGAGCCTCAGGCTCTCGACATTGCCGGCATTCAGGAACGAGTAGTCGATGGTCCCGCGCTGCAGCGCCTCATAAACCTCGACGGGCGCGACGGTGACCGGGACCGCGCCGATGGCGGCGTGCATCTTGGGAAGGTCCGCGCCGAAACTGCGGATTTTCTTGCCCTTCAGCCCCTCGACGGTGTCGCAGTTCGGGTCCGGGCCGGTCATGTAGTAGGAGCCCAGCGGCTGCTGGAACAGGTACATGACGTTGATCCTGTCGAGCTCCTCCTTGAAGATCGGGAACTCCTGGTAGGACTTGTAGAGGATCTCGATCGCTTCCTTCGGCTCGTCGAAGACGAAGGGGATCTGGCACGCCTTCCAGAACAGCAGCTGGTCGGGATAGTAGCCGGGCGCGACCGACGCCATGTCGATGGCGCCGCGGCCTGCGAGCGTGGCCACTTCCGGCCCCTTGCCGAGGCCGCCGGCGAAGGTGATCTCGATTTTCACCCGGCCGTTCGTGCGCTCCTCGATCTTCTTGGCGAAGTTCTTCTCCACCTGCACGAAACCGCTGTCCGGCAGGTAGTGGCCCCAGCGCAGCTTGATTTCCTCGGCCTGGGCCGCCCCCGCGGCCGCGGCTGCCGAAACGGCCAGCACGGCCGACTTCCACAGCATCCCGATACTCTTCTTCATGCTTCTCTCCCTTTCGATGAAGCGTCCCGGCCTGCGGCCGGCTCCTGTCCCCGGCCGGCCGCGCGCCGCTGTCGTGGGCGAGCCTAGCCCGTCCGCCGGCCGCATTCCAGCCTTCCGCTTCCCCGGAAAACCGGCAACGAACGCCGGAGCGGTCGAATCCGCCTGCTGGCGACCCCTGCGGAAGTGTCATGAAATGTCATGTTTTGTCATGCCGCCCCGCGGAAATGTCATGTTCTGTCATGCTCCCCCCGGCCGCCGTCCCCGCCGCCGCGGGCCCGTGCGGCCAGGGCTTCGGTGGCGGGTGCGAGCCCCGCGGCCAGCATCGCCGCCAGTTGGGGGTCGGTTTCGGTCATGCATGCCTCCTTTCAGGCAAAGGGCGGGACGGGTCCCTGTTTTGCGCGCGTTTCGCGTGCGGGCGCGGGCGGGTGTCGGCGCCGGCGCGGTTCGCGCACCTGATTGCGCGCGCGAGACGGCGCACGCACCTCTCGCGCTTGCTCACGCCGGGAGTTTTTTCGGCCCCCAGCCGGTCGCTTTCTGCAGAAACGCCGAAAGGCGGCCCCGGAAGCCGCCTCTCTCTACTTTCATCATACACCATACCGCCAAATGTCAAGCCCGGACGGGAACAAAAAATGAAACCGCCGGATATTTTTCACGGAAATGCCGATGGAAACGAGGCCCGGACCGACGACCGCGGGGTATGAGTCCCGGCGCTGCTTCGCGGCGGGGCTATGTGCGCGCCAGGAAGGCCCGGAGCGCTGACACGACCCTGTCCGGCGCTTCTTCCGCCAGAAAGTGCCCGCAATCCTCGAACTCATGCACTTCGCGGTTCGGCAGCGCGGACGTCCAGCGGTCGAGTTCCTTCCTGCGGAACGCGATGTCCTTCAGGCCCCAGAGAAGCAGCGCCGGCTTGTCCGCAAAGGCCGCGCGGTCGTCCCAGATCGAGCGCAGCCAGTCGCCCGCGCCGGTGATGTATCCCGGCAGCGCGGCATTGGCTGCGCGCGCGGCGGGCGTCGGCTGGGCGTTGCGGTAATGCGCCATGACTTCCGGCGTCAGGATGCCCCGGTCCCCCACCGCCATCGGCATGACCCTGTTCACGAAGATGTTGCGATGCCGGATCAGATACTGGCCGATCCGGCTCGACATCAGGAAGCTGAACGACCTGAAATGGAAGTCCTCGCCGACCGGCCAGCACCAACTGTTGGCGATGACGAGGCGCCGGATGCGCTCCGGATGCCTGCGGGCGAAGTCGAGGCCGATGGGCCCGCCCCAGTCGTTCATGAACAGGGTGATGTCGCGAAGGTCGAGATGGTCGAGCAGGGCGGCGAACCGGCGCGCGTGACTTTCCGGATGATGGTCCTCGCGCCGGGCGCTGCGCGACGAGAGGCCGAAGCCGACATGGTCGGGCGCGACGCAGCGGCACTCCGCCCGGAGCTGCCGGATTACATGGCGGAATTCGAACGACCAGGCCGGGTTGCCGTGCACGAAGACGAGGGGGTCGCCTGCGCCCTCGTCGATGTAATGTATCCGGTGGTCGGGCGGCGCGGCAAGGAACCGGCTCTCGAAAGGATAGAGATCGTCCGAAACCCAGTCGGGACGGCCCGTCGGCCCGCTCCCGCTCATCCGGCCCATAACGCCTCCAGCTTCGCGAGGCACCCGGTCCAGCCTTGTACATGCTCATCGCGGGCCTCATTCCGCGCGAACCGGGAATGCGTCAGGGTCACGCGCGTCCTTGCGCTCGCCGCCTGCTCGAACTCCACGGTGAGCAGCGTCTCGACCTCGCTGCCCTCCCAGCGCCAGGTGTGAACCAGCCGAACCTGCGGCACGACTTCCAGATACCGGCCGCGGGCGAGGTATTTCCGCCCGTCCGGTCCCCGCATCTCCGCCAGGAATGTTCCGCCGACCTCGACCTCGGCGACCGCGCGCACGACCGTGGCGCCGCCGGGCGCCAGCCAGCGGCGCAGCTGCTCCGGTTCGGTCCACGCGGCGTAAACTGCCTCGACCGGCGCGGCGATCTCGCGGCGCAGCGTCAGGTAGATGTCGCGTTCGGCGGCTCCCGAAGACGGTCGGGGGCCGGTCATCGCGGTTCGTCCGGGCTGCCTTCGCCGGCCCCGACAAGCGTTTCCAGCGCATCCAGACGCTCGTTCCAGAAGCGCTCGTGGAATTCGAGCCAGGCGCGGGCCTCATCGAGCGCTGCGGGATTGACCCGGCAAATCCGTTCCCGTCCCCGCGCTTCCCGCGTCACCAGGCCGGCGCGTTCGAGCACGCCGAGATGTTTCGACACTGCGGCGAACGAAAGGTCGAAAGGCCGGGAAAGACGGCTGACAGTCGCCTCCCCGGCGGCCAGACGACCGAGGATCGCGCGGCGGGTCGGGTCGCCGAGCGCATGAAAGATGCGGTCCAGATCATGGTCAACCATATGGTTGAATATAAAGGCGTCCGTTCTGTCATTCAACCGACTGGGAGAGTATTTTTCGGGCTCGAGCCGGGCCCAGGTAGCCGCCTTGGGGGTTGCGGCCGCGCGCACGCTTGCCGCTCCGCCCCGCCTTGACGCCCGGAGGCGCTGCCGCCCATAGTCGTTTTGCGGAGGCTGCCGTATGGCGCATCGAAAGACCGGTCGACCGACCCCCGACCTGGAGGCGCTGGAGCGTTTCTCGGCGCTCGGCGACCGGCGGTCTTCCCCCTTCTTTGCGGGGCGGCGGGAGGAGATGGAGGCGGTCGAACGCCTTTGCGCCGAAGCGCTGGCGGTTGCAGGGCGGGGCGGGGCCATGGAGGGCGCAACGCTGCTTTTCCAGGGCGCGCCCGGCGCCGGCAAGACGGCGCTGTTTTCAGAAATGTCCCGGCGCTGGGCGAGAGGCGAAACCGTGCGCGGCGGCGCAGCGCCGATTGCCGTCCCGGTTTTCCCCGGCGACCTTGCCGACGAAGCGGTCGTGGCGGCGGAGATCGCACGGGCTGTGGATCCCGAAACGGAGCGGTCCTGGCGCGAGACGGAAACGCGGGACATTGCAGGACAAGCCGGAATTCCGGGCTTTGGCCGGGTCGGCGGATCGCGGCGGACTGCGACAACGCCGCCGGCTCCGTCGCTCGGCGAACTCTGCCGCCGGTTTCCGCCGTCTTCCTGGGTCCGCCCGGTATGCCGGGCGGTCGACGAAGTCCAGACAGTGCGCGAGGCCGCAACCGATGTGCTTGTGAAGCTGCACGGCGGCCTGCCGGGCCTGCCGGTGGTCCCGGTGCTGGCCGGTCTCGGCAATGCCCAGGACGCCGTTGCGGAATGCGGCCTCTCCCGGTTGGAGAGCGAGGCGGTCTGCAACCTGGGCGCGCTTGCGCCCGGCGAAGCCCGCGAGGCGGTCGAGACGATGTTCCGGACCTGCCATGTGGATTGCAGCGGCGCCGTGCAAGACTGGCCGGAACGGCTTGCGGCGCTGAGCGAAGGCTGGCCGCAGCATCTGCATAACGCCATGCGGGCGCTCGCCGCCGAACTCGTCCGCGCGGAGGGACGGCTGGTGGGAGTGGAGGCCGCGACGGTCCTGGAGCGCGAGAACGCCTACCGCCAGTGCGCCTACCACGCCCGCATTGGCCCGAAGATGGACCGCGCGCGCCGCCTCGTCGCCGCCGTCTTCGCAACTCTGCCGGAGGAGGGCGCCTATGGGGACCGGATCGAATGGGAGATCGAATGGCGGATCGACATGGATCGACTGCAGCGTCCGCAGGGCTGCATCCCGGCATGGCCTTTTCCCGACGACATGACGCCGGGGCAATTCTTCCGCCGCCTCGTCCAGAGAGGCGCGCTGCAACGCAGGGAGGACGGCCGCTATAGCTGCCCGACTCCCTCCTTCCGGCGTTTCCTGATCGACTACGGCGCCGAGAGCGGTTAGCGCAAGCGGACACAGGTCCGGGCGCAAGGAGTCCCCGAATGGCCATAGAAGAACCGCGTTTCCTGATCGTGGCGATGGACGGCCTCCGCCCGGACATGATTTCGGAGGAGGCCTGCCCCGCCGTGGCGCGCTTCATGGCGGAGGGCTGTGTGTGGCCGAATGCGCGGACGGTGTTCCCGAGCGAGACCCGCGTCGTCACGCCGACCGTCGCCACCGGAGCGTGGCCGAACCGGCACGGGCAGATCGCCAACACCTTCACCGCGCCGGGCGGCGGGCCGCTCGTCAACACCGCGCCGGTGGACGGCCTTCTGGCGGCGGTCGAGCATTTCGGCGATGCGCTGGTCGCCGCGCCCTCGCTCGGCGACCGGCTGGCGGCGGCGGACAAGCGCTACATCGTCGTTTCCTCGGGCACGGCCGGCAACGCCTACTGCCTCAACCCCCGGGCGCGGGGGCGCAATCAGGCGACCTTCTCGGTCCAGGGACCGCAGATCAGCACGCCGGCCGCGGACCATGCCGGCATAGAGGCCCGCTTCGGACCGGTGCCGGCGCAGGCGGTGCCGAACAATGAGCGCTGCCGCTACGCGACCCGTGTGCTCCTGGAGGAGATGGTCCCGAAGCACGACCCGCATGTGGCCGTCATCTGGTATTCCGAGCCGGACATCGCGATGCACTATGCCGGCATCGGCTCCGACGCCTGCCGCGCCGCGCTCGCCTGCGTGGACGCGGAGTTCGCGCAACTGCTTGCCGCGCTCGATGCGAGACCGGACCGGGAGCGCTGGAACGTCATCCTGCTTTCCGACCACGGCCAGGTGACGATCGGCGAGAAGATCGACGTGATTGCGGAGATGCGCGCCGCCGGGTTCAGGGCCGGGCCGCGGCTGGATGCCGACACCGACTACGCCGTGGTCTCCTCGTCCTGCGGCAATGTCCAGAGCCGCGACGGCAGGATCGCCCGGCTGGCGGACTGGATGCGCGAGCAGCCGTGGACGGGCCTCTTGTTCGCGCGCGGGCTGAACGAGGTCGAGGGCCATGTGGAAGGGAGTTTTTCGCAGGGTCTCGTCGGCCTCGACCATGAGCGTACGCCGCATCTCGTCTACACGCTCGGCCAGGACGACGGCGAAAACCGCTGGGGCTTCGCCGGCGGCGCGCTCGCCGGCGCGGCCGACTCGCCGCCGGCGGCCTATGGGGGCATCCATGGCGGGCTTCACCGGAAGGAGCTTTCCTGCCTGCTGGCGGCCCGCGGGCCGCACTTTCCTGCGGCCGCGGTGGCGGAGGCGGCGGTCGGCCCCATCGACATCGCGCCGACCGTGCTCTCGGCGTTCGCCATCGCGCCGGCGGAGACGGTCGCCGGGGGGCCGCTGGTGCGCCCCGGCCTGCCGGAGCGCCGCGCGTTCGAGACGGGCGCCGGCGCCTATTCGGCGCGCATCGAGATGCTGGAAATCGAGGGCCGGCGCTACCTGGACTCGGGCCGGCGGGCGAGCTGAGCCTCGCGCCGGACGATGTAGAAGGTGGACGCGAAGATCACCGCGCCGCCCGCCAGCGCCCAGACCGAGGGCGTCTCGCCGAAGACGAGCACGGCCACCGCCACCATCATCGGCAGGCGGGTGAACTCCCACGGCATGACGACCGTCAGGTCGGCGAGGGAGAGCGCGCGGACGAATGCGACATGCCCGAGCGAAGCCACCCCGGCGAGCGCGAACAGCCACAGCCAGGTCTCCCGGCCCGGCCACTGCCAGACGAACAGCGCCGGCGGGAGCGACAGCGCCGCGATGATGGCCGACGCGAGGAACACGATGCGCTCCACCGGCTCCCGGTGCGCCAGCCGCTTGATGACGAGCGTCGAGGCGGCGATCATCACCGCATTGGCGAAGGCGAGGCCGGCGCCGGCATTGAGGCCCGAAAAATCCGGGCGCAGCACCAGCATGGAGCCGAGGAAGCCGACCACGATGGCGGTCCAGCGCCGCGCGCGCACGGTCTCGCCCAGCACCAGCGCCGCGCCGGCGGTCGCGAACAGCGGCATGGTGAAGGAGAGCGCGGTGACATCGGCGAGCGGCATGACGATGACCGCCCAGAAGCCGCAGATCATGCCTACCGTGCCGAAGGCGCCGCGCATCGCGTAGAGATGCCAGGGGAAGCCCGGCCGCCGGAGCGCCGAGAGGTCCAGCCGGCGGAAGAACGGGGCCATGAAGGCCAGCACCAGCAGGTTGCGGAAGAAGACGATCTGGAACGGGTGCAGCTCGGCCGAGGCGAAGCGGATGCACACGCTCATGCCCGTAAAGGCGGCCATCGCCGCCATGGCGAGGATGCCGGCCCGGGCGAGGGCCGGCAGGCCGTTCCACGCGGCGGTCAGCCGAATAGCGGCGACTCGTCCTCGGGCGCCGGGGATTCGAGCTGGGGCCGGTCGGCGGCTTCCAGCGCTTCGCGCTCCTCGGGGGGCAGCTTGGCGCGCGCCTTCGCGGTTTCCTCAGCAAGGTCGATATAGGTGCACAGACCCAGATCGACCGGGTGCTGCGGGCGGATATTGCTGGTGTTCCAGTGCGTGCGTTCGCGCACCGCGGTGATGGTGCTCTTGGTGGTGCCGATCAGCTTGCCGATCTGCGCATCCGACAGCTCGGCGCGGTTGCGGATCAGCCAGGCGATGCCGTCCGGCTTGTCCTGGCGCTTGGCGACGGGGGTGTAGCGGGGGCCGCTGCTGCGGGCCGTGGCGCGCGGCGAGTCGCGCCGGGACATGACGAGGCGTTCGTCGGACAGGGCTTCGCAGCGGGCGATCTCCTCGCGCGAGAGTTCGCCGTAGGCGATCGGGTCGCGCCCGTTGATGCCGGCGCCGATATCGCCGTCCGCCAGCGCCTGCACTTCCAGCGCGTGCAGGCCGCAAAACGCGCCGATCTGCTCAAAGGTCAGCCGCGTATTGTCGATCAGCCAGACCGCCGTCGCCTTCGGCATGAGGGGCATGTCCATGGAAGAGGCGCTTTCGGTTCCGGGGAAGGGGTTGCACCAGATTTAGGATGTTTCACTTCGATTGCAAAGGCCGGGAAGTCACGACGCCGCCGGGGGCGTCCTCGTCGAACTGCGGAAGATCGTCCGCAATTGTGTGCCAGGGCGCCATGGAGCCTGTGTGGATATGGCGGTCCACCTCCCGGCCCGGATCGTCGTCCAGCGCGGCCATCGGGGTGACGGCAAGGCCGCGCTCCACGGAGCGCCGGGGGACGCCGGAGCCGCAGTTGCGGCAGAAGGAAACGGCGAAATACCGGGCTTCCGGCAGCTTCCAGTCGACCGCGAGGTCCTCGCCGCGAAGGAACCGCAGGCCGTCGATGGAGGTGAAGCCGTTGGTGGCGTGGGCCGCCGCGCGCGCCCGCCGGCAGCGCGAGCAATGGCAGTTGTGGACGCGGCCGAAAGGCTCCGTCAGCTCCCAGACGATCCCGCCGCAAAGGCAGCTCCCGGCGAGCCCCTCCACGCCCTCCGGCCGGGCGCGCTCGATTTCGGGCAGGCCCTTGTTCGGCGGCCAGCCGTCGAAGCGGATGAGGCCGTCGGAAATCCTGTCCCAGGGCGGCGCCGAGGCGGCGAAGATATGGGCGTTCGGGCGCTTGCCGGGATCGTCCGTAAAGAGGCCGGCCGGCACGAACCAGCCCCCGGCCGGCGAGCGCCCCGGCAGGGACGAGCCGCAAGTGCCGCAGAAGCTGCGGTGGAAGCCCGGCGAGGACTCGTACTGCCGGACCGCCTCCTCGCCCGCCGTCCACCGGAAGGCCTCCTCCCGGACCCGCGCCATGGTGGCGAAGGCGGCGCCGTGATGCTTGCGGCACATCGAGCAGTGGCAATGGGAGAGGTCGCGCACGGCCTCGACCTCGAAGCGCACGGTTCCGCAAAGGCAGCGTCCCTCGATCATCCCCGTCCTCCCGGCAAAGGCCCGGCGAGCATAGCGCAAACGGCGCTTCGGCGGCCGACGGCTCTTGCCAAACTTTGCCAATTCTCGTTAACATCCCCTGATGAGCACAATGAACATATCGCTTCCCGAAACTCTCAAGGCGTTCGTGGACGATCAGGTCGGTGTGCGCGGCTACAGCAGTTCAAGCGAATATGTCCGCGAACTGATCCGCAAGGAGCAAGACCGCCAAGAGCTTCGCAATTTGCTTCTCGAAGGAGCGGCCTCGCCGCTGACAGAGATAGCCGATACGGAGTATTTCAATCGGCTTCGCAAGCGGGTTCGTGAAGCCGCCCGACAGTGAACGCAAAGCCAATCGCCCTGCGTGAGCGAGCACGGCGCGATGTCGACGAGGCGGCGGCTTACTATCTGGAGGAAGCGGGACCGGCGATCGCGGAGGCCTTCATCAACGCGATGGAGGAAGTGTTTCGCCATGTGGGTGAACGGCCGGCGAGCGGCTCACCCCGCTACGCACATGAACTGGATATTCCCGGCCTGCGCTTCCAGCCGGCCGGAAAGTTTCCGTATCTCGTATTTTACATCGAGAGAGATATTTCGATTGAAGTCTGGCGTGTCCTGCACGGTGCGCGGAATATTCCGGAGCGGATGCGAGAACCGAACGGGGGTTGAGCCAGAAGATTGGCCAACCCCCTCGGCGTCCGGAAAGCCCGTCAGGGCACGAGCAGGATCTTGCCGATATGCGCGCTCGACTCCATCAGCCGGTGCGCCTCGGCGGCCTGCGTGAGCGGGAAGCGGGCATGGGTGACGGCGCGGAACTCGCCCGAGGCGAAGCGCGGCCAGGCATAGTCCGCGACCTCCCGGCAGATGCGGCCCTTCTCCTCGACGGAGCGCGGCCGGAGCATCGAACCGGTCACGATGAGGTGCTTGCGCTGGACGAGGCCGAAATTCACCTCCGCCTCCGCGCCGCGCATGAAGGCGACGAAGCAGAGCCGCCCGCCATGGTTCAGCAGTTCAAGCTGGCGGTTGATGTAGTCGCCGCCCACCATGTCGAGAATGACGTCGGCCCCGCCCGCCGCCTCGCGCGCGGCCGCCACGAAGTCCTCCTCGCGGTAGTTGATCGCCCGGTCGGCGCCCAGCGCCTCGCAGGCGGCGACCTTCTCCGCGCTGCCGGCGGTCGCGAGCACGGTGCAGCCCCAGGCCTTGGCGAGCTGGATGGCCGTCACGCCGATGCCGCTGGAGCCGCCCTGCACCAGGAAGGCCTCGCCGGGCTGCAGCGCGCAGGCCTGGAAGACATTGGCCCAGACGGTGGCGTAGGTCTCCGGCAGGCCGCCCGCGTCGATCAGGTCCACGCCGTCGGGGACGGCCATGCACTGCGCGGCCGGCACGGCGGTGTATTCGCAGTAGCCGTCGCCGGAGAGCAGCGCGCAGACCGGCTCGCCCACCGACCAGCCCTCGACGCCCTCGCCAAGCGCGGCCACGGCGCCCGAGCATTCCAGCCCGATGATGTCGGAGGCCCCCGGCGGCAGCGGGTAGGAGCCCGCGCGCTGCATGCAGTCGGCGCGGTTGATGCCGGCGGCCGCGATGCGGATGAGCACCTCGCCGGGGCCGGGCTTCGGCACCGGGCGGCGTCCGGGCACCAGCGCCTCCGGGCCGCCGGGCGCCGGGGTTTCGATCACGGTCATTTCGGCGGGCAATGCGTTGGCCATCTCGGTCCATTCCGGGTAAAGGGCAGGGCCGGCGACACTGCCAAGCGGAGGCGCGCCATGCAAGACGAAGACGAGAAACCCCGCCCGCCCGGCTACACCTTGGGCGACGACCTCTCCCGGATGTCCGTCGGGGACCTGGAGGAGCTCGCCGCGCGGCTCCGCGCCGAGGCCGACCGCGTGGACGAGGAGCGCGAGCGCAAGAAGGGCGCCATCGGCGGCGCCGCGGCCCTGTTCAGGAACTGAGCGGGGCGTGCTAGCATCGGCGCCGACACTTGAACGCAAGCGGAGGGCCGCGGGCCGTGAGAATCAAGGTCGATCCCGATCTGTGCGAGGGCCACAACCGCTGTTTCGCGCTGGCGCCGGACCTGTTCGAGGTGGACGATTACGGGCTGTCCAGCGCGGTGAATGACGGCGTGGTGCCGCCGGGCCGGGAAGACGAGGCCCGGCTCGCCATCGACAATTGTCCCGAATTCGCGATCTCGGTCGTGGACGAGGACTGACGGGGGGAGGAGCCTATGACCGACGCGCCGGAAACCTGCCCGGTCCGCGACTGGGCGACCGATTACGACATTTTCGACCCCGGCTATGTGCGCGACCCGGCGCCCGTCTGGGACGATCTGCGCGAACGCTGCCCGATCGCCCACACGGAGCGCTGGGGCGGCTCCTGGATGCCGACGCGCTACGAGGACCTGCAGGCGCTGGTCAAGATGGTGCCGGCGCTCTCCTCGCGCTCGGCGGTGGTGGTGCCGCCCTCGCCGGAGCTGCGCGAGGTGCTGGTGGCGGAGGCCAAGAAATACGGCAGCGAGAACCCGCCGATCACCGCCGACCCGCCCGAGCATCAGCCCTTCCGGCGGCTGATCCTGCCCTTCTTCTCGCCTCGAGCGGTGGAGGAGCAGATCCCCTATACGCGCGAGCTCTGCAACGGCCTGATCGACGGCTTCGCGGCGAAGGGCCGGGCGGACGCGGCGGCGGACTATGCGCAGCAGATCACGCCGCGCGTCATCGCGCATGTGCTGGGCATCGACCCGGCGCGCGCCGATGATTTCGTCGAGTGGGTGCGCGGCATCCTGGAGCTCGGCCAGACGCAGCCGGAAATGCGGATCAAATATCGCGGCATCATCCGCGACTTCTTCCAGGAGATGGTGACCGAGCGGCGCAGGAACCCCGGCGACGACGCGATCTCGACCCTGATCGAGGCCGAGGTCGCGGGCGAGAAGCTGGAAGACTACAAGGTCGTCGGCGTCTGTTTCCTGCTGCTGGTGGCGGGCATCGACACCACCTGGAGCTCGATCTCCGCCTCGCTGCTGCATTTCGCGACGCATCCGGAGGACCAAGCGCGGCTGAGGGCCGAGCCGGAGCTGTGGCCTGTGGCGGTGGAGGAGATGCTGCGCTTCTATTCGCCCGTCACCATGGGCCGCAAGGTCATGGAGCCGGTGGCGTTCGGCGGCGTCGAGATGGCGCCCGGCGACAAGGTGCTGCTCAACTTCCCGGGCGCCAACCGCGACCCGGCGGCCTTCGAGAAGCCCGACGAGGTGATCCTGGACCGCAAGCGCAACCGCCACATGGCCTTCGGGCTCGGCATCCACCGCTGCGCCGGCTCCAACCTCGCGCGGATGGAGATGCAGGTGGCGCTGCGCACCTGGTTCGAGCGCATCGGCCCCTTCGAGCTTGAGGACCCGGACGCAGTCACCTGGGCCGGCGGCCAGGTGCGCGGGCCGCGCACGGTGCCGGTGCGGTTCGCCGCCGCCTGAGGCGGGCGCAGGGCCCGCGGGAGAGAACACCATGACCGACAGTCCGCAACGCTGCCCGGTCGAGGACTGGGCGAGCGACTACGACATTTTCGACCCGGACTATGTGCGCGACCCGGCGCCGGTCTGGCGGGAGCTTCGCGAGCGTTGCCCGATCGCGTATACCGAGCGCTGGGGCGGCTCCTGGCTGCCGACGCGCTACGCGCACCTGCAGCAGATGGTGAAGATGGTGCCGGCGCTCTCCTCGGCCTCGCCGCTGGTGGTGCCGCCCTCGCCGGAGATGCTGGAGATCCTGGAGGCGGAGACGGAGAAGCACGGCGAGACCAGCCGCACCCCGCCGATCACCTCCGACCCGCCGCGCCACCGGCCCTACCGGCGCCTCATCATGCCGCTGTTCAGCCCGCATGCGGTGGAGGGCTACATCCCCTACACGCGCACCCTCTGCAACCGGCTGATCGACGGCTTCATCGCCGACGGCCGGGCCGACGCCGCGGCGGACTATGCCGAGCAGATCACGCCGCGGGTCATCGCGCACATCCTCGGCATCGACCCCGCGCGCGCCGAGGAGTTCGTCGGCTGGGTGCGCGGCGTGCTGGAGATCGGGCTGACCGAGCCGGACGAGATGCTGCGCTGCCGGACCGCCATCCGCGCCTTCTTCCAGGAGATGGTGACCGAGCGGCGCAAAAACCCCTGCGGCGACGCGATCTCCATGCTGATCGACTCGGAGGCCGAGGGCGAGAAGCTGACCGACTACCGGATTCTCGGCATGTGCTCGCTGCTGCTGATCGCCGGCATCGACACGACCTGGAGCGCGATCTCCTCCTCGCTCTACCATTTCGCGACGCATCCGGAGGACCAGGCGCGGCTGCGCGGGGAGCCCGAGCTGTGGCCTGTGGCGGTGGAGGAGCTGCTGCGCTTCTACTCGCCCGTCACCATGGGCCGCATCGTGACGGAGCCGGTCGAGATCGACGGGGCGGAGATGCAGGAGGGCGACCGGGTGCTGCTCAACTTCCCCGGCGCCAACCGCGACCCGGAGGCGTTCGAGCGCGCCGACGAGGTGGTGCTGGACCGCGAGCGTAACCGCCACATGGCCTTCGGCCTCGGCATCCACCGCTGCGCCGGCTCCAACCTCGCCCGCATGGAAATGCAGGTGGCGCTGCGCACATGGTTCGAGCGGATCGGCGCGTTCGAGCTGGAGGACGCGAAGGCCGTCACCTGGGCCGGCGGGCAGGTGCGCGGGCCGAGGAAAGTGCCGGTCAGGTTCGAGGCGGCGGGGTAGGCGGGCCGCCGCCGCTCATTCGGCCGGGGCCGCCGGCTCCTCATTGCGGCCGAGATGCAGATGCAGCATGCCTTCGATGCGCGAGACCCGGTCGCCCAGTTCCGCAAGCCGGCCTTCCATACGCTCCATACGGCTCTCGATCCGGTCCATCCGTGCGGTGAGTTCGGCGCGCAGGTCACGCATTTCGGCGCGCAACCCACGTTGGCCCTGCCAGACCAGCCCGGCCAGGGCCGCGCCGACGGCCAGAATTGCAATCGTTTCGGGAGTCATGGAGGTCCGGTGTCTCGCTTGGGGCGGGACGGATCATGCGCAGGCCAAGCTTCACCGGTCAAGCGGCGGCTTCCACCGGCCGGCTGCCCACTCCACAGTCATTGCGCTTGCCCATAACAGGCAGGACTGGCATTTGAACGGGTGTGCATACCGCGAGCGGGAGGGACGGCGGCGGCATGATTGCGGATCATATGGCCGGCATCGAGCGATTCGAGGCGGGCCTCTGGAAGGTCGCGGACACTCTCCGGGCCAACTCCAACCTCGCGTCCAACGAGTATTTCATGCCCATCCTGGGGCTGATCTTCCTGCGCCACGCGACCAACCGCTACTACGCGGCGCTCGCGGCCATCGAGAAGGACAAGGCCGCAGGCGAGATGCCGGACCGGCCCCCGATACCGGCGGACTTCACCCGCCGCCGCGCCCTGATGCTGCCCGAGGCGGCGCGCTACGACCTGCTGCTGGAGAAGCGCAAGGACGGTAGTCTCGGCGCGGCCGTCACCGCCGCCATGGAGGCCGTGGAAAATCAATCCCCGCCGCTCGCCGGCCAGTTGCCGAAGGATTACGGGCGCTTCGAGGACAATGTCCTGGAAGAGATGATGCGCGCCTTCGACTCCGAGGCGCTGCGCACGGCCTCGGGCGACGTGTTCGGCCGCATCTACGAGTATTTCCTGATCGAGTTCTCGAAGCAGCGCGCGCATGACAATGGCGAGTTCTTCACCCCGCCCTCCATCGTCCAGACCATCGTCAATGTCATCGAGCCGGACCACGGCGTCATTTTCGACCCCGCCTGCGGCTCGGGCGGCATGTTCGTGCAGTCGAGCCATTTCATCGAGGCCGAGGGCCGGGACACGATGGAACGGGCGACCTTCTACGGCCATGAGAAGAACGAGACCACCGCAAGGCTCGCCCAGATCAACCTCGCCGTTCACGGGCTGGAAGGCAGCATCCGGGCCGGCAACGACGCCATCACCTATTACCGCGACCCGCACGAACTCGCCGGCGGCTGCGATTTCGTCATGGCCAACCCGCCCTTCAATGTGGACGAGGTCGATGCCGAGCGGATAAGCGGCGATGCGCGCCTGCCCTTCGGCCTGCCGGGCGTGAACAAGGCGAAGAGGGTCTCGAACGCCAACTATCTCTGGCTGCAATATTTCTACAGCTACCTGAACGAGAACGGCCGCGCCGGCATCGTCATGTCCTCGCAGGCCTCCAGCGCCGGGCGGGACGAGGCATTGGTCCGGCAAAGACTGGTCGAGACCGGAGCCGTCGATGTCATGATCGATATCCGGGGCAACTTCTTCTACACCCGCACCGTGCCCTGCCAGCTCTGGTTTCTCGACCGCGCGAAGGAGCGGGACGAGGCTCGGCGCGGACATGTGCTGATGCTCGATGCGCGCAATATCCACCGCAAGGTCACACGCGCCATCTACGACTTCAGCCCGGAGCAGCAGAAGAACATCGCCGCCATCGTCTGGCTCTACCGCGGCCGGGCGGACCGGTTCCTCGAACTGGTGGAAAGCTATCTCGCGCAGGCCCTCGCCGCAGGGCAGGAAACGGCCGAGCCGCTCGCCGCGTTCGAGGAGGCGCTCGGCAGGCTCGCCGGTCTGGCCGATCCCTTCGCCTCCGCGTCGCGCGACCCGGACCCGCTGGCCGGGACATGGGAGGAGTTCATTTCGGCGGAAGAGACACTGTCGGCCGGCATCGAAGCCATCGCGGCAGAAGTCGCAGTGCGGGCAACCGGTTGGGGAAAGGCCGGGAACGGCGCCGCGCAGGACAATACCGCGCTGCACACGGCGCGCGAAAGCCTGCACGACATGGCCGAACGCTGCCGCGACCTGACAAGGCAGATAGACCTGACGGCAAAGCTGGCGGTACGCGCGGTCGATATCGCGGTCAAGGAACTCGACGCGCGCAAATCGGACCTCTGGGCCAATGCGGACATCAGCCGGGCGCGCCGGGCGCTTGAGGACACGCGGGCCGTTGCCGTCGAGGCGCTGCGCCAGACCCGCTATTTCGTCCGCCAGGCCGACTGGCTGCAACAGCGGTTTCCGGATGCCGAACTGCGGGATATCGAGGGACTGGTGCAGCTGGTGGACCGCGCCGAAATCGAAGCGCATGACTGGAGCCTGACGCCCGGCCGCTATGTGGGCGTGGCCCCTGAGGAGGAGGACGAGGATTTTGATTTCGAGGAGGCGCTGCACTCTATCCACACCGACTTGATTGGACTGAACGAGGAGGCGGCGACGCTGGCAGCAAGAATCACCCAAAACTTTCAGGAATTAGGGATATGAGAAATGTGCCCCATATGTCCCTTGCCGATATTTCTCAGTTGGTCCAGTACGGATACACGGCGTCAGCTTCCGACATGGACATTGGGCCTAAGTTTCTGCGCATCACTGACATCGTACCTCCACAAATTGACTGGGACAATGTACCTCATTGTAAGATTGATGAAAGAAAATTTTCTAAATTCTGTCTTGAACAAGATGATATTGTGATCGCACGCACCGGAGCCACAGTAGGCTATGCAAAGCTGATTCGCGAACAAGTACCGTCAGTGTTCGCGTCTTATCTTGTCCGAGTCCGGATTGATCCTGAAAAAGCAGACCCAAAATATGTTGGGAGAATTGTCGAATCAAGCATTTACAAGAGATTTGTTCTTTCGCGTGTAGGAGGTGCAGACCAGCCCAACGCAAATGCAAAAATTCTCGCGTCGTTTCGTTTACCTATTCCCGGAAAACGTATTCAGCTCCGAGTCGCCGAAATTTTGTCAGCCTACGATGACCTGATCGAGAACAACCAGCGGCGGATTGCGTTGCTGGAGGAGGCGGCGCGGTTGCTCTACCGCGAGTGGTTCGTCCGCTTCCACTTCCCCGACCACGAACATGCTAAGATCGTCGATGGTCTTCCTGAGGGATGGGAACGGTCGCCATTCGGGCAGATCGCAGAATTGAAATATGGAAAAGCTCTCAAACAGGAAAGTCGTGTTGAGGGGCTGTTCCCGGTGTATGGTTCGAGTGGAGTCGTCGGCACCCATCAAACACCACTTGTTGAAGGGCCAGCTATCGTAGTTGGCAGAAAAGGGAATGTTGGAAGCATATTCTGGTCTCCAATTGACTTCTGGCCAATCGACACTGTCTACTTTATCCCTAAGGAGCAAGTCGATTTTTGGCTATATTTCGCGTTGCACTCAGCAGGATTTCAAAACACCGACGCTGGTGTGCCGGGCCTGAACCGAGATTTCGCCTACAGCCGGAAGTTGACTTGCCCATCGGTCCATTTGCGCCGATTGTTCAATGAAGCTGTAGAGCCGATGTTCGCGCAGCAGACAACACTCGAGAATTACAATAAGAGGCTCGTCCAGGCCCGCGACCTTCTCCTGCCCCGCCTGATGAATGGGGAAGTCACGGTCTGATGCGGGCTGCGAGCACTCGCACAGGAGAACGCGCGCGGTGGCAGTGACGCCCATCAATGGCGAAGACCGGCTGGTGCAGGAGACCTTCGCCCGGCATCTGGAGGAGAAGCTCGGCTGGGAAAGCGTCTATGCCTGGAACCGGGAGACCTTCGGCCCGGACGGTACGCTCGGCCGGGCGGACACAAAGGAAGCGGTTCTGACGCGCGACCTGCGGGCGGCGCTGGAACGGCTCAACCCCGGCCTGCCGGCTTCGGCCGTCGAGGACGCGGTGCGGGCGCTGACGGCCTACGACGTCAATCACTTGAAGGCGCAGCACAATCGCGACTTCTACCGTCTGGTACGGGGCGGCGTGCCGGTGGAGTACCGGGACGCCGAGGGCCGGCGGAAATCGGCCCGCGCCCGCGTGATCGATTTCGACAATGCACCCGGCGCCAACCGCTTCCTCGCCGTGCGCGAACTGGTGCTCACCGGCATCCGCACGCCCAATTACAACCGCCGCGCCGACCTTGTCTGCTTCGTCAACGGCCTGCCGCTGGTCTTCATCGAGCTCAAGGCGGTTTACAGGAACATCCGCGAGGGCTTCGACAACAACCTCTCGGACTATATGGATGAGACTGTCATCGCCCACGCCTTCCACCATAACGCTTTCCTGATCGTCTCGAACGGCGACTGCGCGCGCTACGGGTCGATCACCAGCAAATGGGAGCATTTCGCCGAGTGGAAGCGGCTCGACGAGGCCGACAAGGGCCAGGTGGACGCCGAGCGCCTGCTGGACGGCATGCTGGCGCACGGCCGGATGCTGGACATCGTCGAGAACTTCATCCTGTTCGACGACAGCAAGCCGGGCGAGACGCGGAAGGTGATCGCCCGCAACCACCAGGTGCTGGGGGTGAACCGGGCGGTCGACTCGGTGGCGAAGCAGGAGGAGTTGAAGCGCGAATTCCCGCCCGCGCGGCGTCTTCTGCACCGCATCGTGGAACTGCCGCTCGAACCTGGCGCCCCGGCCGGGGACCTGCCGGCGCTGGAGCTTGCCGAAGCGCCGTCGCCCTACATCCCCAGGGGGCCGGTCGAAATCCCCGAGCAGGCGCATCCCGGCCTCGGGCGGCTCGGCGTGTTCTGGCACACCCAGGGCAGCGGCAAGTCCTATTCCATGGCCTTCTTCGCCGAGAAGGTGCGCCGCAAGCTGGAGGGCAATTTCACCTTCCTGCTGATGACCGACCGCCACGATCTCGACAACCAGATCTACGCCACCTTCACCGGCTGCGGCATCGCCGACGACAACACGCCCCGCGCGGCCGACGGACGCGACCTGGAGGCGCGGCTCGGGGAGAACCACCGCTATGTCTTCAGCCTGATCCACAAATTCAACAGGGACGTGGACCCGTCGAAGCCCTACAGCGAACGCGACGACATCATCGTGATCTCCGACGAGGCGCACCGCACGCAGGCGGGCCGGCTGGCCAGGAACATGCGGAGCGCCCTGCCCAACGCGGCGTTCATCGGCTTCACCGGCACGCCGCTGTTCAGGGATGACGAGCTTACCCGGCGCATCTTCGGCGACTATGTCTCGCGCTACGATTTCAAGCGCTCGGAGGAAGACGGCGCGACGGTCAAACTGGTCTATGAGAACCGGGGCGAGAAGCTGGGCGTGGCGCGCGCCGACCTGAACGAGATCATCGCGGACAGGATCGAGGACGCCGAGCTGGACCCGGACCAGGAGGCGCTGCTCGAGAAGCTGCTGGGCAAGGACTACGAGGTCATCACCGCCGACGAGAGGCTGGACAAGGTCGCCGCCGATTTCGTCGAGCACTGCACGGCGCGCTGGGAATCCGGCAAGGCGATGATGGTCTGCATCGACAAGATCACCTGCGCCCGGATGCTCCAGCGCATTCTGCCGCTATGGCAGGCGAAGGCGGAAGCAGTCCGGGCGGACGCGGAGGCGAAGCGGGCGGAGGCCGGGGCGGCGGTCGATGAGGACGCGCGGGCCGCGCTCGGCGAGGAGGCCGGGAAGCTGGAGGCTCAAGCGGACTGGCTCGAGGAGACCGTCGTCGAAATCGTCATCAGCGAGGCGCAGAACGAGGGCCGGGACTTCGGAAGGTGGGGCTTCGACATCATCCCGCACCGCGCCCGGATCAAGCAGGGCTTCGAGACGCCCGACGGCAAGCGATTGGATGTGGACGACGCTTTCAAGGACCCGAAGCACCCCTTCCGGGTCGCCATCGTCTGCGCCATGTGGCTGACCGGCTTCGACGTGGAGAGCCTGTCCACCCTCTATATCGACAAGCCGATGAAGGCGCACACGCTGATGCAGGCCATCGCGCGGGCAAACCGGGTCTGGCCCGGCAAGGATTTCGGGCTGATCGTCGATTACAACGGCATGCTGAGGAGCCTGCGCGCGGCGCTGGCGCAATATGCGCTCGGAGACGAAGGCGAGGGCGGCGAGGAGATCGTCCAGCCGGTCGAGGAGCGCGTGCAGGCGCTGATCGAGGCCATCGGGGCGACCGAGGCGCATCTGCGCGGCCTCGGCTTCGATCCGGCGGAGCTCATCGGCCTGGAGGGCTTCCCGCGCATCCGGGGGCTGAGGGACGCGGTGGAGGCCGTCTATACGAGCGACGAGACCAAGCGGCGTTTCGAGATACTGGCCCGGCAGGTGTTCGCGCGCTTCAAGTCGTTGCTGCCGGAGCCCGCGGCCTACGCCTGGGCCGAGCGGCACGACAATATCGAGGCGATCTACAGGAAACTCTCGGAACGCCGCGACACGGCCGATGTGACGGCGCTGCTGAAGGAGCTGCACCGGATCGTGAACGAGGCGATCCGCACCGAGGCGCCGGGCAGCGACGAGGCCGAAGGCGCGCTGTACGACCTCAGCCGGATCAACATGGAGAAGCTGCGCGAGGAGTTCGCGAAGAAGGTCCGCCGCAAGGCAACGGTGCTGCAGGACATCCGGGAGATCGTCGAGCGGAAGCTCGCCGACATGCTGGCGCACAACCCGATGCGCATGAACTACCAGCTGAAATATGAGGAGATTGTCGCCGGCTACAACAGCGAGAAGGACCGGGTGACGGTCGAGGAGACCTTCCGGCGGCTTACGGAGCTTGTGGAGGAGCTGGACGCGGAGCAAAGGCGCGCGGTCGAGGAGGGCCTGAGCGAGGACGAACTCGCCATGTTCGACCTGTTGCGGAAGGACGGCCTCCGCAGGACCGAACGCGAGAGCGTCAAGCAGGCAAGCCGGGAGCTGCTTGCGGCAGTCGAGGCGCGGCTGGCCGGGCTCGACCGGTTCTGGGCGAAGGAGCAGACCAAGGCGGAGGTGGAGGTGCTCATCCGCGACAGGGTCCATGCCAGCCTGCCGTCGCCGCCCTTCACGGCCGAAGAGAAACTGGCCGTCGCGAACGACGTGTACGGCCACATCTGGCAGCGGGCCGTCAGCGGCGGGTTCGCGACGGCGGCGTAACGACGGTGACGGCCGACGATAAGCCGGCCGCCTCAGCCCAGCGCCGTCAGCGCCGCTTCGCGGGTTTCGAAATAGTCGATGACGGAGGTGAAGCCGCCCATGTCGAGGACCGACAGGCATTCCGGCAGGAGGGCGGCGAGCACCAGCCGGCCGCCCTTCTCGTTGCACAGCTTGGCCGAGACCAGCAGGGCGCGCAGCCCGCTGCTGTCCACATAGCCCATGCCCTCGCAGTCCAGCACGACGCGGGTGCTGCCGCGCCCGACGGCGGCGAAGATCCGCTCCGTCAG
>JAJDVH010000227.1 GCA_022826185.1 Alphaproteobacteria bacterium
CAGCGCCAGCACCAGCGGCATGGCCAGCGCCTTCCACACCGCCGCGATCTGGCGCTCGCGCATCTCCGCGACGCGTGCGGCGGCGGCGAACAGCATCGCCGCATCGACGCGGCCGTATGCATGGAAGATCATCGCCTCGGAAGCCGGCAGGCTGCCTGCAACGGCGTCCGCGAAGCGGTCCTCCAGCAGTGCCTTGCGCCAGGTCCCGAGGAGCTGCGCCCTGCCGCGCTGACCCTGGTCCTTCGCCGCCCGCGCGGCGATCTCCAGCGCGCGCTCCAGCGAGAACCCTGCGTCCAGCAGATCGGCGACCATGCGGAAGACGTCCACGCGGGCCTTGCGCCCGAGCAGGAGCGTGCCCGCGAGTTTCTGTGCGAGCCGGCTCATGCGGCGTCGTCCCCCGGGGCCGGAAGCGGCGAGGCATCCACGACCTCCGCCTGGTTTACCCGTGCACCCTTGCGCAGCGCATCGAAGGGGTCCGCACGGCCGGCCGCCACGAGCGCCCAGATGCGCTCGCCCATGGGCCTGCCGCCCATATGAGTCGCCCAGTGCTCCCAGGCGCCCGCCGGGTCGCGCTGGCGCACGAAGGCGAGGTAGGCCGCATCGGGGCGGATGGTCTCGGCAATTGCCGTCTGCTGCGCGTAGCCGTTCCAGGCCTTGCCCGCCACGACACTTCGGTCTTCGCGATTGCAGGTCTCGCAGCCCTGCGGGTTGCGAAAGCGCACCCGAGGCCAGTTGCGGAGATGCCGCCCCAGCCAGTCGGGGACCGCCTTGCCTCCCGCAGGCTCTTCGAGCGCGCATGCGTCGCAGAGCCTGGGAAGCAGGGTCTGCTTCATCAGCAGCTCGATGTTGCCGGGCTTGCACACCTCCGCCGTGCCCACCCCCATGTCGAGCAGGCGGAAGAGAATGGCGTTGGCGGAGTGGACGTGGATGGTGGTCCACACCTGGTGGCCGGTGTCGATGAACTGCAGTACTTGGCGGGCCGCGTCGGCGTCCCTGATCTCGGACACCATGCCGGACGCGGGATGGACCCGGCAGAAGTGCATCAGCGCGTCCCTGAAGTGTTTGCCGCGCTCCTCGCCGGAGCCCGTGGTGGGCACCGCGATCTGCACCGCGCCCGGAATGGGGTATTCCACCGGGTCCTCGATGGTCACCACGTTGAGCTGGCCCTGCGCCTCCTCCATCTGGAGCGCGAGATTGGTGGCCAGCGTGGTGGACTTGCCGTCACCCGCCGTGCCGCCGAGGAAGATGCCGCCCCTGAGCGACATGCGGATCTCGGAGAACACCGCCGCCTCCTCTGCAGAGAAGCCGAGGCTCTCCAGAGTGGTGCCCTTGGCGATACGGTCACGGTAGAAGAGGCGGGCGAACAGATGATCGCCGTCGGGCTCGTGGGGGCCGCGCTGGCAGCGCAGCGCCGACACGGTGGCAGGCAACGGCACCTGGCCGCCGGCGCGGACCGAGAAGCCCTGGAAGGCGCTGCGCTGGTAGGAGGTCTGGGCGGAGCCCTCGTCCTTGCAGTGGAAGAGGAAGCCCATGACCTCGCGGCCCTCGTCTGCGGGCATGGGAGCTGCGAGCTGGAGCTTGCGGTCGTTGACGATGCCGTGGACGCGGCAGAACCCGCCGTCGTTCTCGAAGACGACGTCGCTGGCCTTGGCCGCGGCGGCCTCCTCGAAGAGGGTGCGCACCTTGTGCGCGGCAGGCGCCTCGCCGCCTGCCGCCTCATGCGCCGCCCTGCGCCAGCACGCGGCGATCTCCTCAAGGCTGGCGGTGCGCTCGATCAGCCGGCCGAGGACACTGCCGTTGCGGCGGAGCTCCATGAGGGCGGCGCGCAGCCTGCGGTCGCTCTCGTAGCCTTCGGCAATCAGGCAGCGTCCGTCGGCGTACACGGCACACACCCGTCTCACCCACTCGTCCATGGCGGGGTGGCGGATGAGACCGCCGGAGCCCTCGGAACCCCGACGCCGTGCGGGAATCAGGGCGTTCCCCTGCAGGCCCAGCCACTCTGCGGCGGTGCGCTTCACGATCCGTCTCCCTTGCCATCCTGGCGCGGGCCGGTAACGGCGGAAGGACGGGGCCTGTAGGGAAGGGCGCCCTCGACGGCGCCGTCCACGTGCACGCCCGGCGGACGGGCGTCGATGCGCGCCACCGTCACGCCGCCGGGGAGCCGGTCGCCCTCGCGCACGAACCAGACATTCGTGCCACCGTGCCCGGTGCCGTCGCTGACGCCGGCGCGCAGGTCGCCGGCTGTGCCGACGATGGAGAACCAGCTGTATGAAGGGAGTTCCGGCGCGGGCGCCGGGGCGGCCGTCGCCGCCTCTGCCGTCTCCGCGCGCAGGGGCGCAGGCGCCGGCACCTCGATCACGCGGACCGGCGCGGACACCTTAACTATAGGGGCGTCCGCAGGCCCGATTGCGCCGGCACCTGTGCCGGACGATCCAGTCTCGCCCTGCGCTTCGGCCAGCAGCGCCTGCAGCTCGCCCTCCAGCGCCACGATGCCGTTGACGATCTCCTGGCGCTCGCGGCAGAGCGCCAGCGTCTCGCGCTCGATCGCGAGCGCAGAGACCGCGTCCGCCGTCTCGGCCGCCTCCCCCAGAAGCGCTGCCAGCAGCGCACGCGGACAGCCGTGCAGTACGGGGGAACTCCCCGGTACAGGGGAACTCCCTGGTCCAGCGGAACGCGCCGGTCCAGCGGAACTCCCTGGAGATCCGCCGATTGGCGCTTTCGCTGAAGTATGGCCGACATCGGCGGTGGCCCCGCCGGGCGATGGCGAGGCCATCGCCGGCTGCGCGGACCAAGTCTCCAGGGAGCGAAGCAGGCGGCTCGCCGGCGGCGCTTTCGCATCTGTATCGGGTGCGGCATTGGCCGCCAGCGAAACACCGGCGGTCCCGGCGGCCTCCTCCGCCGGCCCGGATACCGGCGGCTGCGCCGCATGCCGAAGGGCGTTGTCATCCGCGGTCCGCGCGTCTGTCTCGACCGTCTCCGAGACCGCGGAGATCGGCTTCCCGATCTCCCCGATCTCTATCGGCAGGGGCGGCGATTCCCCTGCAGCGCCGCCGCTCGCCGAAAGGGCGACGGCCGCAAGGATGGCGGCGGACGAGACCAGGCGGAGAACGGGCACGCTCATCGTCCGCTCACTCCGCCGCGCCGTCGGAAGAGGCCGGGATCGCGCCGACGTGCCGCGCAAGATCGCGCCAGGGCCAGGCCAGCGTCTCCGCCATGCCGTCCAGCGAGACGTGGAGATGGCCGCGGGACCAGCGCCAGCGGCCGCCGAGCTCGCCACCGTGGACGTCTTCCGCCGTCACCGCGCCGCTCTCGCGGAAGCGCAGCGAGATGTCGCCCATATCTCCGAACGGGAGCGCGACCGGCCGGCCCGCCGTGATGAAGCGGTCCGTGAGCGCCATCGCGCCGTAGCGCTCGCCGGTCGGCTGCAGCGGGAAGGGGTCGCCCAGACGGTACTCCAGACGGCGCGGCAGGCGCTCCCACTGCGCCACGATGCCGGCGCCATCGGCCGAAGGCAGCAGAACCGCCGTGTCGGCTACGTTCCCATGCTTATCCAGCCGCCAAAGCTCGTCACGTTCGGCCCCCAGCACCAGCACCATCCGAATGCCCGCCGGGCTCTCGAGCACGTGCCCGTCGTGGGCGGCGAGGAAACGCACGATCTCCGCCGCCGTCACCGCCGGCGCCCCCGCGGACATGGCCAGCCCCGTTGCGCCCGGCGCGCGCAACTCCGATCCCGGATGAGCGCGGAGCGCCGCATCGGGGTCCTGCGCGACCGCCTCCTCCATGAAGACGGACGTCTGCTTCTCGTTCACGGGCACGGCGATGGGAAGGGGCAGGCTCGGGCAAGCCCGCTTCAGCGCCTGCGGCCAGCTCTCCTGCACCCAGCCGAGAGAGAGTA
>JAJDVH010000015.1 GCA_022826185.1 Alphaproteobacteria bacterium
CTCGTCCTGTTCTTCACCGGCTGCGGCAGCCTCGAGTGTCGGAGATGGGCCCCCGCCTTCGCGGGGGCGACGAAAAGGGGCACCGCCATCGGTTCCGATCGACGACCGCCGGTATCATGTCTTCTTCTCGTCATGCCCGGACTTGTTCCACGGCTGTCCGGTTTAGCCGTCGGGTGAAGGCGAACGGGTGTCGGCCGGGGTTTTCGGGCGCGCACGGCCCCCTCCCGTCTGTTCCCTTTCCATCATGCCCGAACGCCCCTCTCCGTCATGCCCGGACTTGTTCCGGGCATCCATGCGGCCGTGCGGTGGAAGGGGATGCCCGGAACAAGTCCGGGCATGACGAGAAGATGGTCGGGACGCCGGGCGCTGATCCGTGTCCCGATCCGACGGAACCCTTTGAAATCCTGTTGAATCCAGGCATGCGCCCTGTCCGCAAAATCTAAACCGGACAGCCGTGGACTTGTTCCGGGCATCTTCATCGGGGCCATTGCGGCGGTTGGGGGCGTGGGCCGCGGGCGTCGAATCTGTCATGGGTTCCGGTCAACGACCGCGGGTATGAGCCCCGAATTAGGCGCCCTGGTATCAGGCGGCACCCCAAATCGATAGTGCGGCTGCATTACAATGGCTGATTGACCGCCAAATTGTCGCAACCTAGAATGCGCCAGGCGCCCGCCGACGGAGCGCGGGCGCCGCCCGGCACCACCCGTGCAACCGGAGCTTCAACGGGAGACAAGACCATGAAAAGACTGTTGACGATTGCCGCCGCCTTCGGCGTTGCGATGTCGGTCGGCGCCGCCGCCGACGCCGCCGACCGGACGGTCAAGATCGCCGGTTTCGGCGCGATGTCGGGCGTCGTGCGCTCATTCGGCATCAACACGGACGCCGTGCTGCGCGCCGCCGCCAAGGCGATCAACGACGCCGGCGGAGTGAAGCTGGCCGACGGCTCCATGGCGCCGATAGAGGTCTCGTTCGACGATGACCGCTGCAATGCCGAGGAAGGCATATCGGTCGTGCGCCGGCTCGCCTCGGGCGACGCCGTGGTCGGCGTCGGGCCGACCTGCTCGAATGTGGCCGAGCCGCTGTTCGGCATCCTGCAGGCCAAGGCCGGCGACGAGGGCGACAGCGGGCTGCAGTTCCCGATCTTCACCGACACCGCGATCAAGGGCGGGCTCGCGAAGATCTCGGAATGGGCGTTCCGCAACGTGCCGAACGAAAGCCAGATGTACAAGAGCCTGTTCGAGTGGCTGGCCAAGGAGCATCCGGACGCCAAGTCCGTCTATGGCGGCGTCGAGGAGGACTTCGCCCATTCGCGCTTCACCTGGTACAAGGTGATGAAGACGCGCTCGGCCGACGCCGGCTATGAGGTCAAGGGCGAGTCGAAGTGGCTGTTGAACGACACCAACTTCACCACCCAGGTGCGCGAGATGAAGCGCGCCGGCGCCGACATCATCGCCATCTCGGCCCATCCCTTCACCACCTGCGGCGTGCTGAAGGAAATGGCCCGCCAGCGCGTGCAATACAAGGTGCTGGTCGGCCTGACCTCCTCCTCCTCGCTGGAGACCCTGAACGGCTGCGCCAAGCAGGCCGAGGGCATCATCATCCCGACCTCCTTCGCGCCGGTGAACCCGGAAGCGGTCGCGGCAGCCGACGCCGCCGCGGCGCTGGGCGGCTCCGCCGACCTGCACTCGGCCGCCGCCTGGGAGATCATGATGATCCTCAAGGACGTCATCGAGGCCGCCGGCATCCAGGCGACCCCGGACTCGGTCGCGGCCGACCGCGAGGCGATCCGGAACGGCCTGGCGTCGCTCAAGACGACGAAGGGCCTGCTGGGCGAGATCCAGCGGACCGACGAGGGCGAGGCCGTCAAGCCCTATGTCTATGTCCATGCCGATGACGGCACCTGGGCCGTGCTGCACGACCCGAACGCCTGACCAACGGGCTGCGGGCCGCCTCTCCCGGCGGCCCGCAACGCCCTGACGCCGAAAGGCGGCTGCCATGTCGGATTTCTGGTGGGAAGTGATCGACCCGATCCAGTCGGTGCTGGACGGGATGATGTTCGGGTCGATCTACGCGCTGATCGGGATCGGCTTCACCCTGATCTTCGGCGTGATGCACAAGATCAACCTGGCCTACGCCGCCGCCTCCATAGGCGGCGCCTATGCCAGCCTCGCCGCCTTCCAGGTCCTCGATGCGCCCGCCATCGTCGTGTTCCTCTGCGCCGCGGCAGCCTCGGGCGTCATCGGCTACCTCGTCTATATCTGCTGTTTCCGTTTCATCCCGACCGCAATGCCGCTCGCCACGCTGATGTCGTCGGTGGGCATGCTGATCCTCATAGACGAAGTCGTCGTGCATGCGACGGCGGGCATGCCGGAGCCTTATCCGGCGATGTTCGACGACGTGATGATCGACCTCGAACCCTTCTGGATCCGGGGCGACCTTCTGATGATCTTCGCGCTCAGCGTCATCGCGATGGGCATCCTGCTCTACATCCTCTACCGGACCCGGCTCGGCATCGCGACGCGCGCCGTCGCCCAGCAGCCTTCGGCCGCGCAGCTCTGCGGCATCGGCCAGCAGAACACCAATGCCGTGACCTTCATCATCACGGGCGCGCTCGGCGGGCTGGCGGGCGCGATGGTCGGCGCGTCGGTCGGCATCCTCTCGCCGCTGCTCGCCCTGCCGCTCACGGTGAAGGGGCTCATCGTCACCGTGATCGGCGGCCTCGGCTCCATTCCCGGCGCCATCGTCGCCGGCCTCCTGGTGGGCGGGTTCGAGAACGTCTTCCAGTATTTCCGCGGCGTCACGGAGCGCGACATCTATGTCATGCTGCTCCTGTTCGTCTTCCTCACATTCCGGCCGCAGGGACTGTTCGGCCGCATCTCGTCCAGGGACTGAGGGTCCGTGGATTTCTATTACGGCATGGCGCAGCTGATCGGCGTGCACACGCTGCTCGGCCTCTCGGCCTATGTCGTGCTGCTGACCGGCCAGGTCTCGATGGCGCAGGCGGGCTTCTTCGCCATCGGCGCCTATCTCGGCGGCATGCTGACCGTGCTGGCCGGCTGGCACATCGTCCCGGCCATGCTGCTCGCGGCCGCCGCGTCGGCCGTCGTCGCCACCATCGTCGGTTTCCCGGCGCTGCGCGTGAAGGGGCTGATGCTGGTGGTCGCCACGCTCGCCTTCGGGGAGGCGGTGCGGATTTTCTGGTTCAACTTCGACTACCAGATCGCCAAGGGCAACATCCAGGTCGGCCCGCTCGGCGGCGAAGGCTTCAAGCAGATCCGCTATTTCCCGGAGAACGGCTGGTCCACCGGGGAGGTGGCGATCTTCATCTGGGTCTGGGTCGTCATCGTGATGGCGGCGATCTGGTGGATGGACAGGAGCCGCGTCGGCTCCGTGCTGCGCGCGGTCGGCGAGGACGAGCTCGCGGCCCAGTCGGTCGGCATCAACCTCACCGCCGTCAAGGTGTCCGCCATGACCATAGGCGGGTTCATCGCCGGGCTCGGCGGCGGCATCTACGCCCACTACACCACCCATATCGAACATCTCAATTTCGGCGTGATACTGGCCACCTTCGCCATCGCCTATCCCATCCTGGGCGGGCTTTCCTCCGTGATCGGGGTGCTCATCGCGGTGATCTTCATCCAGGGATTCCTGGTGGAGGTGCTGCGCTTCATGGGCGACTGGCGCAACCTCTTGTTCGGCGCGCTCATCGTGCTGGCGATGAATGTCCGGCCCGACGGGCTGTTCGACGCCCGCGCGACCCGCACGATCCGCCGGCTGTTCGGCAGGCAAGATGCTTGAGCTCCGGAACCTCTCCAAGCATTTCGGCGGCGTGAAGGCCGTCGACGACCTCACCCTGACGGTGAACGAGGGCGAGATATTCGGCCTGATCGGACCCAACGGCTCCGGCAAGAGCACCACCGTCAACCTCATCTGCGGCGTGTTCCCGACGACATCGGGCGCGGTGCTGTTCGAGGGCCGCGACATCACCGATGCGCCGTCGCACCGCGTGGTGGCCGCCGGAATCACCCGGACCTTCCAGAACATCCGCCTCTTCGGGGACCTGACCGTGTGGCAGAATCTCTGGGTGTCGCAGAATTCGGCCGCAGAGCGGGGCAAGGGCTGGTTCGGCCGCTGGCTCGGGGGCGACCGGGTGGGCCGGGGCGACGCGGAAGACCTGTTGAAATTCGCAGGCCTGGAACACCGCTCGGGCGAACTCGCGCGCAACCTCGCCTTCGGCGAGCAGCGCCGCCTGGAGATGGCGAGGGCGCTGGCGGCGCAGCCCAGGCTGCTGCTTCTGGACGAGCCCGCCGCCGGCATGAACGCCGAGGAAGTCAGCCAGCTCGCCGCGCGGATCAAGGCCCTGCGCAAATACGGCATGACGATCCTGCTGGTCGAGCATGTCATGGAACTCGTCATGGGCGTGACCGACCGGATCGCCGTCCTCAATTTCGGCCAGAAGATCGCCGAGGGCGCGCCCGCCGAAATTCGCGAGAACCCGGCGGTGCGCACGGCCTATCTGGGAACGGCCGATGCTTGAGGTCGAGGGGCTCGTCACCAATTACGGCATGATCGAGGCCCTGAAGGGCGTCGACATCTCCGTGCCCGAGGGGCGGATCACCTGCGTGCTCGGCCCGAACGGCGCCGGCAAGACGACGCTCCTGATGACGATCGCCGGCCTGCTGCGCCCGAGGCGCGGCTCGGTGACCTTCGAAGGCCGGGACATCACGGGCGCATCCTCCGCGGCGGTCGTCCGGCGGGGCATCGCGCTGGTGCCGGAGAACCGGCTCGTCTTTCCGGACATGACCGTCCGGGACAATCTGGTCGCGGGCGCCTATACGCGCCTCGCCCGCGAGCGCGGCGAGGCGATGGCCGATCTCGACCGGATGTTCGAGCGCTTCCCCGTGCTGAAGGAGCGGGCCGCCCTCAACGCCGGCACGCTTTCCGGCGGCGAACAGCAGATGCTCGCGGTTGCGCGCGCGCTGATGACCAAGCCGCGCTGCCTGCTGATGGACGAACCCTCGCTCGGCCTGGCGCCGCTGATCGTCGCGGAGGTGTTCAGCATCATACGGGAGTTGAACGAGGCCGGCACGACCATCCTGCTGGTCGAACAGAACGCCCATATGGCGCTCACGGTCGCGCACCACTTCTTCCTGCTCGACCAGGGCCGGGTGGCCTTCGACGGCGACCCCGGCGCCATGGCCGAGGACGAGGTCATACAGCGCGCCTATCTCGGGTCCGCCGGCGGCTGAGGCGCGATGGCCGATTTCCTCCAGAACTGTCTGGACGGAATTGCCATCGGAGCCGCCTATGCCCTGCTCGCGCTCGGCTTCACGCTGATTTTCGGGGTGCTGCGGCGCCTGAACCTCTCCTACGGGCCCTCGATCATGGCGGGCGTGTTCGCGGGCACCGCGGCCTACATGGCCTTCAATGCCGGGCTTGCCGAAGTCGCGATCGCCACCGTCATCGGCGCCGTGGTCGTCGGGGCCTATATCGAGCGGCTCTGCTTCTGGGCGATCCGCAAGGACATGGCGGTGGCCTCGATGGTTTCCAGCTTCGTCATCTGGATGCAGATCGAGGAAGGCGTCACCCTCCTCTTCCCGGACCGGACCTACGCCTTTCCGGGCATCCTCGCGGATTCCGTGGTGGAATTCGGCCCCTTCTTCCTCAGGGCCTCCAGCCTGGCGATGCTCGCCATCGCCGCCCTCGCCGTGCTGGGCCTGCTCGCCCTCATCTACCGGACGCATTTCGGGCTCGCCGTTCGCGCGGTCTCGGAAAACCCTGAGGCGGCGCGGGTCGCAGGCGTGAATACCGGCCTGGTGACGCTGCTTGCCTTCGCCTGCGCGTCGGCGCTCGGCGGGCTCGCCGGCTTCCTGATCGCGGCGGGCGACCAGCAGATCACGCCGCTCTTCGGGCTCTGGGCGACCTTCAAGGGCCTCATCGCCATGATGCTGGGCGGCATGGGCTCGATACCGGGCGCGGTGCTCGGCGGGCTGCTCCTCGGCACCGTCGAGGCGAACGCGCTCTGGTATCTCGGCGTCGAGACGCGCGACCTCATCGCCTACATGCTGCTCTTCGCCGTGCTGACATTCCGGCCGGGCGGCCTCATGGGCCAGGCGGCGCTCATGGCCCGGCGCGCGGCCGAAAGCCGGGTCTAGGGCCGTGCTCGACGACCACCTGATCGGCGTGCTGTCCAACATGGGCATGATCTCGTTCATCGCGCTCTCGGCCTATCTGGTGCTCGTGGTCGGCGAGATTTCCTTCGGGCAGCAGGCCTTCTTCGCGATCTCGGCCTACGCCTCGGGCATCGCCTCGGCCATGTGGGGCTGGCCGTTCCTGGGCGCGGTGCTGTGGGGCGCGGCGGTTTCAGGGCTGGCCGGGCTCCTGCTGGCAATCCCGACCCTGCGGATCAGGGGCCTCTACTTCGCCATCGCGACGCTCGCGTTCGCGGAAATGGTGCGCCTTGCGCTCGAGATATTCACCTACCGGGTGGAGGTGGACGGCGAGCTTGTCGGCCCCGACGGTTCCGAGGGCTTTCGCGACATCCGCTACATCTACGAGGCGGACATCTCCTCCGGCGAGTTCCTGCTGGTCATTCTGGCGCTGCTCGCGGTCACGCTCGCGGCGATCCTCTGGATCGAGAGGACGCGCCTCGGCGCCATGCTGCGCATGGTGGGCGAGGACCCCGTGCTCGCCCGGCTCCAGGGCGTGAATGTGAACCTCGCCAAGATCGCGACGGTGGCCGCCGCCGGGCTCATCGCAGGCATCGGCGGCGCGCTCTACGCCCATCTCAACACCTATGTCGAGCCGAAGATCTTCAATGTCATGCTGGGCGTGCACGGGCTGGCCTACGGCCTGATCGGCGGGCTCGGCACGGCATTCGGCCCGTTGTTGGGCGTGGCGCTCGACATCGGCGTGCTGGAGTCGACACGGGCGTTCTCCGGCTACCGCATGATCGTGTTCGGCGGGCTGGTGGCGGTGCTGCTGATCGTCCGTCCGCGCGGGCTGCTGGACGAGGCCGCGGTTTACCGCATCCGCCGGTTCTTCGTGAGGAAAGATGCTGGCGATTGACGGGCTGACCGTCCGCTTCGGCGGGCTGACGGCGCTGGAGGACGTGTCGCTCCGCGCCGCCGAAGGCGAGGTGCTGGGCCTGATCGGCCCGAACGGCTCCGGCAAGACCACGCTCATCAACGCGCTCACCGGCGTCTATCCGGCGACCGGCCGGGTCCGTTTCCGGGGCGCGGACCTTCTCGGCCTGTCGTCGGAGCGGATCGTGCGGATGGGCCTCGTCCGCACCTTCCAGAACCTGCGGGTCTTCCGGCGCATGACGGTGCTGGAGAACGTGCTGGCCGCGCAGAACGGCATCCCGGACATGCGGCTCGTGGACCTTCTCGGCAGCCGGCATCGCGACGCGGCGCGGCGGCTACGGGCGCGCCGCCTGGTCGAACGGGTCGGGCTCGGCGGCGATGCCGACCGGCTGGCGGGCGAGCTGCCGCTCGCAAGCCAGCGCCGGCTGGAGCTGGCGCGGGCGCTGGTCCGCGACCCGGCGCTGTTGCTGCTCGACGAGCCTTCCGGCGGCATGACTCCGGCCGAGACGCGCGAGATGACCGGACTCATCGCGACGCTGGCGTGTCCGGGGCGCACCGTCATCGTGGTCGAGCACAAGATGGCGCTCATTGTCGGCCTCTGCACACGGCTCGCCGTGTTGAACTTCGGCAGGCTGATCGCCGACGGCGAGCCCACCGAGGTCCTGCAGCGGCCGGCGGTCATCGAGGCCTATCTCGGAACCGAGTCTCCGGTCGATGCTTGAGGTGCGCGGCCTTTCGGTGAGCTACGGGCCGGTGCAGGCCCTTGCCGGCATTTCGCTGGAGGTCGGCGAAGGAGAAATCGTCGCGCTCGTCGGCGCGAACGGCGCGGGCAAGAGCTCGCTCATCCACGCGGTGGCGGGGCTCGTGCCCGCGGCCGCCGGCAAGGTGGTCTTCCGGGGAGAGCCGGTGCTGGGACTGCCGGGCCACCGCATATTCCGGCGCGGTATCGCGCTCTGCCCCGAGGGGCGCATGGTGCTCGGCGGTCTCACGGTCGAGGAGAACCTGAAGCTCGCCGCCCCGAAGCGCCGTTCGTTCGACGACCTCTACGACTTGTTCCCCCGGCTCGCGGACCGCACATCGAGCCGCGGCGCCTCGCTCTCGGGCGGCGAGGCGCAGATGCTCGCCATTGCGCGCGCGCTGGCGCAGGAGCCCCGGCTGCTGCTGCTGGACGAACCTTCGCTCGGGCTCGCCCCGAACGCCGTCCAGGGCATATTCGCGCTGCTGCCGCAACTCCGCGACCGGGGATTGACGATCCTCCTCGTCGAACAGAATCTCGTCCAGGCGCTGAGGGCCGCCGACCGCGCCTACCTGCTGGAGAGCGGACGGATCGCGCGGCAGGGCCCGGCGCAGGCGCTGCTCGAAGACGAGCGCATCGTCGAACAATATCTGGGGCTCGGACAGGAGGGGTGACATGGCGGCAAGGGCAACATTTGCGGCTTTGGCGCTCGCATGCCTGGCGTGGCCGGCGCTTGCCGGCGAGCGCGCCGCCGCCAAGGTGGCCTGCGAGCCGACAGGAAAGGCGCTGGTCTGGTCCTGCGCGATCGCGGTCACGGCCCGGAAATCCGCCGAGCCGGTGGTGGCGGACTCGCTGTCCGTCAAGGCGGACATGCCCGGCATGCCGATGGCGCATAACCTGCCGCCGGCAAGCGCGATGCCCGTGGACGACATGCCCGGCCACTACAAGGCGACGCTGGAGCTCGAAATGCACGGCGAATGGGCGCTCGCCATCGAGGTGGACGGCAAGACCGCCGGCGCGGGCGCCCGCGTGCGCGACAAGGTCATCGTCAAGCAGGAGTTCGGCTCCGGCAGGATGCATGGCGGCCACAAGCACGGATCGGGGCACGGCGCCGCGCCGAAGCAGTAGGCGACCGGACGGCGCGTCCGGTGTCGTCGGGATTTCATACCCGCGGTCGTTGACCGGAACCCATGACAGATTTGACGCCCGCCGCCCGATCTCCCCCTTCCGTCATGCCCGGACTTGTTCCGGGCATCCATGCGGCCGCTTGGCCGGACGGAAACGGTTGAGGGAGATGCCCGGAACAAGTCCGGGCATGACGAGAAGAAGACATGAGTCCCAGGTCGAGGCCGTTGGTATCAGTCGCTCATTTTTCGAAGTTAAGCTCGGGCTCTTCGATGGCTGGTTCTTCGATGATCAGGGGTGGATTGCCGATCGACCCGCTCCTGCCGATCAATGGATTGTCGAAGGTATTCAGCACCGAAACCTTGGCGGCGAGGGCCGAAGCGACATGAACGGAGTCCTTTGGGTGAACGCCATGATCCCATACCAAATCGCGAGCTGCTTCGGCGATCCGTCGCGTAAGCATCATTGTTCGAATGGAGGGGCGGTTGAAGAGCGCTTCGACCGATGAACGCCGCTCGGTCGGCAAGGCATCTCTCGGTCGCAAGCGTAAAACCTCGGTAAGAGCGAACACGCTTGTCACGATCTCGATTTCACCGCGTTCAGCCAAGGACAATACCGCCTGACATTTATCGGCCCGACCGTCTTCGTCTTGCAGCCATGCGAGGAAACAGTTCGAGTCCCAATATCGGCGTTCAACCATCAGTTGGAAGCGAGCAGACCGCGATAGTCTCCTATCGGGGCTTCGTCGTAGGGAAACAACTCGACTTCTTCTGCCCTGATGCTCGTTGGTAACCCTTCCCGGTCGTAGTGAACCAGGCCATGGGCCGCGACACGCTTTCGCCACATGCCGCGCATGGATTCGACCAGGTCATCCGGCACGGTGCATTGCACGGCCATATTCCAGATCGGTTCGGAAATCGTGAAGTGGAAGCGGCCTCGTGCACTGAGGGTATCGAGAGTGCCCTCGACGGTGCCGTATTCGGCTACCTGGCTCGGGTGCCGGTCAGCATCCTGCCGGCCTTCAACCAGAATATCCCGACGGTCCACGCCCGTCAGAAGGCGCGTGGCCGGAACCGCGCGCGGAAACCGATTAAGCCTGCTGCGGATACGTGGCGGCGGTTTCCGTACGGTTTCCTGAATTCGGTTGACCACATTGGCATCGGTCGCTGCCGGCAGATTTGCCGCAATCAATACGCTGCCCTCGGAGACTGAAATCTCCCAGTGAACGGCATTGGGGTCGCCGCAGGTTTCGTCCGAAATCTCGCTCAGCAATCCGGTGAAGGCTCGCACGATTTGCTGGAAATCGCGGTAAGGCACCTTGTCCGGGCCAAGTTCCAGTGTGAGGGCGGGGGTGTCTTCGGCACCGGCCATGCTCATTGCCTCCCGAACAGGAACGAAGCCTACCCCGCGGACGAGTCCCGGTAAAGCAGCCGCATGCCCTTGATGCCCTGTAGAGCGATGGCAGTGCGTCCCATCGCCCGACCAGAGCATCACTCTCTTCGTCCCGTTTCACGCGGAGCCTCGCACACCTGTCGTCAGGCTGCGTATACAAGCTCCTTTCGTTATTCTCCCCTGCCCTTGCAGGAGACGTCGGAACCGGGAACTGCCGGAACGGGAAATGGTGCCCAGGAGAAGACTCGAACTTCCACGACCTTGCGGCCACAGGTACCTGAAACCTGCGCGTCTACCAATTCCGCCACCTGGGCACGGGGCAGGAGCGAGACGGCGTGATAAGAGGAAGGCGCACGACTGTCAACGACCAGAGGCGCGCATTCCGTGACCGACCGATCCCTCCGCGACTTCATCGCCCGGCTGGAAGGCGCGGGCCGGCTCAGACGCATTGCCGCGCCCGTATCTCCGGACCTGGAGGTGACGGAGATCCACCGCCGCGTGCTGCAGGCGGGCGGGCCGGCGCTGCTCTTCGAGAACCTCCGCCGCCCGGACGGCGGCCCCTGGGGCATGCCGGCGCTCGCCAACCTGTTCGGAACGGTGGAGCGCGTCGCCTGGGGCATGGGGTGGGAGCCGGAGGGGCTGCGCGAAATCGGCGAGACGCTGGCCTTCCTGCGCCAGCCCGCGCCGCCGGGCGGCTGGCGCGAGGCGGTCGGGATGCTGCCGCTGCTGAAGACCATGCTGTCCATGGCGCCGCGCACCGTCCGGCGGGGGCCCGTGCAGGAGGTCGTGCTGGAAGGGGACGACATCGACCTCGGGCGCTTCCCGGTCCAGACCTGCTGGCCGGACGAGCCTGCCCCGCTCATCACCTGGCCGCTGGTGGTGACGCGGGGGCCGGGGCGCACGGCGGAGGACGATTTCAATCTCGGCATCTACCGGATGCAGGTCACCGGGCGGAACACGACCCTGATGCGCTGGCTGAAGCATCGCGGCGGGGCCGGCCATCATGCGCGCTGGGCGGCGGAGAAGCGCGAACCGCTGCCCGCCGCCGCCGTGATCGGCGCGGACCCGGCGACGATCCTGGCGGCCGTCACGCCGCTGCCCGAAACGCTGTCGGAATACCGCTTTTCCGGCCTCCTGGCGGGCCGGCGCCTCGATCTCGTCGATTGCCGCACCCAGCCGCTCAAGGTGCCGGCCGAGGCCGAGATCGTGCTGGAGGGCCATGTATCGCTGGACGAATACGGCGACGAGGGGCCCTATGGCGACCACACCGGCTACTACAACGCGGTCGAGCGCTTCCCGGTGTTCACCGTTTCGGCGATCACCATGCGCCGCGACCCGATCTACCTCACCACCTATACCGGCCGGCCGCCGGACGAGCCCTCCGTGCTGGGAGAGGCGCTGAACGAGGTCTTCATCCCGCTGCTGCAGGCGCAGTTCCCGGAAATCCGCGACTTCTGGCTGCCGCCGGAGGGCTGCTCCTACCGGGTGGCCGTGGTCTCCATCCGCAAGGCCTATCCCGGCCACGCCAAACGGGTGATGTTCGGCGTCTGGTCCTATCTGCGCCAGTTCATGTACACCAAGTGGGTCATCGTCGTGGACGAGGACATCGACGCGCGCGACTGGAAGGACGTCGTCTGGGCGGTCTCGACGCGCATGGACCCGGCCCGCGACATCACGCTCGTGGAGAACACGCCCATCGACTATCTCGACTTCGCGAGCCCCGAAAGCGGCCTCGGCTCGAAGATCGGCCTCGACGCCACGGACAAGTGGCCTCCCGAGACCCGGCGCGAATGGGGCCGAAAGCTCGCCATGAGCGAGGAGGTGGAGGCGCGCATTGCCGCGAGGTGGGAGGAGTTCGGGCTGGATTGAGCCGCCCGCCGGCGCTAAATAGCGGTCTCTGGGCCGGGCCCTGTGCCTCTGTGGCGGAATCGGTAGACGCGGCAGACTCAAAATCTGTTGCCCGCAAGGGCGTGGGAGTTCGAGTCTCCCCGGGGGCACCACCGGCTGCGGCAAGCGACGGAGGACTATCTTGGGCGCCATCCATGTGACGGTTACCGTCAGCAATCCCGCAGACCGGGAACGTGCGTGGGACGGGTTGTTCCTGGTCGATACCGGCGCGACCGACTCGCTGGTGCCGAGAGACCGCCTGGAAGCCATCGGGCTGCAGCCCGAGGCGCGCCGCCTTTGTGAGCTCGCCGACGGCAACACGGTCGCCATGGACATCGCGGTCGGGCGGTTGGAGTTCATGGGAGAGATTGTGGGCGGCACGATCATCTTCGGCGACAAGGGAACGGAGCCGATCCTGGGTGTGACGGCGCTGGAGTCTGTCGGGATCGACATCGACCCGCGCAATGGAACGTTGAAGCGCCTGCCCGCTGCGCGCCTGAAGACGCTGCGGGCGGCGGGCGCAAATTGCCTGCCTCTGCGGAGCGACACCGCATGAAACCCGTTTGCCTCGTCATCGGCGCCGGCGCCGGAATCGGCGGCACCGTCGGAAGCCGCTTCGCGAGGGAGGGCTACCACGCCGTGCTTTGCCGCCGCAGCGACGAGGAAGGGCTGAACCGGCTGGTGGAAGGCATCCGCAGCGAGGGCGGCGACGCCACGGGCTACCTGCTCAACGCCGTCGAGCCGGACAGCATCGAGGACCGGGTCGCCGCCGTGGAAGCGGATATCGGGCCGATCCGGACGGTCCTCTACAATCTGGGCTCCCAGGTCGGCAACCGGGCCCTGGAGGCGACCAGCTACAAGGTCTTCGAGCTTGGCTGGCGCATGGCGACCTTCGGCCTGTTCCGCACGGCCTCGGCCGTCTGCCCCCGGATGGTCGAGCGCGGCGAAGGCGCCATCCTCGTCACCTCATCGACGGCGGCGGTACGCGGCAACAGGGGCCAGCATTCGCACGCGGCCTCCATGGCGGGGCGGCGCATGCTGTGCCAGACGCTCAATGCCGAGTTCGGCCCGAGCGGCGTCCATATCGTCCATATCCTGATCGACGGCGCGGTCGATGCCCCGGACACGCTCGGCAAGATGCTGGGGCCGGAGAAATACCGGGCGCTGCGCGAGAGCCGCGGCATGGAGCATGACGGCCTCATGCTGCCGGAGAAGATCGCCGACACCTATGTCCACCTCGCGCACCAGCACCGCTCCACCTGGACGAACGAAATCGACCTGCGCTCGTTCAGCGACATGCCGTGGTGGAACAGCTGACCGAATAGGCGCGGTTACGGAGTCTCGGCGCCACGTCGTCGCTGTTCAACGCCGATGCGAGCGCAACATCGTCCCCGAATCCTCTGCCGACCAGTTCCTTGCCCGACACGCTGTTCCGGAGCGCTTCCGCGAGGTGGGTCCTCACGCTCTCGAACACGCCGATCGCGGCTGCCGCCTCGGGCGACCGCGCGCCGCAGAGGCGAGACAGAACGGCTCCGGCGCCGATATGGTCCTCCAGGGCCGGGCGCAGGGCGCCGTCCGGCCATCGCTCCCCGCATGCGATCACCGCGATCCGAGAGCCGCAGGACCGCGCCGCGCGAGCGACTGCGCCCGCGTTGCGAAGGCACCCGGCGAAGGTAGGCGTCTCGCCGGTGGCCAGCGACAGGGTCGCGCCGTTCGGGGACGGCAGCACGATGCGGCTGCCTCGCGGCAGGCCCGTCAACGACCCTGGCGAGAGCGAATACCCGCCCTCCCGGCGCGGGCCTGCAAGCAGGGCGTTCTTCGACCTCGCATAGTCTGCGGCCGTGTCGTCGGCCCACCGGTACGGAAACACCGTTGCTCCCCTCGCCGCAGCGATGCAGACCGCGGTCGTGAAGGACAGCACATCCACGATCACGATGGCGTCGCTCACGGGAGCGAGACACGCAACGCCCTGCGGCCCCCATTCGAAGCGAACTCGATATTCGCACTGGTCATACACCATGCCGGTCGCGACGAACCCCCGCTATCCGTCCGCCCCGGCGGACCGGGCGATCCCGTCAAGATGCCCCTGCTTGGCCGCCTCGTCGAGGAATGAGCCTTCGATGGAATTGCGGGCGAGCGTCACGAGGTCCGCCCTGTCCAGGTCAAGCGCCTCGGCCACGGCGACGAAATTGTCCACCAGATAGCCGCCGAAATAGGCCGGATCGTCGGAGTTCACTGTCGCCTTCAGCCCGGCGTCGAGCATGCGCTTCAACGGGTGCTGCCTCATGTCGGGAACGCCGCACAGCCGGAGGTTGGAGAGCGGGCACACGGTAAGCGCGATGCCCCGCCCGGCCAGGCGGCGGACCAGCGCCGGGTCTTCGAGCGCGCGGTTGCCGTGGTCGATCCGGTCCACGCCCAGCCGGTCCACCGCGTCCGCGACATAGGATGCCGGGCCCTCCTCGCCGGCATGGGCGACAAGCCTGAGGCCGGCCTCGCGCGCGGCCGCAAAGAGGCGTTCGAACTTCGCGGGCGGATGGTCCTTCTCGGACGAGTCGAGGCCGAGGCCGGCGATCCTCCCGTCCGCGATATAAGGCCCGGCCTCGCGGAAGGCGGCGAAACCCTCTTCTTCGCTCAGATGCCTGAGGACGCACATGATGAGCAGCGAGGTCACGCCCTGCCTCTCGCGCCCGTCGGCGAGCGCGGCGAGGATGCCGTCCGCCGCGACCGCGAAGGGAATGCCGCGCCCGGTGTGTCCCTGGGGGTCGAAGAACAGCTCGACATGCACCGCCCCGTCGGCGGCGGCGCGCTCCAGATAGGCCGCGGTGAGATCGTGGAAGTCCTCTTCCGTGCGCAGCACGTCCATGCCCCGGTAGTAGATGTCCAGGAAGTCCTGCAGTTCCGAGAAGCGGTAGGCGGCCCTTATCTCCTCCACCGTGCGGAACGGAATGCCGACCTTGTTCCTGCGGGCCAGCCGCATCAGCATTTCCGGTTCGAGCGCGCCCTCCAGGTGCAGGTGGAGTTCCGCCTTGGGCAGCGCCCGGACAAACGATCTCACGTCCATTCCGGCCTCCGTCGCCATCCCTTGGCAGTTTGCCTCCGGACGGCAAGCGCACGATAGTCCCTTCCCCATGGACATACCGAAAGAAGCCTCGATTGCCGACCTCGCCCGTCTGATGGCCGCCGGCGCGCTCACCTCGACCGGCCTTGTCGAGACGTTCCGGCAGCGGATTGCGGCGGAGGACGGGCCGTTCCGGTCCGTCGCCTTCCTCAATCCCGACGCGCCGGACATCGCCCGGGAGCGCGACCGCGAGCGCGCCGCCGGCCATGTCCGCGGCCCCATGCACGGCGTGCCTGTGCTGTTGAAGGACAATCTCGCAACCGGCGACGCCATGATGACTTCGGCCGGTTCGCTGGCGCTCGACGGCGTGAGGACGAAAGCGGACAGCCATGTCGCCCGGCGCCTGCGCGAAGCCGGGGCCGTCCTGCTCGGCAAGACCAATCTCAGCGAATGGGCGAATTTCCGCTCCACGCGCTCGTCGAGCGGCTGGTCGAGCCGGGGCGGCCAGGTCCGCAACGCCTATGCGACCGACCGCACGCCCGGCGGCTCCAGCTCCGGCTCGGGCGTTGCCGTCGCGCGGGACTTTGCGCCCGCCGCCATCGGCACGGAGACGGACGGCTCCATCGTCGGCCCCTCCGCGATGAACTCGCTGGTCGGAATCAAGCCCACGCTCGGACTGGTCTCCCGCACCGGGATCGTTCCCATCGCCGCAAGCCAGGACACGGCGGGGCCGATGGCGCGCACGGTGGCCGACGCGGCGGTCCTGCTCGGCGCGATCGCGGGCGCGGACCCGGACGATCCGGCGAGCCGCCCGCCGCCGGACACGGACTATACGGCCTTTCTCGATCCCGGCGCGCTGCGCGGCGCGAGGATCGGCGTCGTCAGGAACTATTGCGGCTTCCACGAGGCCGTGGACCGGGTGTTCGGGCAAGCGCTGGAGGTGCTGGCCGATGCCGGGGCGGTCATCATCGATGAGGTCGCCATGCCGGCCCGCGACGACATCCGCGCCCACGAAATCATCGTCATGCGGACCGAGTTCAAGCAAGGGCTGAATGCCTGGCTCTCAGCGCTCGGCCCCGAAAGCCCCGTTCGTTCCCTCGCCGAACTGATCCGGTTCAATATCGATCATGCCGACCGGGTCATGCCCTGGTTCGGGCAGGAGCAACTGATCGCGGCGGAGGAGACCGACGGCACGGACAGCGAGACCTACAGGAGAGCGCTCGCCGCATGCCGCCGGCTCACCCGCGACGAGGGCATCGACCGGGCCCTTGCCGACTGCCGGCTCGACGCGCTGGCCGCACCCACCTCGCCGGTCCCCTGGGCCATCGACCTCGTCAATGGCGACAACCGCCTCGGCGGCAGTTCGGGGCTGGCGGCCGTTTCCGGCTATCCGAGCGTCACGGCGCCCGCGGGCTATGTCGCGGGCCTGCCCGTCGGCCTGTCCTTCATCGGCGGCGCGTGGCGGGACGGACCGCTGATCGGCTACGCCCATGCCTTCGAGCAGACCGCGAAGGCGCGGGTCCCGCCCGGCCCCGCCCGACCCTGGCAACCCGGTTCCGCCTGACAGAGCGTGTCCTCTCTGCGCCCCCCGGTCCGCAGAGCGTATGCTGGCTTTCCCGGCGCGTTATTCTGACTTCGGACTCGAGAGAGGATTTCACCAAATGGGCAATGTCACGGTCGTCGATCATCCGCTGGTCCAGCACAAGCTGTCCCTCATGCGCCGCAGGGACACGAACACCGCCAAGTTCCGGCTGCTGATGCGCGAGGTTTCCCTGTTGCTCGGCTATGAGGTGACCCGCGACCTTGCGACCGAAATCCGCAGCATCGAGACGCCGCTCGCGGAAACCCGCGCGCCGTTCCTGACCGGCAAGAAGCTTGTTCTCGTCTCCATATTGAGGGCCGGAAACGGGCTGCTCGAAGGCATGCTCGACCTCGTCCCCTCCGCCCGCGTCGGGCATGTGGGGATCTACCGCGACCCGAAGACGCTGCTGGCCGTCGAATATTACTTCAAGGTGCCGGAGGACCTGGGCGACCGGCCGGTGGTCGTTCTGGATCCCATGCTGGCGACGGGGAACTCGGCGGTCGCGGCGGTCTCCAGGCTCAAGGAGGCGAACGCGCTCGACATCAAGATGCTGTGCCTGCTTGCGGCGCCGGAGGGCATCGAGGCCTTCCACGCCGTGCATCCCGAAGTCGCGGTCTTCACCGCCGCCATAGACGAGCGGCTCGACGACCACGGTTACATCGTGCCGGGCCTCGGCGACGCCGGCGACAGGCTCTACGGCAACAAGTAGGCCGGCGCGCTGCAGCAGGGTCGGACCGTCTTCCGTCCCGAACCGGGATACAACCGTCACCCCGGACGGAGCGAAGCGGAGATCCGGGGTCCATCTTCCGGCCTTCCTGCCGGGCCGAAACGGCTGGAGTTGGGCCCCGGATCGGGGTCCTGGGCGACGAAGCGGACGCGAGACCGCGAGCAGCCGGCTATTCGCCCGCCGCCGGCTTGGCGGACCGGCCGGCGCCGGCGGCCAGGTGGATCTTCTCGATAAAGTGCTCGGCCAGGGTCACCGCGTCCCCGGCATCCTCGAAGATGCCGTTGAGCAGCGCGTCGTAGTTGGGCTGGTGGAAGAACACCAGCGAGATGCGGTCGCGCCGGGAGGCCCCTTCGGGCGGGTTCGCGACCCGGTGCAGGGTCGATGCCCAGCGCCCGCCGGTCCAGCGCGCCATCGCATCGCCCAGATTGCACACGAAGGCGTCCGCAGGCGGGCGCACATCGGTCCAGCCGGCGCGCGGCAGCTTCACCTGCAGGGTGCCCGGCACGTCGTCGCCGCGCAGCACCGTCAGCGTGCCGTAATCGGTATGCGCGCCGGCGCGCAGCTGCCGCTGCGCCGGAGCGTCGGTCTGCGCCGGATAGCGGATCAGCCGCAAGCCGCAGGCGGGCCGGTCCAGCTTGTCCGCGAAAAAATCCTCTTCGAGCCCCAATGCCAGCGCCATCGCGCCCATCAGCCGGTCGCAGAGCGCAAGCACGGCGCGGAAATAGTCGTCCACGGTCTCACGGAAGCCTTCGGGCCGGGCGGGATAGCGGTTCTCCTCGAAGAAATAGGACGCGACCTCGCCCCGGTAATAATCGTCGTCCGGGATATCGGGCGGACCCATCGCGAAGGCTTCCTGCAGGTCCGGCGGCGTTTCCTCGCCCAGCGTGTAGGCGAGCGAACGGTCGGCGAACGGGTAGTAGCCGCGCCCTACCCGGCTCTCCGGCCGCAGGATCGCGCGCTTTTCGGCCAGCGGCAGGGCGAAGAAATCGACGGCCGCCTGCCTCGTCCGGGCAATGAGATCCAGGGGCACGCCGTGGCCGGTGATACAAAAGAAGCCCGACTCCGTGCAGGCCGCTTCGATTTTGCGGGCGACCCTCCGCTTGTCCTCATCCCGGCCCCGAAGAAAGGGGGCGATATCGATTACCGGAACCGACATTCCCGCTGCTCCTCACCGCATCAGGAGGCGCCCGCCCCCGCCGCGCCGCTGGCGATCGCCGCCTCGATCTCGCCTTCCCCGATGCCGGCTTCGGCCAACACCTCCCGCGTGTCGGCGCCGAGTTCGGAGCCGCCGCGCCTGATGCTCGACGGCGAGCCTTCGAAGCGGATGGCGGGCCGCGCCTGCCGGAGCCGTCCTGCAAGCGGATGGTCGTATTCCACCAGCGTGCCGTTGGCCGCGACCTGCGGGTGGCCGACCATCTCTCCCCGGGTCAGCACCGGCGCCGAAGGCACATGCGCCGTATCGAAGAGGGTGGTCCATTCCGCCGTGGTGCGCTTGCGCAGCTCCAGTTGCACCTGCTCGAGGCGCGCGTCGATGTTCTCGTCCCGGAGCGCCCCGGTGGCGAAACGCGGGTCGCTCGCTAGGTCCTCGCGCCCGGCGACTTCGCAGAAGCCGAGCCATTGCCGGTCCGTCATCAGCGAGACGCTCATAAAGCCGTCGGCGGTCTCGTAGATAAGGTCGATGAAGCTCGCCGCCCGCTGGATCGAGGTCGGCGCGTCCACGAAGGTCTGCGAGCCCATGTCGGAGTTCCACAGGAACGCGACGACGGAATCGAGCATCGAGACGCGGACATGCTGGCCCTCGCCGGTCGCCGCCCGGTGCAGCAGTGCGGAGGTGACCGCCTGCGCGGCGGTGAGCGCCGTCACCTTGTCCGGCAGGATGGTGCGCACCAGGCGGGGCCGCTCCTCGTCGGAGCCCGCCTGCACGGTGGTAAGGCCCGAGATCGCCTGCACGATGGGGTCGTAGGTGGGCTTGGAGGCGAACGGCCCCTTCTCGCCGAAGCCGCTGATCGAGACATAGACGATATCCGGCCTGACGGCGCGGATGTCCGCCTCGCCGACGCCGAGCCGCTCCACCACGCCCGGGCGGAAGTTCTGGATGAAGACGTCCGCCGTCGCGGCGAGCCGCTTCAGCAGCGCCACGCCCTCCGGCCGCTTGAGGTCGAGCACGACGGAGCGCTTGTTGCGGTTGTTGTTGAGGAACGCGGCCGAGAGCCCGCCCTGCCGGTTGCCGCCGCCGCGCGTGAGGTCCCCGCCCCGCGCCTCGACCTTGATGATGTCGGCGCCCTGGTCCCCGAGTATCTGCGTCGCCATCGGCCCCGAGATCACATTGGTGAGATCGACGACGCGAAACCCCGACAACGGTCCGCTCATGGCACTCCGCTCCCTCTTTGCGCCGCAGACATTAGTGCGTTTCCCCCCAAGGCCAAACCGCCTGCCGCGCCGGCCGGCTCCGTGCTATATGCCGGGCCATGAGCGAGGCGCAACATATCGCCGTCATCGGGGCCGGCATCGTCGGGACGGCGACGGCCTGCTACCTGCGGCGCGACGGCCACAGGGTCACGCTGATCGACCCCGAGCCGCCCGGCACGATGACCTCCTTCGGCAATGCGGGCGCGATCAGCTCCCACTCCTGCCTGCCGCAGACCGGCCCCGGCCTCATGTTCAAGGCGCCCCGCTGGCTGCTGGACCCGATGGGGCCGCTCTTCATCCGCTGGCGCCACCTGCCGGAATTCCTGCCCTGGCTCATCCGCTTCGTGCGCGCGGGACGGCCGGAGCCGATGCGCCGGCAGATGGACGCCATGGCCGCCCTCCACCGCCTGGCCCTCGACGCCCACAAGGACCTCGCCGCCGAGGCCGGCACGGCCGGCCTCATCCGGCAGAACGGGACGCTCACTGTCTATGAGAGCGCGCGGTCCTTCCGGGTTGCGGCGGGCGACCGGGAGGGCCAGCGCGAGCGGGGCTTCGAGGTCGAGGAACTCGACGGCGACGAGCTCCGCCAGCTCGAGCCGGGGCTGGCGCCGATCTTCCCGCACGCCACCTTCTTCCCCGGGGGCGCCCACACGGTCGATCCGGGCGCGCTCACGACGGGTCTGGCGGAAGCCTTTTCGCGCGGCGGCGGGCGCATATTGGCGGCGCATGTCACCGGCTTCGACTACGCGGACGACCGGCCGGCGGCGGTCCGCACCTCGAAAGGCCGGCTGGCGGCGGACGGCTTCGTCGTCGCGGCCGGGGCCTGGTCGGCGGGCCTCGCGGAAATGCTGGGCGAAACGGCGGTGCTCGAATCCGAGCGCGGCTACCACCTGACCCTGCCGGACCCCGGCGTCGAGACGCGCCACCCGGTCTCCTTCTACGACCGCAAGTTCATGGCGACGCCGATGCAGATGGGCCTCCGGCTCGCCGGCACCGCGGAATTCGCCGGCCTCGACGCGCCGCCGAACTGGAAGCGCGTCGAGCCGCTACGGGCCCATGCGCGGAAGGCGTTCCGCGACATTCGCACGGAAGACGGCTCGCCCTGGATGGGCAACCGGCCGGCCACGCCGGACTCGCTGCCGGTCCTGGGCGCCTCTGTTCTGCATCTGAACGTGTGGTACGGCTTCGGCCACGGGCATCTGGGGCTGACGGCCGGACCGATCAGCGGCCGGCACATTGCCGATCTCGTGGCCGGACGCCCGTCTGCCATCGACATGGCCCCCTACAGCATCGGCCGGTTCTGATGCTGACGGACGCGCAGCTCGACCGCTATGCCCGGCACCTGATCCTGCCGGAGGTAGGCGGGGCCGGGCAGCAGAAGCTGCTGGCCTCGCGCGTGCTGGCGGTGGGTGCAGGTGGCCTCGGCGCGCCGCTGCTGCTCTATCTCGCCGCCGCCGGAGTCGGCACGCTCGGCGTCATCGACGACGACGATGTCGATGTCTCCAACCTTCAGCGCCAGGTGATTCACGGCAATGAGCGCATCGGCCGGCCCAAGGCCGAGAGCGCGGCGGCCGGCATCCATGCACTCGACCCCGCCATCCGCGTCGAAACCCATGCCGAACGGCTCACGGAGGCCAACGCCGCCGGCCTCTTCCGCGACTACGACCTCATCCTCGACGGAAGCGACAATTTCGCGACCCGCTACCTCGTCAACGCCGCCGCCGCCGCCGCCGGGCGGACGCTCGTCTCCGGCGCGGTGCTGCGCTTCGACGGGCAGGTCTCCACCTTCAAGCCCCATGCCGGGCCGGAGCATCCCTGCTACCGCTGCCTCTTTCCGGAGCCGCCGCCGCCGGGCGCCGTGCCGGCCTGTTCGGAAGCCGGAATCCTGGGCGCGGTCGCGGGCGTCGTCGGCACGCTCATGGCGGTCGAGGCGCTGAAGGAGCTGATCGGCATCGGCGAGGGCCTCTCCGGCCGCCTCCTGCTCTACGACGCCCTCACTACGTCCACCCGGATCATCCGCTTCAAGCGCCGCGACGGCTGCCCGACCTGCGGCGGCCCGGGCTCGTAGCGGTCCGCTTGCCCCGAATTGAACCGGGGGCCATATAGGTCTCCAAGGACACAGACTGGAAGACCTGCACCATGAACCTCCCGTCCCGCGCCGTTCTCGCCTTCCTCATCGCTGCGCTCGCCTGCCTGCCCTGGACTGCCCGCGACGCGCGGGCGGACACGGAGGAGGAGGTGGCCGCCCTCATCGAATATCTCCGCCAGAAGGACCCGGAAATCGTCCTTGAGGCGGTGCAGGCCTGGTGGAAGGAGCAGGAGGAATACCGGGAGCGTCAGCAGGTCGAACTCATCGCCGCCAACTGGGAGGCGCTGGCCAGCGCGGAAGGCGACCCGGCCATCGGGCCGGAGGACGCCGACGCGGTGCTGGTCGAGTTCTTCGACTATCGCTGCGGCTTCTGCAAGCGGGTGCTGGGGGATGTGATGGCGCTGGCGGAGGGCGACAGCCGCCTGCGCATCGTCTTCAAGGAGTTCCCGATCCTCGGCCCGCCGTCGGTGGTGGCGGCCCGCGCCTCGCTCGCCGCCGACCGGCAGGGCAAATGGACCGAGTTCCATGTCGCGCTCATGACCGCCTCCGGCGCGCTCGACGAGGACCGGATCATGGATATCGCCGCCGGGGTCGGCCTCGACATCGCGCAGTTGCGCGCCGACATGGAGAGCGAGGCCGTCACGGCGGTCATCGAGCGCAACCACGCGCTGGCGCAACAGCTCGGCATCCGCGGCACCCCCGCCTTCCTGGTGAAGAACGCCATCGTCCCCGGCGCCGCCTCGCGCGAACAACTGGCCGAACTCGTCGCGGGCGCGCGGGAAGCGGGTTGACGAAGGGGACGCCCGCAGGCGTCGGTCAAGGGTGATCGGTCGTCGCGCTACCGGATTGCCCGGACTTCGAGGCGCAGCCCCTCCCGCCTCTGCAGGCAGCCGATGATCTCGAACAGGTTCCGCGCCTGCGGATTGCCGGCCGGGCCGAACATGCGCATCAGGCTCCTGGGCGGCCTTTCGGTCAGTCCGCCGAGTTCCCGGAAACCGATGGTGGCGTTGATATAGTCGCGCAGCATCGCCTTGCCGGTCTCCATGTCGCGGAAAGCAGAAGTTCGACTCCTTCCCGGAGCAGTTCCTCGCGGAAAGCCGGATCGCGATCGACACGCGCCCGGATCGTTTCTCTGCGGTCTCGGGTCACAGGCATCGTATTCAAGGCAATTCCTCCCCCACCGGGGTCATGGTGACTGCGTGGCGGCTGGTCTGGCTGCCGGCGCTGCGGAGCACGCCCTTTACCGGCGCCACGTCCGAATAGTCCCGGCCGCGCGCGACGGCGACATGGCCGTCGCCGGCGAGGCAGGCATTGGTCGGGTCGTACTCCACCCAGCCGGCCCCCTGCCCGCACCAGGCGCGCACCCAGGCGTGCATCGCGTCCGCGCCCTGGAGGCGGGGCCGGCCCGGCGGCGGGACCGTGCGCAGGAAGCCGCTGACATAGCCCGCCGGGATGCCGAGCGTGCGCAGGCACGCGATCATCGCGTGGGTGAAATCCTGGCAGACGCCCCGCCGGCGGCGGAACGCCTCCAGCGCCGGCGTGTCCACCTCCGTCGCCTTCGCGTCGAACGCCATGTCGCGGTTGAGCGCGAGCCCGACCGCCTCGACCGCCTCCGCCGCGCCCGCGCCCGCCGGCAGGGCCGCGCGCGCATAGTCCCGGAACGCCGGCTCCTCCGGCAGGCGCGGCGAGGCGGCGAGGAAATGGTGCGGCGCGTCCGGGGCAAGCGAGCGGATGGCGGCGATTTCCTCCGCAAGCGCGGCAACCGGCGGCGATTCGGGCACCGACGCCCGGCCCGGCTCGCGCCGCACGCGGGCTGCGAGCGAATAGACGACCTCCTCATGCGCGCCGCCGAACGCCAGGTCGGTCGCCATGTTGGCGAAGAAATCCCGCCGGTCGCGGCGCTCGACGGGCGGCGGCGACACATCGACCGCGGCCGCCACGACATGCTGTTCGTCCGCCAGCGTCGGCGGCAGCAGGCGGAGCGTCTGGCGGCTGGCCGCCGCCGGGGCGTCGTAATGCTGGCGGATCGAAAGGGCGATATCGTAGAGCAAGTCCGGCGTCCGCGTCAGGTCAGGTAGGCCCCGGAGACGAGGTCGGATACCCCGTCCAGCCGCTCCCCGAGCGCCGCCAGCGCCGCCTTGTCCACCGTCTCCGGCGTCTCGACCGCGATGGCGGCATGGGCGCGCAGCGCGGCGCGCGCGAGCGGCGACATCACCCCGTGCATCTCCGCGCCCGGCAGCAGCGCGATCAGGCTGCGCATCCGCTCCAGCAGGAACAGGATCGAGCGCGGGTTCATGGCGTCGAACACCATCAGGTCCACCACCGTGTTGCGGTGCGTGCCGAGCGAGTAGCGGCGCTGGTAGGTCATGGTGCAGTCGCCGATTTCCATGGCGAGGTCGAGCGCGCCCTCCGGCGCGGCCGGGTCCGCGAAATGCGCCAGCGCCGAGGCCATGCCGGACGCGCGCTCCAGCTCCCGCCCGAGGATGAGGAAGCGCCAGCCGGTGAAGCGGTACATGTTTTCGTGGACGAGCCCGGAGAGACCCGCGAGGCGGTGCAGCAGGGCGGTCATGATGCGCGCCGTGTCGTCGCCCGGCCGCGCCGTCCGGGCCATCTCCTCGGCGGCCTCATTCAGGTTGCGCAGCGCCGTCCAGCCGTCGATGGAGAAGCGGTCATGCACCCGGCTCGCGCAGACCAGCGCCGAGTCGAGCGTCCGCAGCAGGCCCTGCGGCACATTCTCTTCGGGGTCGAGCGGCAGGTCGCGGAGATAATCGCAGAGGCTCGCCTGGAGCGGATTGTCCCGCGAGCCCGTTTCCGCCAGGCGCAGATGGAGCGCGCGCAGCAGCCGGATCGCCGCTTCCGCCCGCTCGACATAGCGCCCGAGCCAGAACAGGTTGTCCGCCGCCCGGCTCGGCAGGGTTCCCGGCAGCGGCCGGCGGTAGGTGTCGGAGGGGCGCGCCGTCATCGTGTCGATGGGCACCGGCTCGTCGCTGACCGCCCAGATATCGGCGACGGCGCCCGGGTCTTCCGCCGACACGCCGCCGAGGCGGGCATAGCCGCCGGGCATCGCTTGCCAGCCTTCGGGCGTGCGCGCGAGGAACAGGCGGAGCGTCACCGGCTCGGACCGGAGCGCGCCACTGGTCCAGGCCGGCACGGTCGAGCGGGGCCCGGGCTCCGGCGCCGCCGCCCACCAGCCCTCCGCCGACCCTGCCGCCGGCCCGCCCCCGGCCTCGGCGATCTGCGGCAGGAACGGCGCGAGCGCGGGGTCTTCGAGCACGCCGGAGCCGAGCGCATTGACCGCCGAGAGCGTCCCTTCGCGGAGCGCATCGACCAGGCCCGGCACCCCGACCGCAGATGTCTCGTCCAGCTCCAGCGGGTCCGCGCGCCCGGCCCGGAGACGGCGCCAGAGGACGCCGACCGGCCGCGGGCCGGCCACGGTGCGGATCGTCGCCGCGCCGTTCTCGATGGCGATGTCCTCGCCCTCGAACAGCATGAAGCCCAGATAGCGCGCCAGGTAGGCATGCTCGAAATAGTTCGCCCCGCCGGGGCCTGCCGTCAGCATTCCCACGCGCCCGCCGCCTACCCGGTCGAGCGCGCCCATCGCATCGCGGAATGCCCGGAAGAAGCCGGCCAGGCGGTGCACATGGGACTCCTGGAAAAGCTCCTGGAACACGCGCTGCGTGGCGAGCCGCGTCTCCAGCGCGGTGCCGGCGCCGGCGGGCGACTCGGTGCGGTCGCGCAGCACCTGCCACTCGCCGTCCGGCCGCCGCGCGACATCGAAGGCGATAAAGTGCAGGTGATGGCCCGAGGCAGGCCTGACGCCGACCAGCGGGCGAAGCCAGGCGGGACTGGCGGCGACCGGCCCCGCCGGCAGCAACCCCTCCGCGACCAGCCGGCCCTCGCCATAGAGGTCGGCCATGACGGCTTCCAGAAGCCCGGCCCGCCGGGCGAGCCCGCCCGCAAGCCGGCGCCATTCCCCTTCGTGCAGGATGAGCGGCACCGGGCTGAACGGCCATGTCCGCCCGCCCGGTCCCTCCGCACCCTGCCGGCGGAAAAACACGCCGGCGTCATGCAGATATTGCTCGCCGCGCGCCGTCCGCCGTTTCAGCTCCGCTTCGGAAAGCCCTGCGAATCCCTCGACAAAATGCCGCCAGACCGGCCTGACCCGGCCTTCTTCGTCGAGCAGTTCGTCGAAACCGCCCGCCGGCGGCCGGTAGCCGGCAACCCCCGGCTCCTGTTCCAACGCCTGCCGTCTCGTCGGATGCAGCACCGCTCGCTCCACGGGTCCGAACAAAGAAGCCTATGGTATCCGCCCGCAGCCGGGGGCGGTAGCGGTCGAGGCGAAAGGCGTTGTGGCTGCCCCGGAAGATCGGGACCGCCCCCAATCAAGCCGTCTCCGCCTCCGCGCTCCGGGCTTCCCGGCGCAGCTTCATCAGGTGAAGGGGGAGTTCCGTGCGCAGCTTGCCCGCATCGACATGCCAGGGGGCGCCCCAGCCTGCCTGGACAGGGTCCCGGAAACGGCCGGCGGGCGCAGTCGTTCCTTCGAGGCGCGCCCTGCAGAAGCGGGCAACGCGGCCGAGATTGCCGTCGGGATCCTCGACCCGGCCTCGCGCCAGTTCGCAGGCATAGCCCAACTGGCGCAGGGAAGCCTCATCCTCGCGGCCATCCGGCATATGCCGGCCGGCCGCCACCTTTGCGAGGAGTTCCATCAGGTCGCGCTCCCTGCGGCGGGCGGCGCCGAAGACATCCTCATGGCGGCTCGGAGGCATCGCCTTCCCTCGCGACAATCTCTTTGGCTTCCTCGAAATTATGACGGACAAACGTAGTATCCCCTACGTAGTAGTCCAGAGCTTCTTCCATTCTTTCCGCGAAGAGCAACGGATCGACAAGGCCGTGCGCAGCAAGCTGGCGGATGTCCTCCCGATCGCGTTCCGAGAACCGTGCAACCTTCGACACCGCCAGATCGACGGGATCTATCATGAGGATGACGATGTTCCCCGCCCGGGATACTTCCCGCGCCCGCTTCCCCCAATCCGGCGGGAAGGACCCCATTGCGTCGGAAAAGCCGCCATCCATTACAACCAGATGCCGGTCGTGCGGATCGTCCGGGTTCGGCACTTCGAAGACTTGCATGTCCGGCGGGATGGGAACGCGGTGCGACCAGTCGATGTCGACATCGTCCGACATTCGGTGGCCCGTGTAGTAATTCACGGCAATACCACCCGCAATCCTGGCTTCAACCGGTTCACCAAGGTTCCCCAGACGATCCGAGAGAGATTCGAGATGGAGCCGCAGCGCGGGCAATAGCTGGCGATCCGTCATGCCGGGGCGCTCCTGGTGCCTGGTCTGCCTTTTGCCTTGGCCACAAGTATATTCATGTCCATCCCGGACACCGAGCCGCAAAACTCCGAACGCCGCCGCGGCCGCGTATCGCCCGCCCGCCGAAAGCGGCAGCCGCACCCGCCCGTGTTGCGCCGCACCCGCTCCCATGCTTCCTTTCGCTCCCATGTTGAAGAACCTCTGGTACACGGGCGCGCCGCTCGACCGGATCTCGCATCTGCGCGAGGACCCGGCCTGGATCGCCGCGCGGCGCCGCGCGAAGGACACGCGGCTGGTGCCCGTCTGGCGGTCGCGCTCGCTGGTCCACACGGAGGACGACCGGGCGCTGATCCTGACGGTCGAGGAAGCCGGCGAGCTGCTCGACGCGGCCCAGCACGAGGTGGTGCTCGGGCTGGAAGGCGACACGCTCTATATCGGCCTCGACCTCTCGCACCTGGAGGACCCGTACGGCCATCCGCGCATCGGAGCGGAGGGCGTCTTCGAGGACCTGCGCCAGATCGGCCCGGTCATTCCGGCGGACGAGGGCGCCATCCTCGCCCATGCGCGGGGCATGATGACCTGGCACCAGCGCCACCGCTTTTGCGGCGTCTGCGGCGCGCCGACGGAGGTGAGCCACGGCGGCTACCAGCGCAATTGCACCGGCTGCGGCGCGCAGCATTTCCCGCGCACCGACCCGGCGGTCATCATGCTGGTCCACAAGGGCGACAACTGCCTGCTCGGGCGCACGCACCAGTTTCCGCGGCGCATCTATTCCACGCTCGCGGGCTTCGTCGAGCCGGGCGAGAGCCTGGAGGAAGCGGTCGCGCGCGAGGTGTTCGAGGAGGCCGGCGTCAAGGTCGGCGAGGTGCGCTACATGGCCTCCCAGCCCTGGCCGTTCCCGTCGTCGCTGATGCTCGGCTTCCATGCCGAGGCGGAGGCGATGGACCTCAACATCGACCCGAAGGAGCTCGAGGACGCCCGCTGGATGACGCGCGAGCAGATCGGCCGGATCGAGGAGTTCGACATGGAGCTGCCGCGCCGCGACAGCATCGCCTGGCGGCTGGTCAAGGCCTGGCTCGACGGTGTGTGACCTGCTCGCGCCAGAGCACATAGAGGCCTGAAGCGACGATCAGCCCGCCGCCGGCGAAGGTCGCCGTGTCGGGCAGGTCGGCGAAAGCGAACCAGCCGATCAGCACCGCCCACAGCATGCGCGAATAGTTGAAGGGCGCGAGCAGGGCCGCCTCCGTGACGGCGAAGGCGTTTATCATCAGGAAATGCGCCCCCGCGCCGATCGCGCCCGAAAGCGCCATCCAGGCCCACATCTCCCAGGCGGGCCATTGCCAGAAGAACGGCATGGCGAGCGTGAGCAGCAGCGCGCCGCCAGCCGAGGTGTAGAACAGGGTCGCCAGATGGTCCTCCCGCGCCGTGATGATGCGCGTGACAAGCTGGAAGCCCGCGAAGAAGACCGCGCCGATGAGCGGCAGCACGGCCGCCCAGTGGACGATGCCGAGGCCCGGGCGGATCACCACAACGACCCCGACCCAGCCGAGCAGCACCGCCGCCCAGCGGTGCGGCCCGACCCGCTCCTTCAGCACCGGCCAGGACAGCGCGGTCATGAACAGCGGCGCGGCGAAGCTGATGACCGTGGCGTCCGCGAGCGCCAGATATTGCAGGCCGACGAACAGCATGGAGAGCGAGCCGACCAGGCAGCCCGCCCGCAGCAGTTGCAGTCCGGGATTGCGGGTGCGCAGCCAGCGCCGGGGCGGGATGCGGGCGATGGCGAACCCGATCGCGAGCGTGATGGCGATGAAGGTGAAATAGCCCCACGCGACCTGCACGCCGCTCAGGCCGGACGCCACATGCTTGGCGATGGCATCGACCGCCGTGATGCCGACCATCGCGACCAGCATGAGCGGGATGCCGAGGGACGGGCGGTGGCGTGGCGGCAAGGCGGTTCCGTTCGTGCGCGGGAGGCAGCCGGAGTGGAATAGCCGTAATTGGCCCGCCGGGCTATGATTGCCGTCGAAGACAGGGGATCGACAGGGAGGGTTCGGCCATGGACGGGCTCCAGACGGCAGTGAGCGAAGGAACGGCGGCGGCGAACCGGCCGATAGCCGCGATGCTGGCGGAATTCGCCTGCGGGCTCGACGACCGTGCGGTTCCGGACCGGGTGATGGAGCGCGCGCGCCTGCACATCCTCGACTGCATCGGCATCGCGCTCGCCTCGACCGGCTACGAGTTCGGCCAGCGCACGATTGACGCCATGCGCGGCCTTGCCGGCGAGGGGCCGTCGCCGGTCATCGGCGCGGACATCCGCCTGCCGATGCGCGATGCCGCGCTGGTCAACGGCACGCTGGTCCACGGCCTCGACTATGACGACACGCACTCCGACGGCGTGGTCCATGCCTCGGCCTCTTCGCTCGTCGCCGCGCTCGCGCAGGGCTTCGCGTCCGGCGCCTCGGGCCGGGACCTGCTCGCCGCCTACCTGGTCGGCGTCGAGGCGTCCTCGCGGATCGGCCAGGCGGCGCAGGGCGGCTTCCATGTGCGCGGGCACCATCCGACCGGCCTTGTCGGCGCGTTCGGCGCGGCGCTGACCGCCGCCCGGCTCGCCGGCCTCTCCGAGCGCGAGGCGGCGATGGCGCAGGGCATCGCGCTCTCCATGGCCGCCGGCAGCCTGGAGTTCCTCTCCGACGGCGCCTGGACCAAGCGCATCCATCCCGGCTGGGCGGCCGTGGCGGGCATCACCGCGGCCGCGCTCGCCGGCGGCGGCTTCCAGGGCCCGAGCGCGCCCTATGAGGGGCGCTACGGCCTCTACAACCTGCATCTGGGCGCGGACCACGAGGCGCGGCTCGACATGGCGACGGCCGCGCTCGGCGAGGTCTGGGAGCTGGAGAATGTGGCCTTCAAGCCCTACCCCGCCTGCCATTTCAACCACGCCTTCGCCGACGCCGCGCTGGCGCTCCGGCGCGACCACGGGCTCCGGCCGGAGGACGTGGACAGCATCACCGGCTATATCGCGGACGCGCAGGCCAATGTCGTCTGCCGCCCGGAGGAAACCAAGAAGCGCCCGCAGAACAGCTACGACGCCCAGTTCTCGATGCACTACACCATCGCCGCGGCGCTCAAGCACGGCCGCTTCACGCTGGACGAGATCGACCCCGGCGCGATCTCCGACCCGGAGGTGCTGGCGCTGGCGGACCGGGTGGAGTTCGCCATCGACCCGGACTCGGCCTTCCCGCGCTACTATTCTGGCGAGATCAGGGTCCGCACCCGCGACGGGCGCGAGCTCCGCCACCGCGAGGCCGTCAACCGCGGCTCCGACGCCAACCCGCTCTCCGCGGACGACATCTGCGCCAAGTTCCGGGACAATGCCGACCGCGCTGTCGGCCCCGAGCAGAGGGAGCGCATCTTCGACGCCGTCATGACCCTCGACCGCGCCCCGGACCTCAAGGAGCTCGACGCCGCGCTTTGCGAGGGCTGAAACGCGCCTGCGCCCTGCGCTGACCGGAGGACCGGATGCCGTCCCAACTCTCCTCCGTCACCGCCGGGCTTGCCATCGGCGCGGCGGTGCTGCTGCTCTCGGCCTGTGCGCTGCTGGCGCCGCTGCCGAAGCCGAAGGGCGTCGCCGCGCGGCTTGAGGCGTTCCCCACGCGCGGCCTGCCGCTGGACGGGCGCGTGACGATCCGCTGGAGCGAGCGGCAGATCCCCTTCATTGAAGCCGAGAGCGACGGCGATGCGGCGTTCGCGCTCGGCCTCGTGCATGCGCATCTCAGGCTCGGCCAGATGGCGATGGCGCGCATGCTGGCGCGCGGGCGGCTGTCCGAGATGATCGGCCCCATGGGCGTCGATATCGACCGCGGCCTGCGCACGCTCTCCTACGGGCGCGCCGCGGCGGAGATCGAGCGCAGCATGGACGAGGCCGCCCGGCTCTGGGTCCGGCGCTTCGTGGATGGCGTCAACCACTACCAGGACAGCGCGGCCGAACTGCCGCACGATTTCGCCGTTCTGGGCCTGGAGCCGGAGCCCTGGAGCGTCGCCGACGTCCTGGCCATCGGGCGTCTCGGCGGCACGGACGTGAACTGGCTGGTCTGGGCGGACCTCCTGCCGCTCCGCGCGCGGCCCGGCTGGGACGAGCTCTGGGCGCGCCTGGTGGCGGGCGGCGCGGTCTCGGTCGCCGGGTCCGACGGCGGCGGCCCCACCGCCCGGGCGCAGCGCTGGCTCGGCGGGCTCTCGAAATCCGGCAGCAACAGCCTCGCGGTGGCGGCGCACCGCAGCGATACCGGCGGCGCGCTCATGGCCAACGACCCGCACCTCGGCATCATGGTTCCCAACGTCTGGCTGATCGCGGGCGTGAAGTCGCCCTCCTATCATGCGGTCGGACTGATGGCGCCGGGACTCCCCATCTTCGCCATCGGCCGCAACCCGCACATCGCCTGGGGCGGCACCAACATGCGCGCGGCCTCGAGCGATCTCTACGACGTGAGCGGCGTGCCGCCATCCGACATCGCCGAGCGCAGCGAGAGCATCGGCGTGCGCTGGTGGTTCGACAGCGACGTGACCGTGCGCGAGACGCAGTGGGGGCCGATCGTCAGCGACGCGCCGCTGCTCGCCGACCTCGACCTGCCGCCGCTCGCGCTGAAATGGACCGGCCACGACGCGAGCGACGAGATCGGCGCCATGCTGGCGGTGAGCCGCGCCCGCAGCTTCGACGAGTTCCGCGCGGCCTTCGACGGCTTCGCCGTGCCGGGCCAGAACATGCTCTACGCGGACGCGGAGGGAAATATCGGCAGGGTGCTGGCGGTGTGGCTCCCCGGCCGCGAGGGCCCGCACGCCGATATCGCCCTCGACACCGCCGGCCACGATGCCTCGTGGCAAGCCATGCG
>JAJDVH010000203.1 GCA_022826185.1 Alphaproteobacteria bacterium
GAGCCAGGGGGTCAGCCCCTCGCCCACCCAGAACACGATATCGGCCGCCTGCAGCCGGGCCGCCTCGGAGGGCCGCATGGAATAGCCGTGCGGCGTGGCGCCCGGCGGCAGGATCGATGTCGGCTCGCCCACGCCCTGCATGACGCGCGCCGCAAGCGAGTGGACCGGCGGAATGTCCGCCACGACCTCGGGCGCCGCCGCGGCCGGCAGGGCGGCGAAGGAGGCGAGCGCGGCGAACAGCGGGAGTCGAAAGAGGCGGCGTTTCATGCTGGCATCCTGTATCTTGGGGACGGATCGAATTTTTTGGTGTTATACTGTAACAGTATGGAGCGGCGAATGGTGGCAACAAGACAAACAGAACGGACCGGGGCGGCGGAGGCGATGCGCCCGCACGACCACGGGGACTGCATCCGCCGCGTGCTCGACGAGGCCGAACGCCGGGCCTCGGAGGACCGGGTCAACTTCACCCCCGTCCGCCGGCACGCTCTCGAAATCCTGCTGGAAAGCCACGCCGCCATGCCGGCATACGGCCTGCTGAAGCGCCTGGATGAGGACGGCTTCGGCTCGCAGCCGCCGGTGGCCTACCGGGCGCTCGATTTCCTCATGGAGCAGGGCTTCGTCCACAAGGTGGAGCGGCTGAACGCCTTCGTCGCCTGCATGTATCCGCATGAAACGCATACGCCAGCGTTCCTGATCTGCCGCAATTGCCGCTCGGTGGCCGAGACCTGCGTGGCGCCCACCCCGGCCGCGCTGCGGCAGGAGGCGCGGGCGGCGGGCTTCGCCATCGAACGCTCCATGATGGAGGCGGAGGGGCTCTGCCGCGACTGCGCCCGCGAAGAGGACGCGCCGTGCGACTGATCGCGGCCCACGGCCTCTCGGTCCGTCTGGGCGCGCAACTGGCGCTGCACGACATCGACCTCGCCGTGGAGCGCGGCGAGGTCGTCACCATCGTCGGCCCCAACGGCTCGGGCAAGACCACGCTGCTGCGCGCGCTGGTCGGCGCCGTGGCGCCGGCGGCCGGGCGCGTCGAACAGGCGCCCGGGCTGCGCATCGGCTATGTGCCGCAGCGCCTGCATCTCGACTCGACCCTGCCGATCACCGTCGCGCGCTTCCTCCGGCTCGGCGCCCGGCGGCGGAACGGCAGCATCGCGCGCGCGCTGGAGGAAACCGGCGTGCCGGAGCTTGCCAAACGGCAGATGACGGCGCTCTCCGGCGGACAGTTCCAGCGCGTCCTGCTCGCGCGGGCATTGCTCGCGGAACCCGACCTGCTGCTGCTCGACGAGCCGGCGCAGGGCCTGGACCATCCGGGCATGGCCGCGCTCTACCGGCTGGTGGGCGCGGTGCGCGACCGGCAGGGCTGCGGCGTGCTGATGGTCAGCCACGACCTGCATGTGGTGATGGGGGCGACCGACCGCGTCATCGCGCTCAACGGCGTCATCTGGTGCGAGGGGCCGCCCGTGGCCGTGTCGTCGGCCGAGGAATACCGCATGCTGTTCGGCGAGGCGGAACCGGGCGCGCTCGCCTTCAACCGCCACACGCCGGAGGACGGGTGCTCGACGACTTCCTGACCCGCGCCTGCCTTGCCGGCATCGGGGTGGCGCTCGCGGCGGGTCCGCTCGGCTGTTTCGTTGTCTGGCGGCGCATCGCCTATTTCGGCGATGCGACCGCTCACGCCGCGATACTGGGCGTCGCCATTTCGCTCGCCTTTTCGATGTCCATCGTCATCGGCGTGCTCGCCGCTGCGGTGGCGATGGCGGTCGCCGTCTCGACGCTCTCCGGGCGGGGCCTCGCCATGGACACGCTGCTGGGCGTCGCCTCGCATGGCAGCCTCGCCGTCGGGCTTGTGGCGGTCGCGGTGGCGTCCCCGCGCGCCATTGATGTGGAAGCCTATCTGTTCGGTGAAATCCTGGCCGTGACGCGCGGGGACCTCGCGGTGATCTGGGGCGGGGCGGCGGTGGTGCTGGGTCTGGTCGTCTGGCGCTGGCCGGCGCTGCTCACCGCAACGCTCAGCCCCGAACTGGCGCGCGGCGGCGGCATCGACCCGCAGCGCGAGCAGCTCGTCCTGACCATGGCGATCGCGGTGCTCGTCGCCGTCTCGATCAAGGTGGTCGGCGCGTTGCTCATCACCGCCATGCTGATTATTCCCGCCGCCGCCGCCCGGCCGGTCTCCGGCACGCCGGAGCGCATGGCGGCAGCCGCCACGCTCATCGCCGTCGCATCCGTCTTCGCCGGGCTTGCCGCTTCCTGGCGCTGGGACACGCCCACCGGCCCCAGCATCGTGACCCTGGCCGTGCTGTTTTTCGCCGTCTCCTGCTCGCTCGGCGCGCTCCGGCGGAAAGCGGGCTGAATCCGGCCGCAGCAGGGTCTTCCGGCGGGTTGCATTAGGCGTTTGCGCCAAGCGCGCGGGCTTGTCATTCTGCGCCCCTTCCGTCCGGCGAGGAGAGGGCGCCCCCCATGGCCAAGAGCGACATCGAAATTGCCCGCGAAGCGGTTTTGCGGCCGATCGGCGAGATCGGCGAACGCCTCGGAATCCCCGAGAGCGCGCTGGTGCCTTACGGCAGCGACAAGGCCAAGGTCACCGCGAATTTCATCGACGGCCTGGCGGACCGGCCCGACGGCAAGCTCATCCTGGTGACCGCCATGACGCCGACGCCGGCGGGCGAAGGCAAGACGACCACCACGGTCGGCCTCGGCGACGGGCTGAACCGCATCGGCAGGAACACGGCGATCTGCCTGCGCGAACCCTCGCTCGGCCCCTGTTTCGGCATGAAGGGCGGCGCGGCCGGCGGCGGCTACGCCCAGGTCGTGCCGATGGAGGACATCAACCTCCATTTCACCGGCGACATGCACGCCATCGGCGCGGCGCACAACCTGCTCTCCGCCATGACCGACAACCACATCTACTGGGGCAACGGGCAGGAGCTGGACGCGCGCCGGGTGACATGGCGGCGCGTGGTGGACATGAACGACCGGGCGCTGCGCGACATCGCGGTTTCGCTCGGCGGCGTCGCCAACGGCTTCCCGCGCCAGACGGGCTACGACATCACGGTGGCCTCGGAGATCATGGCGATCCTCTGCCTCGCCTCGGACCGCGCGGACCTGCAGCGCCGGCTGGGACAGATCGTCGTTGGCGGCCGGCGCGACCAGTCTCCGGTCACCGCCAGCGACCTCAAGGCCGACGGCGCGATGACCGTGCTGCTGAAGGATGCGCTGCAGCCGAACCTCGTGCAGACGCTGGAAGGCAATCCGGCTTTCGTCCACGGCGGCCCGTTCGCCAATATCGCGCACGGATGCAACAGCGTGGTCGCGACGAAGGCGGCGCTGAAGCTCGCCGACTATGTGGTTACGGAAGCGGGCTTCGGCGCGGACCTCGGCGCGGAGAAGTTCTTCGACATCAAGTGCCGCAAGGCGGGCCTCAGGCCGGACGCGGTGGTGGTGGTGGCCACGGTTCGCGCGCTCAAGATGCATGGCGGCATCGAGCGGGGCGCGCTGGGCGAGGAGGATGTCACCGCGGTCGAGCGGGGCTTCGCCAATCTCGGCCGCCATCTCGACAATGTCGCCAAGTTCGGGGTGCCGGCGGTCGTGGCGATCAACCGTTTCACGGCGGACACGGATGCGGAAATCGCGGCGGTCCGGCGCCTCGCCGACGAGCGCGGCGCCTCGGCGCATGTCTGCACCCACTGGGCCGAGGGCGGCGCGGGCACGCAGAGCCTGGCTGAGGCGGTGGCCGCGCTCGCGGACAGCGGCGATGCGGAATTCGTCCCGATCTATCCGGACGGCCTGCCGCTCTGGGAGAAGATCGAGGCCGTCGCGCGTGAAATCTACCGGGCCGACGGGGCCGAGGCGCCGACGCGGGTGAAGGACCAGCTTGCGCGCTTCGAGGCGGACGGGTTCGGCCATGTGCCGGTGTGCATGGCGAAGACGCAGTACAGCTTTTCCTCCGACCCTGTGCTGCGGGGCGCGCCCGAGGGCTACGCCATCCCGGTGCGCGTGGTGCGGCTCGCGGCCGGCGCGGAGTTCGTGGTGGCGGTCTGCGGCGACATCATGACCATGCCGGGCCTGCCGCGCGTGCCGGCGGCGGAAGCCATCGGCCTCGACGAGGGCGGCGAGGTGGTCGGCCTGTTCTGACCGCGGCCCGAAGCCTCTTCCCTCCGCCGCGGAAAGGCTACCGGACTCACGCATCTGTCTTCTTCCCGTCATGCCCGGAACAAGTCCACTGCTGTCCGGTTTAGATTTTTCGGACAGGGCGCGTGGCCTGGATTCAACAGGATTTCAAAGGGTTCCGTCGGATCGGGACACGGATCAGCGCCCGGCATCCCAACCCACTCCTCGTCATGCCCGGACTTGTTCCGGGCATCCACTTCCACCGCTTCCGCTGCACGGCCGCATGGATGCCCGGAACAAGTCCGGGCATGACGGAGGGCGCGCATTCAGGCACGACGGAAAGCGAGGGGACAGGAGCCGTTGCGCGCGTCCAAAACCCCCGCTCGGCTTCGCCCAATGGCTAAACCGGACAGCAGTGGAACAAGTCCGGGCATGACGAAGGGGGGTCCGGCCGTGTCATGGGATGTCATGTTTTGTCATGTTCCGGGTTCGTGCTTCAGCCGGTTCCGCCGATTCGGGGGGACGCGCCAGGATGCTTGCGCCTCCCTGCCGCCTTCGATTGCCGCCGCTCCCCGAGCCGGGGCCTGCCGCATAGGCACATCTCGTTTTGCCTTGCATCCGGTGCGCCGGCCGGCCGGGCTGCGTACCGCCCTACGCCCCTTTTCGGTCCCCCCGACGCCCCTTTCGTCACCCCGGCCTCCGAGCCGGGGTCCATCCCTGAACGGCGCGGCAGCCTCGACGGTCGATCCTGTTCTGAGCCGGCTGCGGCAGCATCGGGAGTCAGAGATGGCCCCCCGCCTTCGCGGGGGTGACGGTGGTGGTGCGGGGGTGACGGTGGTGGTGCGGGGGGCGGTTCCTCATCGGCACAGACCTTTGCTGGCTTCGGGTGGCGGTCTCCGGCTTGCGGCCGGCATCGCCGCCGGGGCGGGGCGAGGATCGGTTTCGGTCATGCGTGCCTCCTTCCAGGCAAAGGGCGGGACAGGGGTGTCCCTGTTTTGCGCGCGTTTCGCGTGCGGGCGCGCCTGTGCGGGCGGGCGGGTGTCGGCGCCGGCGCGGTTCGCGCGGCTGATTGCGCGCGCGAGACCGCGGACGCACCTCGCCCGTCGGTTCCCGCCATGGCT
>JAJDVH010000035.1 GCA_022826185.1 Alphaproteobacteria bacterium
CCGCCGGCCACCCGCAGTCGAAGATCCATGAGCTGCTGCCGTGGAACTTCGATAGCGGGAACCACTGACCGCGACGCTCAAACCGCCCCTCCCAAACCCTTGTCAACCCGGACTCCGATATGGGGCCCGGCCACCGCTTACTCATCGACCGATACACGCACCGATACACGGTAAGCGGTGGCCGGGCCCCATACTTTCGCCCTTTGTATTTTCCGGTTTCAGTTTCCGCGATGGCGAAGAACCCTGATGGGGGATTGCAATGGCGGATTGGAGCTGGATGGCGAGGAACCCTTTCGGGTCCAACCGGAAGGATGCGCCGGTCGCACCTCGCGACGATAGTCTTCATCCGACACAACGGCGCTGGTCGCTTGCCGAGAAGATGCGGATCGTATCGGAGAGTTTCGCTCCGGACGCCGAGGTGGCTTCGGTGGCGGCCCGCCATGGCGTGAGCCGCGTGGCCCTCACTCGCTGGCGCTCCCAGACGATGAGGGGCGAGCTTGGTTCTTTACCGGGCGTCACGCCGCCGCCACCGGCAGTGGTTTCTGTGGTGATGGACGAGGTCCCGCCGGGGCCGTCGGAGATGATCGGGGACGAGGTTCCATCGGATCCATCGGTGTCGGTGACGATCGAGGCCGGCGGCGTTGTAGTTCGTCTTCCTGGCGACAGCCCCGTAGACCGTATCGTGGCGGTGGCTTCCGGTCTGAGGCTGACGCCATGATGCTCCCGGACCACTCGCCGCGCATCGTGCTGGTGACCCGCCCGGTGGATTTCCGCCGCGGCCACGATGCGCTTGCAGCCACGGCGTTGCTGGAGCTGGACATCGACATCTACTCCGGGGTGATCGTGATCTTCCGGTCGAAGCGGGGCGACAAGCTCAAGATTCTGACGTGGGACGGGACCGGCCTGGTGCTGATTTTCAAGCGACTGGAGGAAGGACGCTTCGCATGGCCGGGGATCAAGGACGGGACGATGCGGCTGAGCCGGGGCCAGTTCGAGGCATTGTTCGAAGGGCTGGACTGGCGCCGCGTGCGCGCTCTCACGCCGCGCCGCCCGCTGGCGGCGGAATGATCGGCCGCCAGCTGGATTATTTTGTGGTCACGGGAGCAAGATTCGCTACATATAGCGGCCATGTTGCCGACACCGCCTATCGCTTCAGCAACCGACGGTTCGCCGTCGGCGGCGGTTTTTTCGGCCGCGCTTGCCGCGCTGGAGCGTCATCTGGACGAGGAACGGGCGGCGCGGCGGACGGCGGAGGCGCACGCGGCGCGTCTTGAGGCCGAGAAGGCGGAGATCGCCGAGCAGAACCGGCGGCTCGAACATCTCAACGACGAGCTCCGCAAGCTTCTGTTCGGCAAGAAGTCGGAGAAGCTGGACGAAGACGACCGCCAGTTGTCGTTCGACGACATCGGCACGGCGGTGGCCGAAGCCGGTGGCGAGCCGGCCACGGACGAGCGGAACGACGAGGCCGAGCCCCGCCGTCGGCGGCGGTCGGCCCGGCCCAGGCTCCGGTTCCCGGCCCATATCGAACGCCGGACCGAGGTGATCGAGCCCGCGAGCACGCTCTGTGCGTGCGGCTGCGGCGAGATGGTGAAGATCGGCGAAGACCGCAGCGAGCGGCTCGACATCGTGCCGGCGCAGTTCGTGGTGATCGAGACGGTTCGTCCGCGCTACGCCTGCAACCGGAGCAAGGGCGGCGGAGTGGTCCAGGCGCCGGCCCCGGCTTCGCTGATCGAAGGCGGCCTGCCGACCGAAGGGCTTCTGGCGCATGTGCTTATCTCCAAGTACGGCGACCATCTTCCGCTCTATCGTCTGAGCCAGATATTCGCGCGGCAGGGCCTGGAGCTGCACCGCGCAGTGCTGGCCGACTGGGTGGGCAAGGCGTCGTTCCATCTGCGCCCGGTGGTCGACTGCCTGGCGGCGGACCTCAAGCGGTCGGGGAAGCTCGGGGTGGACGAGACCCCGGTGCGGGTCCTCGACCCGGGCCGGGGCAAGACCAAGACGGGCTACATGTGGACGATGGTGCGCGACGAGCGGCCATGGTCGGGGGCAGATCCGCCGGGCGTGGTCTATCGCTACGCGCCGGGCCGCGGCGCCAGGCATGGCGAGAAGCTACTGGAAGGGTTCTCGGGAACCGCGCAGATCGACGGCTATTCCGGCTACAACCCGCTGCGCCGGCCGGACCGGCCGGGGGGACCGCTGACGCTGGCGGAGTGCTGGGCACACGCAAGGCGGGCCCTCAAGGATATCTTCGATTCGAGCGGATCGCCGATCGCGAAGGCCGGTCTGAAGCGGATCGCGGAGTTCTACAAGATCGAAGACAGGATCCGGGGCGAGCCGCCGGCGACGCGCCAGTTCGTCCGCTGGACCGAGACCGCGCCGCTGGTGAACGCCTTCGGAGTGTGGCTCGACGAGCAACGCTCGCGCGTCTCGCCGCGCTCGCGGCTGGGCGAGAAGCTGACCTACATCGCCAACCGGTGGGACGGGCTGCTGGTGTTTCTGCACGACGGTCGCGTCGAGATCGACTCGAACTTCGTCGAGAATCGCATCCGCCCGCTGAAGCTCACCGCGAAGAATGCGCTGTTCGCGGGCCATGACGAGGGCGCCGCCGCGTGGGCCCGCATCGCTACGATGATCGAGACCTGCAAGATGAACGGCGTCGAGCCCTACGCCTGGCTCAAGAGCACGCTGGAGAAAATCGCCGCCGGCCACCCGCAATCGAAGATCCATGAGCTGTTGCCGTGGAACTTCGACACCGGGAACGACTGACCGCGACGCTCAAACCGCCCCTCCCAAACCCTTGTCAACCCGGACTCCGATATGGGGCCCGGCCACCGCTTACGGTGCGTGTATCGGTCGGTGACACGGACCGACAGGGGCCGGCCCCGAACATGAGAACCCGCGTGTATCGCACCGATACACGCTCGGTCCTGCAAGAACCCGACGCTCAAAGGCGGCGGAGGTCCTCCGAAGACGAGGCAAGGATGGGCTCTGCGCGCGCACGCGCCACCTGCATCACCGATGCGTCGGGTGTGAGACCCAAGGCCCGCCACGGCGGGTCGGAAGCCTGATTCGCGCTGAACGGGGGATCGGGAAATCGACGCCGGGGAACCCGGCGGAGGGGAGCCGCGCGGCGATTGAGCGGACGGCCCGGCCGGCATGAGCGAGGGCAGCGGTGCGAAGCACCGTGCCGAGCGGGCCGGCGGCAGCGGTGGCGCTCGTGCGGACAGTGCTGCACGGCACAGTGCGCAGGACGGTGAACGGCGAAGCCGTCACCGGCGACGCACGGAGTGCAGCGGCGACGAGCCGAGACAACGCCCGCCGCTGGCGCAGCCGGCCAGGGCGAGCGAGGCGAGCCGCCGGGCAAGCGGAGCACGCAGCGCCCGAAGGGCGCGGAGGCGCGAGGGATAGGAGCGGTTATCGCAGGGAGCGCCAGCGACCGGAGATTTGAGCGGATAGCCCGGTCGCGAAGCGACGCGCCCGACACCATCGAACGAACGCGCGCAGGCGCATCCATGTCGGGCACCGTCGTC
>JAJDVH010000263.1 GCA_022826185.1 Alphaproteobacteria bacterium
GAAGTCGGCGCGGGCCACCCAGCAGGCCGGGACCGGCATCGCGCGCTACCTCCCCGGCCTGCCCGAGAAGGCCAGAGACTGGCAGACCGTCACCGAGCGGATCAAGGACGGCGAGAAGCTGGTCCGCGCCTGCTACATGGCCGCCGTCTACGCGCCGCTCGACGCGCTCGACGAGGCCGAGCAGGCGGTGCGCGCGATCTATCACGGCCAGGGCTGGCGGGTGAACGCCGAGCGCTACATGCAGCTCCCTTCATGGCTGGCGTGCCTGCCGATGGCGTCGGCGGGCGGGCTGGACACTGACCTCGAACGCATGGGCCGGATGAAGACCCTGCTGACCTCCAGCGCGGTCAACCTGGCGCCGCTGCATGGCGAATGGCGCGGTCAGCCCGCCAACCCCGACAACCCGCCCGCCCGGTTCCTCATAGGCCGCCGGGGCCAGCCCGCCTGCTGGTCGCCGTTCGCCAACGAGGCCGGCAACTACAACGTCGCGGTGACGGGGAAATCGGGCTCCGGCAAGTCGGTCCTCATGCAGGAGCTGGTGACCGGCCTCATCGGCGCCGGCGGCGAGGCGGTGGTGATCGACGACGGGCGCTCGTTCCAGCACACGGCGGAGGCGCTTGGCGGGGCCTTCATCGCGTTCGGCAAGGACGCTGCGACGCTCAACCCCTTCGCGATGATCGACGCCGGGACCGCGGAGCATGACGGGGATTACCGCGAGGAATGCTTCGCCATGCTGGCGGGCGTCATCGGCCGTATGGCAAGGCGGCGCGGTTCCATCGACGACATCGAGGCGGCGCTGATCGCGGAGGCCATCGCCGCCGCTTGGGACGAGGCCGGCAACGACGCCGATCTCGGCACCGTCCGGAAGCATCTCGAAGCCCGCGACGACCGGCGGGCGAAGGACATGGCGACCGCCCTGGGTCCCTGGTGTCCCGGCGGCGCGATGGGCCGGCTGTTCGCGGGCTCCAACGTCCCCGACCTGGAAAACGCCATGACGGTGTTCGAGCTCGCGGAACTCAAGGGCCGGGGCGACGTGCAGGCCGTCGTGCTGATGCTGGTGGTCTTCCTCTCGACCCAGCGCATGTATCACGGCCCGCGCACCCGGGCGAAGGCAATCGTGATCGACGAGGCCTGGGACCTGCTCTCGGGCGAGGACAGCAAGGCGTTTCTGGAGGGGGCGGCGCGGCGGGCGCGCAAATACCGCGGCGCGCTCATCACCGGCACGCAGTCGGTCAACGACTACTACGCCAACCCGGCGGCGAGGGCGGCCTGGGAGAACTCGGACTGGGTGATCTTCCTCGCCCAGAAGGACGAGTCCGTCGAGCTCCTGAAATCCGAGAAGCGCATCCACTGCGATCCCGGGATGGAGAGGGCCCTGAAGAGCCTGACCACGGCGGACGGCAGATACGCCGAGCTGGTGCTGCACGGCCCGGACGGCTGGCGCGTCGCGCGCCTCGTGCTGGATCCCTGGTCGGTGGCGCTGTTCTCGTCGCGCGGCCCGGCCTTCGCGGCGGTGGAGAACCTCAAGGCGCAGGGCCTCACCACCGTCGAGGCCATCGACCGGCTCGCCGGGGACGCCCCTGCCGCTGCCGGCCGATCCGAACCATCCGAAACGGAGACAAGCCCATGACCGCGAAACCGAGCGGCGCGGACGCGCAAGGCCCGCTCACCTGGCCGGATGATCCGGAGACCGTGACGGCGGACGACGTGGACTTCGCGGCGCTGGCCCATGTGCTGGCCAACACCTGCCGCCGCGGCGGCTGCCTGCGCCAGTATCACTCGGTAGCGGCGCACGCGGTGATCGTGAGCGAGGAGATCGAGGCGCTGGACGGCCTTGGGGACGATGACCGGCGGCGGCTCGCGCTGCACGCGCTTATCGCCAATGCGCCGTCCGCCTGGCTGCGGGGGCGCCTGCCGGACTCGCAGCGCGCGGCGGAACGCTCCGGGAAACTCGCGACCGGGATCGAGACCGCGGTGCGCGAGGCGGCCGGCCTCGATGCGGTGATCGACGAGGAACAGGCGGAGCTGTTGAAGTTCGTCACGCGCATGGCGGCCGCGGCCGAGAGCCGTGACTTGCTTGACGGAGATGTGCCTGTGGGCGCGGGCGTCGCCTTCCCGCCGCTGAAGCGGCGTATCCGCAGCCTCCCTCCGGACAAGGCGGCGGCGGCCTGGCTGATCCGTTTCCGGGCGCTCGCCGGACCGGAGGCCGAGCGGCGCGGGCGTCTCTCCCGAACGGAAGAGTCGGGCCAGGCGGATGCCGCGCAGGCCTGACATGGATCGGCGCGACCACGGCTGGCCGGTGATGGTCTCGGCCGTGCTGCTCTCGGGCGCGGTGGCGGCTGCGGTCGCTGCGGCGACGCTCCGCTATGGGGTCGAGCCGGCGCCTGGCATTGCCTCCGTCCGGCTGGGCGAGATGGCCGCCGCCTACACGACGCGCGCCGCAAGCGAAGGCAGGACCGCCGAGGACGTGCGCGCCTGGGGCGCGGCGCTGGAGGCCGCGCTCCGCCGCGTGTCCCACCGCCACGGCGTCGTGCTGCTGCCGGCGCGCGCGGTCGCCGCCGGGGCGCCCGACCTGACGCCGGAGGTCGAGGAAACGCTCGCGGCGATCCTCGCGCGGCGCCGGGCGGAAGGTGGTGCGCCGGCTTCGGGAGACGGGCGGTGAGCGCCGGGCGTGCGGCATTCTCACGGTGGGGCGCCAGTGCTCGGCGGCGGCATATCGCCCTTGCGGCCATGATCGCGCTGGCGGCGCTCTGGCTCGGCCTCGCCTCGCGCGTCCACGTCAACGCGAGCTGGTCCGACGAAGCCTGGGGCTATGCGGCGTTCCCGCTGTTCGGCTCGGCGCCGCAAGTCGGCGACCGGGTGCTGTTCGAGCCGCCGGATACGGTGGACTCGCCGGTGCCGTATCTCAAGACCGTGCGCGGCGTGCCGGGGATGCGCATCGAGGTCGGGGAAGACGGCACGGTCCGGCTCGACGGCGTTGCCGTGGGCCGGGCCAAGACGCACGCGCTCGACGGGCGGCCGCTCACGGCGGTCGCGCCGGGCATGATTCCGCCGGACCATTACTACCTGCACGCCGATCATGTCGACTCCCACGACAGCCGCTACGCGGAGATCGGGCTGGCGCCTGCCGCGCGCATCCTCGGCCGGGCCATTGCGATGCCCGATGTTCCCTGGCTCGGCCTGGAGGGGCCGCTGGTCGGGCCGGAGGACGTGGACGAGGCCGGCGAGGCGACGATCCTGCCGCACCCGTTGGACGACGGCGCGGCGATGCCGGCAGCGGAATCGCCGCGATGATGCGCCCCGCCGCCCTGCTGCTCGCCGGCGCCCTGGCCGCCCTTCCGGCCGCGGGCATTCCCGCCGCCGCATCCGCAAAGGATTTAGGCGTTCGGGGCGCGACCTGGGCCATCGCCGAGCCGGACCTGCTCGCCGAAATCGAAACCCGCCTCCTCGAAATGCAACGCTCGGGCACGCTGGCGCGGCTGGAAGAGGAAGCCCGCGAGCGCGCGCGACGCACGCTGGAAGAGCCCCCGCCGGTGCCGGACATCGCGCCGGCAACGAGGGAACGCAGCCGCCTGTTCGATCCCGCCATCACGGTCGCGCGCGACATCGGGACGCCCGAGGGGATTCTCATCGCCGCGGCCGGGACGCGGATCGACCCGCTGGAGCGGGTCGCGCTCACGCGCGACCTGCTGTTCGTCGACGGCAGGCGGGAGGCCGAGGTCGCCTGGGCGCTCGCCCATGACCGCCCCGCGAAGATCGTGCTGCTCGCCGGCAGGCCGCTCGACCTGATGCGCCGGCACGGCCGGCCCTTCTTCTTCGACAACGGCGGGACGCTCGCTGCGCGCCTCAGCATTGCGGCGACGCCCGCGCTGGTCGCTCAGGACGGGAAGAGGCTGCGCATTACCGAAGTCCCGGTCGAGGACGACCGGAGGGGTCCCGATACGGAAGGGAAGGAGTGAAACCATGCTGAACATGAACCGCGCCAGCCTGCTGGGGCACGCCGGGCGCGATCCCGAAATCCGCGATCTCGCGAACGGCGAGAAGGCCGCGACCTTCACGCTGGCCACCACGGAGAAGTGGAAGGACCGCGAGGGCCAGCCGGCGGAGGCGACGGAGTGGCACCGGGTGGTCGTCTACGGGCCCATGGTGGCGGCGGTGGAGACGATGGTCAGGAAGGGCAATGCGGTGCTGGTCGAGGGCCGGATCGCGACGCGCGAATACCGCGACAGGGAGGATGTCGCGCGCACCGTGACCGAAGTCGTCGTCGCCGGCAGGCAGGGCGTGGTCAACGTGCTGTCGGCGCGGCGGGCGGGCGCCGCGGAATGATCCCCCGTTTCGCTCCCCTGGCGGCGCTCGTGCTGCTGACGGTCCTGTGGGCCGCGCCGGCCTCGGCGCAGACCTGCACCGGGCGGTTCGTCAACCCGATCTCGGACGTGTGCTGGGAGTGCATCTTCCCGATCTCGATCGGGCCGATCACCATCGGCAGCGCCACCGGCGCGCCGGACACGCCGAACCCGGGGTCGCCGATCTGTCTCTGCGGCTCGCCGATCCCGCGCATCGGGCTGTCTTTGGGCGTCTGGGAGCCCGCGCGGCTGGTGGACGTGACGCGGGTGCCCTGGTGCTTCCCCAACCTCGGCGGGCTCACGATCAACCCCGGCTTGCACGCGGCCCGAGGCCGCACCGGCTCCTCGGGCGGCGACGGGGCGCAGGGCTCGGTCTGGCACGCGCACCTTTACATGTATCCCCTCTTGTCCTGGATCGGCGCGCTGCTCGATCTCGGCTGCCTGGAGGGCGGCTCGCTCGACATCGCCTGGACCTCGGAGCTCGACCCGGCCTGGCTCGACGACGAGCTCAGCTTCCTGCTCAACCCGGAAGCCGCGCTGTTTGCCAACCTGCCGGCCCAGGCCGCCTGTGCGGCCGACTGCGCGGCGTCCTCCGCGGGCCTGCCGCTCGACCCGATGTTCTGGTGCGCCGGCTGCCAGGGCGGGATGTATCCGCTGACCGGCAACGTGGCGGCGCATGTCGGGGGCGTGCAGGCATCGCTGCTGGCGGCCCAGCGGCTGGTCTACCGGCTGCATCGCGCCGGGCTTGCCTGGGGCACCTCGGGCCCGGCCGCGCTCTGCGGGCGCTATCCGATGCCGATCATGAAGAAGTCGCAGTACCGCTGGCAGATGACCCAGCCGGTGCCGGCAACCTCCCCGATGACTGGCTGCAACCCGACGGGGCGCTCCTCGGTGCTGTGGGAAACCCTCCGTGAACTGCCGGTCTCGGGCGAGAACTTCGGCTACCTGCTGTGGCGCAAACGCAGCTGTTGCATCTTGTGAGGTTCTCCGATGACGCTTGCCGCAATCCTGGAGAAACACTGCCGCGCCGCGGTCCTGGCGACCTTGTTCGCCACATGCTGCAACCCGGCTCTGGCGCAACGGGAGTCTCCGCCGGCGCCGGAGGAAGCTGCGCGCGGCCTTGCGGATGAGGTGCTGCGCAAGTCGGGCGACGGCGATCTCGAGGACTGGACCCGCTCGATCCTCGATCGCGCCCTGGAACGCGCGGGACAAGCCGCGCGGCAGACCGTTCCGGGGCCACCCGACCGGTCCACCGTCCCGCTCCCGGCCGAACGCCATGCCGGCGCGCTCGCGGCGGGGCGGACCAATACGGCGGAAATCCTGATCTTCACCAGCCTGTCGGTGCCGGCGGCGAGCTGGCGGCAGTGGGCGCGCGAGGCCGTGCGGACCGGTGCGCCGCTGGTGCTGCGCGGCGTCGGCGAAGGAGGACTCCCCGGAACCGCGAATCAGATCGGCGCGCGCCTTGGCGGCGCGGAGGCCGGCGTCGCCATCGACCCACGCCTGTTCCGCCTGTTCGACGTGACCCGCGTCCCTGCGGTCGTCGTCGTGCCCGGCGGTGTGGCGCCCTGCGCGAGCCGGGGGTGTGCGGAGGACCCGGCGCCGCCCCACGACCTGGTGAGGGGAAACATCGGCCTCGCCGCCGCCCTCGAAGCGGTGGCGGAGGAAGGCGCGGTCGGGCGAAGCGCGGCGCGGGATCATCTGGGCCGCCTGAGAGGGGAAGACCGGCAATGACGGAACCGACCGGTCATTCCGAAGACCGCATCGCCGTCGCGATCGACCGCGGCACGCGGGTGGTCCGGCTGCTGACCTGGACGGCGATGTTCGTGCTGGTGTGCCTGATGCTTTGGCTGGTCTCCGGCATGGTCGCGAAGGCAGAGGATCCCAGGGCCTCGGCCCGCGCCATCGGGCAAGCCGGGGCATCGGCAGCCGGCGCAATCGCGCGCGACGGGGCGAGCGGCGGCAAGGTGCCGGGCTATGCCGGCACGGAGGTTCCGGAGCGAAGCCTCACGGCCTCCGGCATGGAGGACGCAGCGCGCGCCCGGCTCGCCGACCCGCACGATCCCGGCGGTGCGGCCGGACGCGCGGTGATACAGGGCACGACGAACCGGCCCGCCGCGAGCGTGCCGGCGGGCGATGCGGTGGTCACACGGTCGGAAGGCATCGCGGCGTCGCCGCAATCGCCGGCGCATCGGGCGGACGGGCTGGCCTCGGGCGGCACCGTGGACTGCGGAGCGGACCTCGATGACGCGCAGGACGGCGGGGCCTGCGGGTCCGTGCGCTGGTGCGTCGGCGCGGACTGCGAGACGGTTCCCTCGCAAGCGAACACAGGCTTCGTCGAGGCGACGACCCGGCTCAACATGGCGCTGGAGCTGGGCGGCGAGGAGTTCGACCGGGGCGATATGAGCTTCTTCACGGGTCAGCGGCGGGCCTGTCACATCAAGTATTTCGGGCTGGCCAACTGCTGCAAGAACAGCGGGCTGCTGGTGGGGCTCGGCAACTGCTCGGCCTCGGAGCGCGAGCTGGCCGAGGAGCGCAACGCCGGCAACAGCCACTATCTCGGCAAGTACTGCTCGAAGAAGACCCTGTTCGGCGTGTGCATTCGCCGCTCGCGGGCGTGGTGCGTGTTCGGCTCGAAGCTCGGACGCATCCTGCAGCAGCAGAGCCGGCGCCAGCTCGGGATCGGCTGGGGAAGCTGCCGGGGCTTCACGGTTGCGGAAATCGAGTCCATCGACTTCGCCAGCCTGGACCTCTCGGAGTTCACCGAGGATCTGATGGACGGATCGCGGGAGCCGTCCGTGTCGCTGCCCGACGCCGGCGATACCGGCCAGGCCATGCGCTCCCGCATCCGCGATTTCTATAGCCGGGGCCAGTGATGGCGCGGTCGACGAAACACGCCGTCCGTCGCGCTGTGACACGGGTTCTCGCCGCGATCAGCGTGTGGGCGGCGCTTGGCGCGCCCGCGGCGAGCGGGGAATGGCGCGACTGGTGTGCCGATGAGGGCGCCGGGGTGTCGCTCGGCTGGCATTTCTACTGTGACGGGCAAGAGGAAGAGCCGCCGGAGGCGCACCCGGTCGAACCCGCCCCCGCGCCGCCTTCCGGCGAGGCCACGGCATCCGCGACGGAGCGCATCCAGGCGCTTCGCAAGGCGCTGGAAGAAGCCCGCGCCGAGGCGATCCTCGATCCGACGCCGGCGAACGTGACGGCCTATCTGCGCCTCCAGCAGGAAACATTGCAACGCGCCGCCACCTTCTCCGATGCATTCCGGCGCACGGTCTGGGCGACGCCGGAGCTCGACTACACGCTCCGCCGCCCGGTGGGCGCTCTGGCGAAACAGGTGTGGTCGGACGGGCGTAGGCAGGCGCGAGAGGCCGCATTGGCCCGTCTCGGGGACCGCTACGGGCTGATCTATCTCGGCCATGCGGGCTGCGCGGGGTGCAAGGTGTTCGGTCCGCTGCTGCGCGCGTTTGCCATGCGTCACGGCCTCGACGTGCTGGCGGTGTCGCTCAGCGGCGAAGCGCTGGAGGGCTGGCCGGAGGCGGTGGCCGACAACGGGCGCGCGGTGCGGCTCGGCCTCGGCGATGCGCCCGTGCCCGCCCTGGTGCTGTTCGACAGCGAGGCGAAACGGGTCATCCCCGTCGGCTTCGGCGTGATGGCCGAGGACGAGATGGCGGAACGGATCTTCGCGCTGACCGCCTTGGAGCCCGGACATGACTATTAGATTGCGCAGATATGCCGTTTCGGCATTGGCGCTCGCCGCGTTGGCTATAGCGACCGCGCCGGCGCGCGCCGACGTGCTCTCGGAGATGAACCGCTTCTGGCAGGGGGCGGCGGTCAACACCACGGGGCCGACGGCGTTCCAGGGGCAGGCCTCCGGGCACTGGACGCTCGGCAACCTCTACCTCCGCTCGCCCGTGCGCTCGGAGCAGGTCGCCACCGTCAACCTGCCGAGCTTCCGCGCCGGCTGCGGCGGGATCGACGGGTTTGCCGGGGCGTTTTCGTTCATCAACTCCGACCAGCTGATCGCCTTCGGACGCGCGGTCGCGCAGAACGCCGCCGGCTTCGCCTTCGAGCTGGCATTGGAGACCATCTCCCCGGTGATCGCCGAGACGATGGCCAAGCTCAGGGCGCTGGCGCAGTGGGTGAACAGCCAGAACCTCAACTCCTGCGAGACCGCCCAGGCGCTGGTCGGCGCGGCCTGGTCGAAGAACGATCGGGCGAGCGCGTCGATCTGCGCCGCGATCGGCACGTCGCAGGGCATCTTCTCCGACTACGCCGCCGCCAAGCACGGCTGCGGCGCCGACGGCAAGCGCAACTCGACCCTTGCGTCCGCCTCGGGCGCGATGGCCGACCAGGTGCCGGTCAACGTCAACTACGCCTGGAAGGCGATCCGGGCGTCGTCCTTCCTGTCGGGCGACACGCAGCTGGCGGAGTTCGCCATGGCGGTCACCGGCACGGTGATCGTGACCGCGCCCACCTCCGACGGGGACACATCCGGCCCCAGGGTGCGCATCCTGGAGCCGCTGGCGCTCGACCGCCGGGTCACCGAGACCCTGATGGAGGGCGGCGGGCAGTTGCCGGTCTACGGCTGCGACACGACGGCAGACTGTCTCAACCCGAGTCTCGGTACGGCCACCGTCCCGCCCAACCGGGGCTTCCGGGCGAGGGTGGCGGAACTGCTGCGCGACATGGTCGACGCGGTCCGGAACGACACCGCCGTGCCCGCGCCGGCCCTGGGTCTGGTCAACCTCACCACGCTCCCGGTCTACCGGGTCGCCAACACGGCGGCGGCCTACCGCGGCGCGGTGATCGACCAGGAGATGGACGCGCTCGCCGAGGCCGTGGCGCTTGACGTGATGCAGGTGTGGATCACCGACCTGCATCGCACGGTCGAGGAGCGCGCCGGCACCCTCGACATCGCCGACGGCGAACAGCTCCGGCGCTGGCGCGAAGGGCTCAGGACCAACCGCATCGCGCTCGCAAGGCACAGGCATCAGGGCCTCCAGCGGCTCAACACCGCGCTCGCCGTGGTCGAGAAGCTCAGGCTGATCGAGACCGAGCTGGCCGGGGCGCTGTCGGCGGACCTGCGCGCGGCGCTGGCGTTCGCGCGCGGCGGCGCCGGGGCCGGATCGCGGTAGGCCCCCATATATAATGTACGAGCTCTTCACCCTCGGCGGCGGCGCCTACCTCGTCGATCTCCTGAACGCCGTCGCCGCGATCACCTCCGGCGGCGCCTACATCACGCTCGCCCAGATTGCCGGCGTCGCCGGTCTCGCCTGGGTCCTGTTTCGCACCGCGTTCGGGGGTAGCTGGAAAGACAACGCCAAGTGGGTGCTGCTGTTCGCCGCCGTGTGGGGCGCGAGGATCGTGCCCAAGGCGACGGTGCGGGTGGTCGACCGGCTGGATCCGACCCTGGCGCCGGCGGTGGTGGCGAACGTCCCGATCGGCCTCGCCCTCTTTGCCTCGCTCACCTCCCAGGTCGGCGACGGGCTCACGCGTCTGACCGAGCAGGCGTTCGCGCTGCCGAACGACCTCGTCTACCAGAGGCACGGGCTGATCTTCGGGGCCAGGCTCGCGGCCAAGGCGACGCGTCTCGAGATCACCGACGCGGTGTTCGCGCGCAACATCCGCAACTACGCCCGCCAGTGCGTCTTCCACGCGCTGCTGCTGGGCCACGTCACGGCCGACGATCTGCGCGAGTCGACCGACCTCTGGCGGCTGGTCACCGCCACCGGCACGCCGTCCGCCGGGGCCTCGCCCGCGCGGATGTTCGAGTTCGGCACCCGCGGCGCGGCGGGCGCCGGCGGGGCCGCCACCATGGACCGCCAGGTCGTCACCTGCCGCGACGGCGCCGGCAGGCTGAACGCGCAGTGGAACGCCGAGATACAGCGGGCCGGGACGATCTTCGGCAGGCGCATCTTCCCTGACGCGCGGACCGACGCGCTGGCGCGGGCCGAGCTGCTGGCGGCGCTGCCGGCCTCCCACACCTTCCTGATCGGCGCGGCGCGCTCGGCGGCGGAGATCATGCGCCAGCAGATGGTGCTGAACGCGGTCCACGGTGCCGGTGAGCAGTGGGCGGCGGAGGCCGGCAACGCGGCAGCATTGCGCGCCTATACCGAGGCGAGGGCCGAGGCCCAGACCGTCTCGGCCTATAGGGCCATCGGCAGGCAGGCCGAGACCTGGGTGCCGCTGCTCCGCATCGTGTTCGAGTGCCTCTATATCGGCGCGTTCCCGATGGCGGTGCTGCTGATGCTGACCCCGGCGGGGACGGCGATCTTCCGGTCGTATGTGACCGGGCTGGTCTGGCTGCAATCGTGGGGCCCGCTCTACGCGGTGCTGCATAGGATCAGCATGGGGGAAGCGGCGGAGCGCATGCAGGCCGCTGCGCTCATGCCCGACGGCGATATCGGCATCTCGCTGGTAGCGCAGGCGGGGATACGCGCGGTGGCCTCGGACGTGGCCGTGATGAGCGGGTATCTGTCCATGTCGGTGCCCTTCCTCGCCGCCGCGCTCGCCTACGGGCTCTCCAAGGCCACGGTGCTGGCCACCTCGGTGCTCGCGGTGGGGCAGGACGCGGCCAGCGCTGCGGCGCACGAGGGCACGACGGGCAACCTCTCGCTCGCCAACACCGGCTACGACACCCACCGCTTCGCGACGCTCGAAGGGCGCCAGATCAGGACCTCGGCCCATGTCGACACCGACCGCTACACCGGCTACGCGCCGATGGGCGCGGCGATGACGGTGACCGGCGACGGGACGGTGGTGGCCGACGCCGGGGCCGCCACCAGCCGCATCCCCGCTGCCGGGGTCAGGCTGTCGGAGTCGCTCGCGACCTCCCACGAGACCCGCGCGGCGGAGGCCCGGACGCTGTCGCGCCACTGGTCGGCGGAGGCGGGCGAGGCGCGCAACGCCGCCGTTACCGACGCGACGGCCCTGGTCGAGCGCTATTCGCACGACGTCTCGACGGGCGAGGCTTATGCGCGGGGCGTGACCGAGAGCGAGTCGAGCCAGGCGCAGCAGCTCGACTCCCATGTCGAGAAGCTGGCCGAGATCGGCGGGCTGACGAAGAACCAGGCGATGAACCTGACGGCCGAGGCGAAGGTCGGCGGCGGCTGGGACAAGATCTTCAAGCTCGGCGCCAGCGGCGCGGCCATGTGGCGCGGCCAGACCATCGAGTCCGACGCCTGGAACCGGATGCAGGAATACGACCGCCAGCACGGCGTGACCGAGACCTGGTCGCAGGTCTCCGAGGCCTCGCGCCGCTACTCGACGCAGACCGGCGACAGCGAGACGGCGGCGCTAGACGAGAGCCTGAGCGCCAACCTCACGCGGATGCGGACGTTCCAGGAGCGGGCGTCATTGGCGCGCCAGGAATCGGAGAGCTGGTCGGAGCAGGCCGCGCAGGTGCGATCCGACGCCCAGGCGATCGAGCGCGAGCTGGGCCAGCCCTTCTTCGCCTGGCTCTCCGAGCGGACAGGGTCGGACGGGCGCGCGATCGGTGCGGCCGGGGCCATGCGCATCGCCTCGCCGCAGACGGCGGAGGACGCCGAACAGCTCCGGGAACACGCCGCCGCGTTCATCGCCGAGCGGTTCCCGGCGCCGGCCGGGCCGGACCCGGCTTCTGTCGGCGGGGTTGCGGAGTACGAGGGCGCGGCGGGAGAACTACGCGGCGCCTACGGCCGCGAGACCACCGCCGCATATGGCGGCTGGTCGGAAGGGGTGCGCGACCGGGCGCGGGACGCCGGGGCGCCGCGGCCCGGAGAAACCGGCGCCGCGGCGATGGCCGAACGGGTCGAGACCAAGACGGACATGGCCATGAAGGGAACGGCGCGCGCGGCGCGGCAGACCGTGACCGGACAGGAAACCGCCGAGGGGCGGGCCGGCGTCGCGGCGGAGAGGAACAAGCCCTTCGAGCAGCACGCCACCGAGAACCTGCCGTTCATCGGCGGCTGGCTGGCGGGCAAGCTGTTCGGAACGGCGAAGAATGCCGCGCCGGATGGCGGCGGGACGGCCGGCCGCACGCAGGACCAGCGGGGCTGGGGAGATTCCTCGCCGTGACCGGCGGGGCGGATATCCCGGGCTCAGTCGCTCCACATCATCTGTTCGTGCTCCTCGGCGATCGCCTCCCAGGCATAGGATCCCGTCCCGGTCGCCCAGTCCATGCGCTCATCGCGTCCGTCGGGCGCGGCGCATGCGCGGAACGCGGACCAGTCCCGGTGGCGGAAGCCCTGCCACAGGGCGGCGGTGAGGCTGGCCGCGACCGTCCATGCGATCGCCGCCATCCAGAGGGGACCGACGGCCTCGGTGCCCGACCCGGCCGCGAGCGATGCGGCGGTGTAGAGGGCGGCCAGGGCGAACCCGCCGAGCACGAAGAGGCGCTCGCGCCAGCTGCTCCGGCGTCGTGGCCGGGTTCTGCGTGTTCTCGTCATGTTCATGTCCTCCGATCATAGCGGCAACGGTTCGGATTGGAATCCCCACCTGCCCCGGACCCCGATCCGGGGGCGCCGCGCGGCCCGGCTCTCTTCCGCGCCGGCCCCTTCGCCCGCCCCCCGCTTCGCTCCGCCTCCGGGCGGTGAGTCACGCACATAAGGGAGGAATCGCCATGCGCGGCATCGGCGGCAGCACGCTTCGGGGCGGACAGACCGTCTTCCACGGCATCCGGATGTGGGGCCAGCTGTTCCGGGCGGCGATGTTCCTCGCGGCCATCACCACCGTCGCCGTGCCAGCCTGGACGCTGTGGCACCGCACCACGGGCGCGGAGTGGTACGCCGCCGGCATGGTGACGCTGGCCGAGGTCAAGCTCGTGCTGGGCTACGACGCGGAATCCGGCCAGGAAATCCGGTTCGCGGACGGCACGCGGCGGGTGATGAGCATCCGCGACATCGCCGCCTCCGTCCCGGCGAGGGCGGCGCGGGATCGGGTCCGGGACGAGATGTTCGCGAGCGCCGGCCTCGGGGCGATGGCCGGCGGCGGGCTGATCGTGCTGTTCCTGGCCGCGTTCTGGTGGCGCGGCGCGCAGCTGGGGCGCCAGAAGCGCATCCGGGGCGCGGAAATGGTGACGGCCGCCGAGCTGCGCCGCCGGGTGCAATCCCCCAACGCGCGGCTGCTGGCGCGCCTGCCGGGCGGCAAGCGGCTCCGGCCCTACAGCATCGCGGGCATCCCCTGGCCCGAGCGCACCGAGACCCAGCACACGATCGTCTCCGGGACCACGGGCTCGGGCAAGACGGTGCTGATCTCGGATCTGGTGGCGCAAATCCGCGCCCGCGGCGAGCGCTGCGTGATCTACGACAAGATGGGGAGCTATACGGCGGCCTTCTTCGACCGCGACCGCGACGTGCTGCTGAACCCGCTCGACGCCCGCGCGCCGCGCTGGTCGCCGTTCTACGAGGCGCGCAACCCCCGCGACTTCGACATGATGGCGGCGGCGCTGATCCCGCAGCAGAAGGACACGGTGGACCCGTTCTGGGTGACGGCGGCGCGCCAGCTTTTCGCCAACGGCGCCGGGGTGCTCCGCCGGAAGGGTGAGACGCGCAACAAGGTCCTGGTCGACCGCCTGCTCAAGACCGAGCTGACCGAGCTGGCCCAGGCGATGGAGGGCACGGTCGCGCAGTCCATCGTGGACCCGGAGAACCCGAAGACGGCGCTCTCGGTGCGGGCGATGCTGACCGCCAACCTCTCCGCGCTGGAGTTCCTGCCGGACGAGGGCGAGCCGTTCTCGATCCGCGAGTGGATCTCCGACGAGGAGCGCGGCGGGTTCCTGTTCCTGACCTCGCGCGGCGACCAGCATGTGAGCCTGCGCGGGCTCATATCCACCTGGCTGGAGATCGCCGTCAACGCCATGCTGTCGCTCGCCCAGGACGACGGGCGACGCATCTGGGTGATCCTCGACGAGCTGCCGACACTCCACCAGGTGCCCTCGCTCCAGCCCGGCCTTGCCGAGTCGCGCCAGTTCGGCGGCTGCTTCGTGCTGGGCGTCCAGGTTGCGTCCGCGCTCCGCGACCTCTACGGGCGCAACGGGGCGGAGACCGTATCCGGCCTCTGCGGGACGCGGGTGGTGCTGGCCGCGCCCGACCGCGACACCGCGCAGTGGTCGGCCGACAGCCTGGGGCGGAGCGAGATCGAGGAGGTCTCCGAGGGGTTCAGCTACGGCGCGAACACGATCCGGGACGGCGTGAGCCTGACCCCGCGCCGCGAGCTGCGCGCGCTGGCGCTGCCGTCGGAGATCATGCGGCTGGCGAACCTGGAGGGCTATCTGAAGTTCCCCGGCCCCTTCCCGGTCGCCACGATCCGCCTGAAATACGTAGCCCGGTCGAAGGCGGCGGAACGCTTCGTGCCCCGCGAGGGCGACGGGGCTGAGCCCGCCAGCGCCGGCAAGGCTGCGGAAGATGCGGGTGCCGCGTCCCGCGAGGACGACGGCGTGACGATCCCGGATGCGGCCGAAGGAAACGAGCCCGCCGGCCGTGCGCTGCCGGTGCCGGAGAGCGGGCATAATCCAGCCCCGCATCAGGGCGAGCTCGACCTTCCGCCGCTGCCGGGAGAGGCGGAGAGCGCGGAAGCGGAGGCCGGACCGGCGGCGGCCACGGCATCGGCGCCGGGCGGTGAAGAGTCGGCCTGCGCGCCGAAAGATGGCCAGCCGGACGGCAATCCCGCGGACGACGCGCCGCCGGATGTCAGGCCGCAACCGCAAACCGCGCCGGTCGAGGCCCCCTCGACGGAGGACGAAGACGCCGCGCGCCCGGTCACGGGCCGCGCCTCCGACTGGGCCTGACATGCTCTCGATCGGCGCGCTCTCCTCGGCCGCCCAGGGCGCGTCCTATTACGAGCGCGACGGCTATTACGCAAAGGACGATCCCGAGCACCGGGAAGCCAGCGGCTGGGCCGGCAAGGGAGCGGAAGAGCTCGGGCTGAAGGGGCCGGTCGATCCCGACACGTTCCGCGCGGTGCTCGAAGGCAAGGTGCCCGACGGGTCCGGCACCGAGCTCGGCCGGCGCGGCAAGGACGGCGAGATCCTGCACCGGCCGGGCCGCGACCTCACCTTCTCGGCGCCGAAGTCGGTCTCGCTGGCCGCGCTGGTGGGCGGCGACCAGCGCATCGTCGACGTCCACGACCGGGCCGTGGCGGCGGCGCTCGACTGGGTGGAGCGGAACGCGGCCGAGACCAGGATGAAGGACCCGGAGACCGGGCGCATGGTGCGCGCGGGCAACCAGAAGATCGTGGCCGCCACGTTCCGCCACGACACGTCGCGCAATCTCGACCCGCAGCTTCATACGCACGCCGTGCTCGCCAACATGGTGCAGGGGGAGGACGGCAAGTGGCGCTCGATGGCCAACGAGAAGCTCTACGGCTCGAAGATGCTGCTGGGCGCGCTCTACCGGGCGGAGCTCGCGCGGAGGCTCGGAGACCTGGGCTACGGCATCGAGAAGACCCATGCCGACGGGCGCTTCGAGATCGCGGGGGTTTCCAGGGAGGAGATCGAGGCGTTCTCGAGCCGCCGCACCGAGATCGAGGCGGCGATGGAAGAGCGCGGTCTGGGCGCCTCCGCGGACAATCCGCGCATCGCCGAACGCGCCGCGCTGATGACGCGGGCCTCGAAGCGCGACATAGACCGAGACGAACTGGGGGCGGTGTGGCAGCGCCAGGCCGCCGATATCGGCCTCGATGCCGGCGCGCTGGTAGCCGGGGCGGTCGAAAGATCAGCCGCGCCGCAACGGGAAACGGTGCCGGAATCCCGCTTCGAATCCGGCAGAACGCCGGAGCCGGAGGCTCCCGGGCGGCCGGACATTGGCGATGCGCGCGGTGAGACCGCCTATGCTGCAACGCCGCCTTCGCCCGCGGCGGAGGCCGTCGCCTGGGCGATGGCGCATCTCTCCGAGCGCCAGGCCGTGTTCTCGCGGGCCGACCTGCTGACCGCCGCGCTCGCCCATGCGCCGGGCGCGGTCCTGGTCACGGATGTGGAACGCGAGGTGGCGGCGCTGGAGAAGGAAGGCGCGCTGCATGGCATCGACATTCCGGGCGCCGAAGACTCGCTCGCTACCGACCGCACTGTCGGCGAGGAGCGCGAGGCGGTGGCCCTCATGCAGGCCGGCCGGGACCGCGGCCGCGCCCCGATGCGGGGCTGGCAGGTGCAGGGGCATCTCAACAAGGGCCCTCTCACGGCCGGCCAGAAGGACGCCGTGAAGCTGATCCTGTCGGCGAAGGACCGCACGGTGGGCGTACAGGGCTATGCCGGCACGGGGAAGACCACCATGCTGAACCGGGCGAGGACGCTGGCGGAGAAGAAGGGCTGGCGCATGGCCGGCCTCGCGCCGTCCGCCTCGGCGGTGCAGACGCTGGCCTCCGAGGCAGGGATCGAGTCGGAAACCCTCCAAAGGTTCCTCGCGAGGAACGCCGGGGTGGCCGAGGGCAGGCTCACGAACAGGGGCGCGAAGGAGATGCGCGCGGCCTTCTCGAAGACCATCCTGGTGGTTGACGAGGGCTCGCTCGCCTCGACCGTCCAGGCCCGCGACCTGCTCCGGATCGCCAACGAGCTCCGCGTCCCGCGCGTCGTGCTGGTCGGCGACGCGAAGCAGCTCGACGCGGTGGACGCGGGCAAGCCCTTCGCGCAGCTCCAGGCCGCCGGCATGCAGACCGCGGTGATGGACGAGATCATGCGCCAGCGCGATCCCGCCCTGAAGGAAGCCGTCGAGGCGAGCCTCGCGGGCGCGATCGGCAAGGCGTTCGACAAGCTCGGCTCCAACGTCGCCGAGGTAAAGGCGGACAATATCGCCGGCGCGGTCGCCGCAAGATGGCTCAGGCTTGACGAAGAGGGGCGCGCCAACACCGGCGTGATGGCGCCCTCGCACGAGCTGCGCCAGGCGATCAACGGCCATATCCGCGAGCGGCTCGACCGCGAAGGCCGCATCCACGGCCCCGCCATGGGGTCGGAGCGGCTGGTCTCGAAGGGCTACACCAATGCCGAGAAGGCGCTCGCGGACAACTATGAGCCGGGCGACGTGGTGGCGTTCCACCGCCCTTACCTCCGTATCGGCGTCGAGAAGGGAGACGAGCGGCGCGTCACGGGCGTCGACCGCAGGGCCGGCGCGGTGCTGCTCGCCGACGGCGAGGGCGGTTCCGTCGCCTGGAGACCGGAAGAAATCGGCGGGCGCCGGGGCGGCAGCGAGGTCTACAAGGTCGAGGACATCGAGCTCCGCGCCGGCGACCGCATCCGCTGGACCCGCAACGACGCCGGCCTCGGCCTGGTCAACAGCCGCACGGCCGACGTGGTCGCGGTGAAGGACGGCCGGGTGACGTTCCGCCTGGAGGACGGCAAGGCCCTCGAACTCGCCAGGGGCGACCCGCAGCTGCGCCATCTCGATCACGCCTGGGCCTCTACCGTGCACGCTTTCCAGGGCCGGACCGTAGACAACGTGATCGCCGCGATGGAGGCGAGGCATCCGCATCTGACCACGCAGAAGAGCTTCTATGTCGAGATCAGCCGGGCCCGCGACCGGGCCGAGCTGGTGACCGACGATGCGGCCGACCTCCGGGCCCAGCTCCAGGAGGCCACCGGCGAGCGGATCGCGGCGCTCGAAGGAATCGGCGAAATGAAGCGCGAGGCGCCGGACAGGTCTGCGGACGCCGCCCTGGACGCGGAGCGCCGGGCGGATCGCGGGGCCGGTCCGGGCGCGGCGAAGGACCGGGGGACGGAGACAACCCCGTCGAAATCGCCCGCGAAGGAACCCGAAACGCCGATCCGCGATCGCGGAAAGGGAGGCATGGACCTTGGGTTGTGACGGGATCGACATGCCGCAAGGGATGGGACAGCCGCGTCTCGCGATCCTGATCGACGCAGAGAACGCCAGCGCGCGGCACGCGCGGGCGGTGTTCGAGGCCGCCCGAAGGCTCGGCGAGGCCAGCGTGCGGCGCATCTACGGCGACTTCTCGAACGGACGCCTCGCCTCGTGGGACGCCGCGATCCGCATCTGGGCGGTCGTGCCGTGCCATCAGCCGTCGCATGTGCGGGGCAAGAACGCGGCCGACATCGCGCTCGCGGTGGACGCGATGGACCTGATGTACCGGGAGCGGTTGGACGGGGTGGCGCTGATGTCGAGCGACAGCGACTTCACGCGGCTCGCCCAGCGGCTGCGGGAGGGCGGGCTTGCCGTCTATGGCTTCGGCGAGAGCAAGACGCCGCAGGGGTTCCGCGCCGCCTGCAACCTCTTCGAGACCCTCGGGAAGGCCCGGAACGGGGCCCGCGAACCGGGGCAGCAGTTCTTTTAGGGGGCCGCCGAGATGAGCGAAGAGGTCCGCAACGAGGCCGCCGCGGGCGAGAATGCGGCCGACAAGTCGGGCGACGCCCGCAAGACGCGGGGCATCCGCTTCTCGGAATCGGAATGGGAAGAGGTCAAGAAGGCCGCCGCCGCCCATGAAATGCCGGCCGCCGAGTTCGTCCGCGAACGGATCCTGGAGCTCGCGCGGGCGCCGGAGAGCGTCGGACCGGGCCCGGTTGGGGGTTCCATGGGGCCGCTGATCGAGCGGATGTTCCGCTACACCTGGTTCCTGGCGACCGAAAGGCGCGATGCGATGGCCCGCGAAGGGCGCGAAGACGAGGTAGACAAGCTCGTAGCGGAGGCCCGCGCCTTCCAGAAATCGCTCCGCGGGGACGCCGCTGACTGAGCCGGGCGGGCGCGTGGCGAACGTGTATCGGTAGCCGCCAGGGGCCGCTACCCGCGCATTTCCAGCGCAATGCGCGTGTATCGGTCCGTGTATCGGTCAGTGTTTATCCCGTGTCTGAGCGTATGTCGGTCCGTGTATCGGTGGACGCAGGCGGCGCCTGACGCCGCCCCGGTCATGAGAAGCCGCGTGTATCGCACCGATACACGCTCGATCCAACAACAGGGAGGCGCCCACAGGCGCCGGGAGGCGAACGTGGCGCCCGCAGGACGCCGCAAAAGCGCGCAAGCGCCACCAGCATCATCGATGCGTCGGGTGTGACCCCGAAGCCCGCCCCGGCGGGTCAGGACCACGATTCGCGATGTATGAGCGATGGGGAAATCGACGCCGGAGAACCCGGCGGATCGGAGCCGTCGCGGCGTGTGAGCGGACGGCCTCGCCGACGCGAGCGAGGGCAGCGGTGCGAAGCACCGTGCCGAGCAGGCCGGCACCAGCGTCGGCAGTCATGCCGGCGGTGGTGCAACGGCGAGTGACGCGACAGCGGAACGGCGCGGCGACGGCGCCGAAGGCGGGAGCGCGGAGCGCGATGCCGGAGGCGTCCGGAGCGGTGCGAGCGAAGCGAACGCACCGGCGATCGGCGAGCGACAGCGAGCCGGAGCACGAGCGCGGCGCGTAGCGCGCGCGAGGACGACGGTGCCGCCGCAACACCGTCGACACGAAAGGAAGCGGGCCGCGCCGCCGGGAAGACGACGCGGCCCGTGAGGCGCTGCGGTCAGGCGGCCATCACCGGGATGCCGAGCTGGCGCGCGCGGTCGACGAGGTTCTCGGTGATGCCCGATCCGGGGAACGCGATGACGCCCTTCGGCAGGAGGTTGAGGAGCTCGTCGTTGCGGCGGAACGGGGCGGCCCGTCCGTGGCGGTCCCAGTCGGGCTTGCAGACGACCTGGTCGACGCCGTTCCGCTCGGCCCAGCGCGCCGCGATCCGCTCGACGCCGGGGCCGCCGCCATGCACGAGCACGATGTCGGCGTACTTGGCGCGGGTCTGATCGAGCCTGGCGATCACCGCCGCCGGGTCCTGCACGTCCTTGCCGCCGGCGATGGCGACCAGCGTCCCCTGCGGCAGGTGGGCGGTGGTCTCGCGGTCCTTCCTCGCGCGCTGGAAGTCGCGGGCGTCGATGGCGGCGCTGGTCAGCTTGCCGGTCTGGCTCGCGTGCGATCCGCGCCGGGGCCGCCAGGTGTCGCCGGTCTCGCTGCGGTACTGCTCGGCCGTCGCGTCGCGCATGATCTCGAAGGCGTCGCGACGGTCGGTCAGGTTCTGCGCCCGCGCGGTGGTCAGCTCCAGCTCGCGGGACTTGATCTCGGTGCCGTCCTGGGCGCGCTGGAGGTCGCGGAGCTCGGGCATCAGCTTGTCGGCGGCGCGGTCGAGGCGTCGCACCTGGCTGTCGAGCATGTTGACGAAGCCCCACAGCAGGCTCTCGCGCTCGTCGGCGAGCTGGAACCCGTCCGGCGCGACGCCCTGGGCGAGGATGCGGAACGACTCTGCCACGGCGTCCAGCGCGTCGTCGCGGTCCCAGAGCTCGCGGGTGTCGAACTCGTCCCGCTCGGGCGCCGCGCCGAAGAGCTGGGCGTTCTCGCAGATGGCCGCGGTGGCGGACTGCGCGGCGGTCTCGATGGTGTCGATATCGAAGGTCATGTCGATCTCCTGATCGGTTGCACGCTCGGGGCCGATCCCCGATGTGATGGTTCTTTGGGACACGCGCGCGCAACGGAGCCACGGGGGGATTGGTGGAGCTTGGCGTCGCGTCGGGGCGATGGTGCGGGCGCAAGGCCCTATCGGAGCTTGGC
>JAJDVH010000162.1 GCA_022826185.1 Alphaproteobacteria bacterium
ATCCCCCGGCAGGAACCGCGCCTCAGGCGCAACCCATACCCCTGCGCCCTCAAACCGAAATACAAAACCCGCCACCGCCAACACCCAGCCGATTGCTAAACTTGGCCGGACGACGCTCGCGGTGAGAAATCCGGGCTAGACCGCCATGCCAATGGCTCAGCCTCCGAAGCGCAGCAGGCCGACATCATCCGCCTGCTGCTGCTGACCGGCTGCCGCAGAGGCGAGATCCTTCGCCTGCGCCGGGAGGAAGTGAAAGGCGACAGGCTCGAACTCGCCGACAGCAAGACGGGACCGAGAACCGTCCTTCTGAATGCCCCGGCCCGGGAGATCGTCGAGCGTCGCATGGCGGAGGGCGATGGTCCTTGGCTGTTTCCGTCCGTCAAGGACCCGTCCCGTCCTCGATCGCGCGAGCCCTTGCTCTGGTATCGTGTCAGGCGCGAGGCCGGGATCGAAGATGTCCGTCTGCATGACCTCCGTCATACGGTAGCCAGCCAGGCAGCGATGAACGGCGTTCCCCTGCCGGTCGTCGCCCGCCTGCTCGGTCACAGCGATATCGCCATGACCATGCGCTACGCCCATGTCGGGGACCGCGAGATCGAGGAAGCTGCCGAACGGGTCGGGCAGGCGATCGCGTCCATCATCGACGGCGCGGCACCGGCCACTCGCCATCGCTCGCATTAGACACTGTCGCCGGGAATGTCGCCTCATCGCGATGACCATATTGACGCCCATATGGATATTTCCTAGATCGACACCATAAAGGTGGATAATTGGAAGGTGCTAAAGAAAGGAATGAATATGGTGTCATCTTTGAGTCCATCTGATATCCGCTCCATTCGGCAGCGGCTTAATCTCTCGCAGGCAGAGGCGGGGGAAGTGATTGGTGGCGGGCCGAGAGCCTTCCAGAAGTATGAATCTGGAACGGTACGCCCATCGGCATCCGTAGTGCGGCTATTGCGGCTCCTCGATGAGAACCCAGCGGCACTCGGAGTACTGCGAGGAGAACGCGAGGCAGGGCCTTTCGAGGTTGACGGGGGACGACTTGTAGGCGCGATTCCGCCTCAGGCCTTCCCGTCACTTCTCCGGCGCCTGCTGTCAGCCGAAGCGCAGGCGCACGGGCTGCCGCAATATGGAATTCATGTAGCCGACGATGTCACGGCCGCTGACGGCGGCGAGGACGGTCGCATCCAGTGGACGGAAGGGCCCTCCCGAACGGAATTCCTTCCTGGACGGCTCTGCCAGTTCCAAATGAAGACAGGGAACCTCTCCCCGGCCGCCGCGGCAAAGGAAGTCCTGGGCCGTGACGGCCGGGTGAAACGGATGATCCGTTCCGTACTGGACCGGGGCGGCTACTATATTCTGCTCTGCGCCCAGACCTATACACAGCAACAAATCCAGGATCGCGAAGACCGCATCCGCTCGGTACTGGGCGATGCCGGAAAGGACGTGGATGAAGAGCGGATCCGGGTTCGTGGCGCCGAACAACTGGCGCACTGGATCAACCATTACCCGTCGGTAGCGATTTGGGTGAACGAGTGGACAAGCCGGCCTGTCGGACCCTTCAGGTCTTCGGATCGATGGCGGCGGCGGATGGAGCACGAGACCTTGTCGTGGGTGGAGGACGAACGTCTGCCTGCTCTGCAAAAGGCCGTACTGACGGCTGCGGCCCATCCGGGCCGGGCAGTTCGCGTGGTCGGCGCATCCGGTATCGGGAAATCGCGCCTCGCTCTCGAAGCGCTGGCGCCTACGGCAGAGGCGCGCCGTCGTCCCATTGCCGACCTGGTGATGTATGCGGACCTTTCGGAGTCCGCCCCAACCGAGATTAACCGGGCGGTCCAGTCCCTGGTGGACAACAGGCAGCGAGCTGTTGTGGTTGCCGACAACTGCCCGCCCGAGTCTCACCGCATCCTTGCCGGAAGTGCGTTGCAGGCCGCGAGTTGTGTCTCCCTGGTTACTATCGACGACGACTTCCCTCCAGAGATAGCGGAAGGCTCCTCTATCGCAGTCGATTCCCGGGAAGCGATGTTCAGGCTCCCCGAAGCGCCCGCTGCCGTAGTCGAGAACGTAATCGGGATCGTATGCCGCGAACTTCCTTCCGAGGACTTCCGTCGTCTCACGCGGTTTTCGCAGGGCAACCCGAAAATCGCGCACAAGGTTGCGCAAGTCTGGAGGGTCGAACGGCCTGTGGCATACGCCGCCGATGAAGACATCGCCGAAGACTATGTAGCCGGGCGCCGGACGAGCGAGCGCAACCTGCTGCTCAAGGCGGCGCGGCTCCTGGCTGCCTTTCAGCTCGTTGCGCTGGATGCGGACCAGAACGACGGTAGTGACGATCTTGAGGAAGTTGCATCGTTCGGAGCTCAAATCGCGGACGACGATCTCCGAAGCATGTACGAACTCATGATTGACCGTGGCGTTGTCCGACGACATGGGCGTTTCGCGACCCTCGAACCGCGCGCCATCGCTGTGCGTCTGGCCGCACGACAATGGCGAAATTGGAGCAAGGCGAAACGCCGGACAGTCCTTGGTGGTGGATCGACAAGCCGCGCCCTCAAGGTCAGTGCGGCGAAACAGCTTGCCTTGCTGAGCGATACCGAATTGGGACAGGAGGTCGTCAGGGACGTTTGCCACCCCGGCGGTCCGTTCGACGGCCGGGACGGCCTTTTGCGGCCCGGCCACGCCGAGGTGTTGCACAGCCTGGCTCAGATCGACCCCTCATCGGTGGTGGACGGGATCGAGCGGTCTCTCGACGAGATCGTGGACCTGCGTGACCTTCCTGATAATGTTCGCCGTGAACTGGTCCGGACTCTCGAGAAGATTGCCTTCGCCGCGGAGAGTTTCGATGCCGGCGCGCGCCTGCTGCTGCGTCTGGCCCTAACGGAAACGGAGCCATGGGAAAACAACGCGACCCGCCAGTTCAAGGCCCTCTTCCCTCTCGTGCTCGGGAACACGGCGGCTGACGGGGAAGCGCGGCACGAACTTCTGGAAGATCTGTGCAGTTCGGACGACCCGGAACAACGGAAAATCCTTGTCGAGGCCCTGATCGACGGGACTCGCGTGGACCGGTTTTCACGCTCAGTAGGTGCCGAAATCCATGGGGCGCGTCCGGCGCTCGAACCATGGCATCCACCGACACAAGAGGCGGTTCTCGCCTATCTTGAAGCCTGCGTGGCTATGCTCTCAGGCTTCGCTTCCGGTACCGGGCCCGTTGCCGATATCGCCCGGAAGGGTCTCGGCGGAAACCTGCGTAGCCTTGCATCGCGTCGTTTCATCGACCTGGTCGAGCAGGCGGTCGAGACCGTAGCGCCACACTGCGAATTGTGGCTGGAGGGTCGTGAGGCGTTGGCGCACTTCATCGCGTTCCACGTCCGCAAAATGCCGGAAAACGACGAACGCCGGAAAACAGAGGCGCGTATCCGCTCGTTGATGAGCAAGCTCGAACCGCAGAGCCTGCCTGCACGGCTGCGCACCATCGTGACCGACGTGTCCTGGGACCAACTCATCGAGGACGATGGAGATGACGACTTCGATTTCCAACGGATTCCTCAACGGCAGGACGATGCCGTTCGCAAGTTTGCGATGGAGATGTTGCAGCGGCCGAACGATCTTCGGGAAATCCTGCCCGATTTGGCTCGATGGGAATCGGGAGGCAACAGGCGGCGGATGACGTCCGACTTCGGGAAGGCCGTGGCGGAACACGCTGTCGCGCCTCTCGACTGGCGCAACCCCATTCTCGACGCCGTTCTGGCCGCGCCCGATGGCGCCCGCGATTTCGACCTGCTCGCCGGTTACGTGTCCGGGCTTCCCGATCGTCTCGCCGCAGAAGCCGAAGCCGTCAAACGGTTGGCGGCGGAGGAACCGGCTCTCGTGCCGGGCTTCCCCAACCTTTGCTGGCGACGTGCCCTTGTCCAAGGAGGAGGCATTGTTGAAGAGGATATCACCCAAGCCATTTCGGCAGTGGAAGCCGGGCTGCTTCATCCCCGGGGGCTGGCCGTGTGGGGTATGGGGCAGGTCCTCAAACCGCTTGAACCGAACATTGCGGCCCCGCTGTTCGATGCGCTTCTGGACCACAGCCCCGAAGGCTATGAGACCGCCATTCACCTGATCGGCATGTATGTCGTCGACAGGATGGAAGCGCTGGAAGGCCTTAGGCCGCAGCTTGTGAAGGCTGCGCACAATCTCGTCACGCAGCTTCCCCCGTCGACATCCGATCCGATGCTGCCGTACCACTTCAAGACGGTGATGACCTGGTTGCTGGATCAGGGGCGCGTCGACGCGGATGCACGCATCACGGCGATGGCCCTGTCGTCCGCTCTCGTCGCCGAGCAAGACCACGATCTGGATTTCATGATGGAAGACCTCGTTCGTCCGCTTCTCGAGGGATTCCCGGAAATATCCTGGCAAATCCTGGGCGGGGGCATTCTTGCCAAGGGAGTCAACGCCGTGCGGCTGCGTTTCCTGTTGGGGAAAGGGCTATCGGAGCGACAAGCCGACCCGCCCATCCTTTGCCTCCCGGAGGAGGTGCTGTTCGCCTGGTGCCGCGCCAATGGCGACGAGGCGGCCGCATTTGCAGCCGAGACGCTGCCGTTTCTGGATGACGGCGGCGGCCGAGGAGCAGGGCTGCATCCATGGATGAGCCGGTTGATCCAGGAGTTCGGGGGCCGGGCAAGAGTGCGGCAGGCATTGGACAGCAACATATTCTCAGGCGGCTTTGGGGGCTCGGCCTCTTCCTTTTTCGGGCGATACAACGCGGCGCTAGCGAGACTGCGGGACGGGCATTCCTCCTCGGCTGTAAGGAGATGGGCCGGTAAGACCCTTCAGGCGTTGTCCGACACGGGCGCACAATACGACCGAAGGGACGACGAGTGGAATGCGCAGAACGAGAATTGACCCACCCCAACGGCATGCGCGCCAGCCGTATCCCCGCACGCCTCCGGGCAGAAGACAAATCCCAACATAGTCGCACACCCACGAAGCGCCGAAAGTTGCCGAAACTCCACTCTACAGATGGCCGCGGCACCGCCATGGCCCTATCGATGGGAGTGTGCCGCACCGGTATCTTGATTGCATCGCAGTCGCCCATAGAATGCGGCCCAACGGCGACCGGAGGACTCGGGTGTGGAGAGTATCACGATCCGCAATCTCGACGATGACGTGAAGACGCGCCTGCGCGTGCGTGCGGCGGAGCATCGTCGTTCCATGGAGGAAGAGGTGCGCGTCATCCTTCGGGAGGCGGTGAACGATGGGCAGGACGGGCCCTGCGACTTCGCCAGGTTCACCCGCGAGTGCTTCGCGCCGCTGGGCGGCGTCGAACTGGCCCTTCCCGCGCGCGGCGCGATGCGCGAGCCGCCCGATTTCTCCTGAGCCGCCTAGAGTGTACACGTCATCGACACGAATGTCGCGTCAACTGGAGACCGCGATGACCCGGTGGCTCGACATCGGCTTCGCCGGAAGGGTTCTTCCGTTCGACAGCACCGCCGCCCGCGCCTACGCGGTGATCGCAGCGGGCCGGCGTTCCGCGGGTCGTCCCATCGCTCCAGGGGATTGCCAGATTGCGTCGATCGCCCGGTATCGCGGCATGGCGGTGATTACGCGCAATGTCCGGGATTTCGCGGGCACCGGGATCGAGGTCGTCGATCCCTGGACGGCGGAACGAGCGGTTTGACCGGCACCCCGCCGGACAGTGCCCCGTTCCGGCCGTCCTGCGTTTCCATCGACCTTGAGGTCGGCAGGAACGGCCGCATTCATGCCTTTGGGGCGGTGCGCGGCGATACCGACCCCAGCCTGACGCATTCGGGCGACGGTCTGGCCGCCGCGCTGGAGAAGCTCGACGATTTCGCCGAGGGCGCGTCCTTCGTGCTGGGTCACAATCTGATCGCCTTCGACCTGCCCCACCTCAGGGCAGTAAAGCCGGACCTCCGGCTGCTGAAGCTGCCGGCGGTGGACACGCTGCGCCTCAGCCCGCTCGCGTTTCCGCGCAACCCCTATCACAGCCTCATCAAGCACTACCAGGACGGCGGTCTCAAACGCGGCCGGGTGAACGATCCCGAGTGCGATTCCCGCCTGGCGCTCCAGCTCTTCGGAGACGAGCGTGAGGCGTTGGCGAAGGCTGCGCCGGATCTGCTGGCCGCATGGCACCGATTATGCGCCCCCGACCACACAGGCATGGACCGCGCTCTGGACTTGTTCTTTTCCCGGCTTCGGCGCGCTCGCCGTCCGTCGGAAGCCGAGGCCAGGGCGGCGATCGGACGGAGACTGGAGGATGCCGCCTGCGTGACCCACGCGCGCGAGGTCATGGCGGACATGGGCAAGTTTGGCTGGTCTCTAGCCTATGCCCTGGCATGGCTGTCCGTGGCGGGCGACAATTCCGTAATGCCGCCCTGGGTGCGCCACCAGTTTCCGGAGGCCGGCCGATTGGTGCGGCGCCTCAGGGACACTGCCTGCACCGATCCGGCCTGCGGCTGGTGCCGGGAATACCACGACGCGAACAAGGAGCTGAAACGCTGGTTCGGCTATGACGGTTTTCGTCCCGAACCGGCGAACGAGGACGGCAGGCCCATGCAACAGGCCATCGTCGAGGAGGCGATGGCGGGCCGGCACGCGCTCGGGATTCTCCCCACCGGGACGGGCAAGTCGCTCTGCTACCAGATTCCCGCGCTGTCGCGCTACGACAAGACCGGAGCGCTGACGGTCGCGATCTCACCCCTGGTCGCGCTGATGGCGGACCAGGTGTCCGGGCTGGAGCAGCGCCAAATCGACTCCTGCGTGACCGTCAACGGGCTGCTGTCGATGCCGGAGCGCGCCGACGCCCTGGACCGGGTCCGGCTGGGAGACGCCGGCATCCTGCTGATCTCGCCGGAGCAGTTGCGCTCGCGGTCCCTGCGGCGGGCGCTGGCCCAGCGCGAGATCGGCGCCTGGGTGCTTGACGAGGCGCACTGCCTGTCGCGCTGGGGCCACGACTTCCGGCCAGACTACCGCTATGTGGGGCGTTTCGTCCGCGAGAAGGCGGGTGACGGCCCGGTGCCTCCGGTGCTGTGCCTGACCGCGACCGCCAAGCCCGACGTCGTCGAGGACATCGCCCGGCATTTCCGCGACGAGCTCGGTATCGAACTGGCTGTATTCGACGGTGGAGCCGAACGCGCCAATCTCTCCTTCGAGGTGATCCCGACCAGCGGGGGAGAGAAGTTCTCCGATATCCTTCAGGTTCTGCAGGCCCATCTGCCGCCCGGCATGCCGGGCGGCGCCATCGTCTATTGCGCGACGCGCCAGCAGAGCGAGGACATCGCGGAGTTCCTCCAGTTGAAGGGGGTCGCGGCGGACCGTTTCCACGCAGGCTTGCCTCCGGAGACGAAGAAGGACGTGCAGCGGCGTTTCGTTGCCGGCGAGTTGCGCGCGATCGCGGCCACCAACGCCTTCGGCATGGGGATCGACAAGCCGGACGTACGGCTGGTCGTCCACGCCGACATTCCGGGCTCGCTGGAGAACTATCTCCAGGAAGCCGGCCGCGCCGGCCGCGACCGCGCCCCGGCACGCTGCGTTCTGCTCTATGCGGCGGACGATGTCGAACGCCAGTTCGGCATGTCCGCGCGCTCGCGGCTCACCCGCGAGGAGATCCACGGGATTCTGAGGGCCCTGCGCAATCTCGACCGCAAGAAACGTTTTGACGGCGACGTGGTGGCGACCGCCGGCGAGATCCTCGGCGAGGACGAGGAGAAGGCATTCGAACGCGACTCCGCAACCGACGACACGAGGGTGCGCACTGCCATCGCTTGGCTGGAGGAATCCCAACTCCTGACCAGGGAAGAGAATGTCGTCCAGGTGTTTCCGTCCTCGCTTCGGGTGGGCTCGGTTGAGGAGGCCGAACGGCGGCTCGCCAGGGCCGGGATTGCGGATGCGTATCGCAAACAACTGCTGCAGATCGCGGAGGCGCTGATCGGCGCGGGCGCCGACGAAGGGATCAGCACGGACGAGCTGATGGGGGTCTCGGGCCTCAGTCCCGAGGGTGTGCGCGGCGCCCTTTACGACCTTGAGCGGTTCGGCATCGCCAGCAACGAAACGGCGCTGACTGCATTCGTCCATATCGGAGTGGACCGCTCGTCGCGCAAGCGCCTCGAAGAGGCGGCCGCGCTGGAGACCGCGCTCATCGCCCACATGCGGGAAGCCGCTCCCGACCTCGGCAAGGAAGACAGCTCGTCCCTCCATCTGCGCATTGCCGCGCAGGTGCTGCGGGACCAGGGGCTGGCCGATCCGCTGCCGGAACGTCTGTTCCGCATCGTCCGGGGTATCTCACAAGACGGACGCGGCGAGGATGACGGCGCGACAGGCAGCCTCACGGTTCGCAAGCGGGACATGGAGACCGCGCGGTTCACGCTGAAGCGCGAATGGGAGAGCCTCGAAGAGTGGGCCGAAATACGCCGCGAGGCGGCCGGCCGGCTGCTGGAACATCTGCTCGGCCGCCTGCCGTCGGGCAGCCGCGGCACCGATCTGCTGGCGGAGACCACGCTCGGGAAGCTCCTGCAGGCCATCGAGTCGGACCTGGTCCTGAAAAGCAGGGTCCGCAATCCGGCCAGGCTGCTGGACCGGGCCCTGCTCTGGTTGCACGAGCAGGAGGCGATCCGCCTCAACAAGGGGCTGGCGGTGTTCCGTCCGGCCATGACGATCCGGCTGGAGCAGCGGCACCGGCGCGGGTTCTCCAGGACGGACTTCGAGCCGCTCGCGCTGCACTACCGGGGACAGGTGCTGCAAATCCACGTCATGGTGGAGTTCGCCGAGCGCGGCCTCGCCGCCATGAGCGAGGCGCTGCGCCTGGCGATGGACTATTTCGCGCTCGGGGAGGAGGCGTTTCTGGCCCGCTGGCTGCCGGGGCGGGACCGGGAGACCGGCCGGCAGACGACGCCCGCGTCCTGGCGGGCCATCGTCGAGAGCCTCGGCAACCCGGTCCAGCAGCGCATCGTGGCCGACGAGCGGGAGCGGACCAACGTCCTGGTGCTCGCAGGCCCCGGCTCCGGCAAGACGCGCGTGCTGGTCCACCGCATCGCTTGGCTGATCCGGGTCAGGCGCGAGAACGCCCGGGGCATTCTTGCGCTTGCCTACAACCGTCACGCGGCTGTCGATATTCGCCGCCGCCTCTCGGAGATGATCGGCGGCGATGCCCGCGGCGTGACCGTGCTCACCTGCCACGCGCTCGCCATGCGCCTGGCGGGAGCGAGCTTTACCGGCCGGTCCGAGCGCCCGGACGACAGCATATTCAGGGACGTGATGCGCCGCGCCGTCGCATTGCTGCGGGGCGAGGAGCTGTCGCCTGAGGAGGCGGACGAGCGCCGCGAGCGCCTGCTCGCGGGTTTCCGCTGGATTCTCGTCGACGAATACCAGGATGTCGGTTCCGAGCAGTACGATCTGATATCGGCGCTGGCCGGCCGGAAGCTGGAAGACGATGCGGGCAAGCTCACCCTGTTCGCGGTCGGCGACGACGACCAGAACATCTATGCCTTCAACGGCGCGTCGGTGGAGTTCATCCGGCGCTTCGAGGCTGACTACGGACCGAGGCCCACCTACCTGACGGCCAACTACCGTTCGACGGCCCATATCGTGGCGGCGGCGAACACGGTGATCGAGCCCGCGCGGAACCGGATGAAGGCGGGGCATCCCATCCATGTCGACCGCGCCCGCGAGAGGGACCCGCCGGGCGGAGAGTGGACGGCGCTGGACCCGGTCTCGCGCGGGAGGGTGCAGATCCTGCCCGCCGGTGGCGGCCCGGTCCTTCAGGCGCGGGCCGTCATGGCGGAACTGCTGCGCCTCTCCAGGCTGGCGCCGCCATCGTGGGACTGGTCGAAATGCGCCGTTATCGCGCGCGAGTGGGAATACCTGGTTCCGGTGCGGGCGTTCTGCGAGGCGCACGACATTCCGGTGCAGATGGCGAACGAGGAGATCCCGGGTTTCTGGCGCCTGCGGGAAACCCGGGCGTTCGTCGAATGGCTGCGAGGGCGCAAAACGCGGATCGTCGACGGCGCGTCCCTGCGCTGCTGGACGGACGAGCAACCCTCCGGCCCCTGGCACGACCTGCTGCGCCAGGCCGTCGAGGAACACGCACTGGAAACCGGCGGTAGGGAAACGCCGGTAGAGCATTTCATCGAGTGGCTGGCCGAGTGGGGCCGGGACATACGACGCCGCCAGCGGGGACTGCTGCTGCTCACCGCCCATCGCGCCAAGGGGCTGGAGTTCGACCATGTGGCGGTTCTGGACGGAGGCTGGGACCGTACAGGCCGCGGCGAGGACTCCGATGCGCCGCGCCGGCTGTATTACGTGGCCATGACAAGGGCGCAGCAGACCCTGACACTGGCAAGGCTGGACCGGTCGCGGGGCTTCCAGGACGAGCTTGCCGAACATCCCGCCACGATTCTCCGGGAGGCCGCCGAGCTTCCACCGAGCCCGGAAGCGGTGGAGTTCCGCCATGTCCGGCCCACCCTCCAGGAGATTGACCTCGGTTTCGCCGGACGCCGTCTTGCCGGCGACCTGATGCACGGCGCCATCGCTGCCCTGTCGATTGGCGATTCCCTGGACGTGCGGGTCGGAAAGAACGGGCGTTGGACGCTGCTGGACCGGGCCGGCCGAGCGGTGGGACGCCTCTCCGGGTCGTTCAGGCCGCCGCCCGGAACACGGTGCCGCTCGGCAGAGGTGTTCGCCGTGGTCGGTTGGACCCGCGAGGCCTCGGATCCGAAATACCGCGACGCCATGAAATGCGACGCCTGGGAGGTGGTCGTGCCCGAATATGTGTTCGAACCGGATCGGTGAACGGCCGGGGCTGTGCCGCTTTGCCGCCAGCCAGATCGATTCGCGCATGGGCGATGTCATTCATTCGGTCGGCGGCGGTGTGGGCTCTGGACTCTCCCGAATAGCGCCCGGGCGTCCGGGCGTGAGTTGCTGAACTGAACCACGCGCTGGAGACCGATATCGAAATCACAAGCAGTGTCGGCTTCCTCATGCTGCGAAAAGCGGCGTGCTGCGGCGTACGCAAGCAACGATTCCTCAACGGGGACGGTTGCATATCGCTGCGTCGTCGGCGACAACAGGCGGAATGGCGGGAACGAACAAGAAACTGGTGGCGTCAGTCGAGGCGTATTTCACTGATCTCGGACGCATCCGCGGCACGGGCGGAGCGACCGGGGAGTTGTCCTATCATCCCGCGCTCAGGAACCTGCTGAACGCAGTCGGCGCAGCGCTCACGCCGAAAGTGTTCTGCGTCGGCGAACTGGCGGACCAGGGCGCGGGTCGCCCTGACTTCGGGTTGTACGCCGCGAAGCAAGTGCAGAAGGGGCAACCGCGTGAGGGCTATGTGCCGGAGCGCGGTGTGGTCGAGGTCAAGTCTGCGGGGGACGATGCCTGGCTCACGGCGGAGGGCGATCAGACCGGCCGCTACCTGGACCTTTACCGGTTGGTATTGGTGACCAACCTGCGCGATTTCGTGCTGGTGGGCGAGGACGCGGCGGGCGGTGCGGCGAAGCTGGAGACTTTCCGACTGGCGGACGACCCGGACGATTTCTGGCGCCAGCTGGAGAAGCCGCGTGCATTCGCCCGGCGGACGGCAGCGGGCCTCGGCGAATATCTTGCCCGTGCGCTGTCCCATCGAACCGCGCTCTCGGAGCCGAAAGATCTGGCGTGGCTGCTCGCCTCCTATGCGCGCGACGGGTTGGGGCGGGTCGAGACGGCGGGCGACACGCTGCAACTGGAGGCGGTGCGCACGGCGCTGGAGGAGGCGCTGGGCGTCCGCTTCAAGGGAGACAGGGGAGAGCGGTTCTTCCATTCGACCCTGGTGCAGACCCTGTTCTACGGCGTGTTCTCTGCCTGGGTGCTATGGGCGCGGCACTCACCGCCGCCCGCGGGTCAGTTCGACTGGCGCACGGCGGTCTGGCACCTGCGCGCTCCGGTGTTGCGGGCGCTGTTCCAGCAGCTTTCCGATCCCGGCCGCCTGCAACCGCTCGGCCTGGTGGAGGTGCTGGACTGGACGGCCGCCGCGCTGGACCGGGTGGACCGGGCGGCCTTCTTCGCCCGCTTCGCCGAAGGCGATGCGGTCCCCTACTTCTACGAGCCGTTCCTGGAAGCGTTCGATCCCGATCTGCGCAAGCAGCTTGGCGTCTGGTACACGCCCGGCGAGGTCGTTCGCTATATGGTTGCGCGCGTGGACCGGGCGCTGAAGGACGACCTCGACATCCCGGAGGGCCTGGCGGCGGAAAATGTTTATGTGTTGGACCCCTGTTGCGGCACTGGAGCCTATCTGGCGGAAGTCCTTCGCCGCATCGCCGCCAATCTCGAAGGCCGCGGGCTCGGGGCGCTCGTCGGCGCTCGGGTGAAACAGGCGGCGATGGAACGCGTGTTCGGCTTTGAAATCATGCCCGCGCCCTTCGTGGTCGCGCATCTTCAAGTCGGGATTGCGATGCAGGGGCTGGACGCGCCGCTTGCCGGGGACGGGACCGAGCGAGTGCAAGTGTTCCTGACCAATGCGCTCACAGGGTGGGAGCCGACGGAAAGGGAGAAGCAGGTGGTTGCTTTCCCGGAACTGGAGGAAGAACGCGACCGGGCGGGGCGCGTGAAGCGGGACAGGCCGATACTCGTCATCCTCGGAAACCCTCCCTACAACGGCTTCGCGGGCATGGCGGTGGACGAAGAGCGCGGGCTTTCCGAGGCCTACCGCACGAGGACACGGGTGCGCCGGCCCGAGGGGCAGGGGTTGAACGACCTCTATGTGCGCTTCTTCCGCATGGCCGAGCGCCGCATTGCCGAGAAGACCGGGGAGGGCGTGGTCTGCTTCATCTCCAACTATTCCTGGCTGGACGGCCTTTCCTTCACCGGAATGCGCGAGTGCTATCTAGATGCATTCGACGCGATCCGGATCGACTGCCTGAACGGCGACAAATACAAGACCGGCAAGGTCGCGCCGGACGGCTCGCCCGACCCCAGCATCTTCTCGACCGGAGGCAATCCGGTCGGCATCTAGGTCGGGACCGCTATCGCGACGCTGGTGCGCAAGGCAGAGCACAAGCCGGCGGAGAAGGTGGAATTCCGGCATCTGTGGGGACAGGCGAAACCGGCTGACCTGAACGCGACGGCGGAGGCGGGGCCGGACGCGCTTTACGAGGGGATCGAACCCGTCCTGCCGCTCGGGCTGCCATTCGTGCGGACGGCGGTACGTGAGGAGTGGTTCGATTGGCCGGCGCTGCCTGAGCTGTTGCCGGTGTCGTTTCCGGGCGTAAAGACCAGCCGGGACTCGTTTCTGGTCGATGTCGATCTCAATCGGCTGCGAGCACGCATTGCGGACTATTTCGACGCGACGCTGAGCCACGAGGAAATAGCGCGGCGCTACCCGGGCATTATGCAGACGAGAGGTCGGTTCAACGCTCACGCCGTGCGCGACGAGTTGCTGAATCGCGGTGGGCCGGACGAAGCCGGCTTTATCCGTTTCGCCTATCGACCGTTCGACACCCGTTGGCTCTATTGGGAGTCGGACGGTGGGCTTCTGGATCGTCCACGAACTGACTACAGGCAGCATGTTTTCGAGGGAAATACGTGGTTGGTGACGCAGCAGAGGCCACGTCGTGAATGGTCCTCTCCGCAGGTCATATCCCACATTGGCTGTATCGACTTGATGGACCGCAGTGCGACATCAATCCCCGCGTGGCTCAGAGAGGACGATATAGGCAGTGGCGCTCGACGCCCTAACCTGACCGGCACCGCACAACGCTACCTCGACCGACTCGGTCTCGGCGCAGCAGACCTGTTCCACCACGTCCTCGCCACGATGCATGATCCCACGTACCGTGAGGCCAATGCAGGGGCGCTCAGGATGGAGTGGCCGCGCATCCCGCTGCCGGGCTGGCCGGATGGCGGTGCCGATGGCGCGGCCGCGGCGCTGTCGGTGTCGGCGGCGCGCGGGCGCGAACTCGCCGCGCTGCTCGACCCCGATACTCCGGTTGCCGGCGCCACACAGGCGCCACTGAGGCCGGAGATTGCCGCCATCGCTGTCCCCGCCACGGTGGGTGGGCGTAACATGGCGGAAGAGGATTTCCCGGTCACCGTCGGCTGGGGCCACTATGGCCAGGGCGACGCGGTGATGCCGGGCCAGGGCCGCGCCGTCGAACGCGACTACGCACCCGACGAGCGAGCGGCGATGGGCGACGCTCTCCCCTTCCTCGGCGATACGACGTTCGACATCCACCTCAACGGCAAAGCCTTCTGGCGCAACGTCCCCGCCGTCGTCTGGGCCTACCGCCTCGGCGGTTACCAGGTGCTCAAGAAATGGTTGTCCTACCGCGAGCGCGAGATTCTCGGTCGCCCGCTCCGCCCCGAAGAAGTCCAGCATTTCTCCGAGACCGCGCGGCGGATTGGAGCGATTCTCCTGCTCACACGGTCCGCCTCTCCAACATCGCCGCTACCAACCGGCTCGTGACACCTACCGGATGAGACTCACCGCGTACAGCACCATCCGGCAGCTCTCGCCCGGCACTTCCCTCAGGGTGAAAGGGCAAGGTCTTCATCCCCGCCGCCTCCGCCAGCGCCCGGATCCACTATTGCCGCCAATCGTTGTCCTCCGGATCGGCCGCTTGTTGCCGCTGCCGGGATCGGGACGAATGGTTCACGCGGCGTTCATACTCCGTCGAAGTCCCGGAACAGGCGCGGCAGCAAGGCGCTCGAGAAGGCGGGAAGTAGATGCGCGGACCAGAAGTCCTACGATCAGCACCGGAATTGCCAGCAGCGTGACCAGCAGGCTTGTGGTCATCAGCGCAACGCATAGTCTGGCCTTCAATTGAAGCAGGTCCTCCAGTATCGTCGGGTCATTCGATGCCCGGATGTCCTCGATCATCCGCTCTCCGATCGAAGACGGCGCGAACAAACCCACTGTCATACCGACAATAACCAGCCACGGCGTAAAAGGGTGGTAGGCCATATCGGCCATTCCGACGAGAAACTCCCTCGACTTCCTGCCTACTCGTGCATCTGCCGCCAAGCTGTCAGCTTCCATGCCTGTACGAGTCCGAAATTGGTGCGTCGCCGTGATCAATGCGCAACGCAGCAAGCCGTAACCCACGACAGCAGCGACGATCCAGAGCGCATCATGGGCAAGAACCCAAAGGAGTTCGACAATGGCGACTTCAGTCATCACCCGAGTTCTCCCGCTGCGACGGTGGCAGGCGAGCCTTCTGCCGTCGAACATTGTAGTCGGCCCGGAAAAAGCGGGAAAGGCCGGGGTAGAGCAACAGGAGAACCACGGCCAGCGCGACCAAAATTAACAACACAACGATCAGGACGGGCAGCACCGCCAGCAAGAATGTCCCTGTGTCCTCCCTTGCAAACTCCACCAGCGCGAGCCCGAAATCGGCCCACGTCCCGGTCTCGCACGCCGTTTGGTCCATATGCGGCGGTACCCCTATGTATGGTCCGGCGTCCGTCCACGCAGACTATCGTCCCTGCCGACGCTGGGTCAAAGAAGTTCTCCTTCATACAAATTGCCGGGCGTTGAGCAACCGCGGACCCGAAAATCAGGCTGAACCTGCGGCGCCGCTGGAGCTATGTCTACGCCAACGGGCGCGTCGATGAGGGCCGCATGGGCGACGACAGGCCGGTGGGGACATGGACGCGCCGCCGGACGGACGGCTACTCGAAGACGGGGACCTACCACTAGCAGGCGTCGGATAGCAGGCGCACCGCCGCCCGCGATGGCGTAAGCTTGTGGCATGGTGGCGACGGTGTTCAATCTGACCTCGGCCTCCTCGACGGTGCACTATTTCCGGCGCGAGGGTCATGGCCTCGGACCGGGCGCGCCGGCGAACAACGACGGCGAGGACTACTACGCCCGCAAGGGCGACGAGCACCGCAAGGCGAGCCGGTGGCGGGGCAGCGGCGCGGCGGCGCTGGGGCTGACGGGCCATGTCGAGCCCGGAGAGTTCCGGCGCGTGCTGCAGGGATATGTGCCGGGCGCGGATATCCGTCTGGGCCGGCTGCGCGACGGTGAACACGAGCACCGGCCGGGTGTGGACATCACGCTTTCGGCGCCGAAATCGGTCTCGCTGGAGGCTCTGCTGGGCGGGCCGGGCGCGGCCAGGGCGATGCGCGCGCACGATGCGGCGGTGCGGGCGACGCTGGACCATATCGAGACGCGGCTGCTGCGGACCCGGCGCTGGAGCCGGGAGGAGCGGCGCTCGGTGCAGGTGAACGCGCCGGCGCTGGTGGCGGCGACGTTCCGGCATATAACGAGCCGCAACAACGACCCGCAGCTTCACACCCATTGCGTGGTCGCGAACATGACGCGCCACATGGATCAGTGGCGGAGTGCCGAGATCGGCCTGCTGCGCCGGTCGGAGAAGCTGATCGGGGCCTTCTACCGCAACGAGCTGGCGCACCGGCTGCGCCGGGAAGGCTTTGCGCTCAGGCCGTCGATGATCGGGCGGGTTCCGGGGTTCGAGATTTCGGGCTGGCCGCGGGCGGTGCTGGAGGCGTTCTCGAGCCGGCGGCGGCAGATCGTGAACTACATCCGGGAGAAGGGCTGGCACTACAATGCGCGCGCCGCTCAGGCGGCGACCCTGGCGACCCGTGCGCGCAAGAACGAGCCGCGCCGGGCGGAGCTTGAGGCGCTGTGGCGGGATTTCGCCGAGGAGCACGGGCTCGCCAAGCGGACGCTCCGGAAGATCGGCGTGCGCCGCCCGGCGCCGCCGACGGCGCTGGAGATCGCCTGGCGGGCGCTGGAGCAGCTGGAGGAACGGGCCAGCGTGTTCCCGGCAAGGGACGCGCTGGCGCTGGCGCTCGCGCACTCGCCCGGCCTCTACCGGCTTGAGGAGATCGAGGGGGCGTTTGCCGAGCTTCGGCGGGACAAGCACCTTCTGCCTGCGATCCGGCGCGGCGTGGGCGAGGCGTGGACGACGGCGCGGGCGGTGGGCGCCGAGCGCGAGGTGCGCGAGCGGACGGTCGCCGGCATGGGCGCTGTCAGGTCGCTCTCCGACGCTCCCGTCCCCGAAGAGGCGGTGGAGGGCCTGACCGAAGGCCAGCGCGAGGCGGTGCGGCTGATCCTGGAGAGCCGGGACCGGGTGGTCGGGGTGCAGGGCTATGCCGGCACCGGCAAGACCACCATGCTGAGGCGGGCCGTATCGTGCATGGGAGAGAGGCGGGTGCTGGGCCTGGCGCCGTCCGCTTCCGCCGCCCGGACGCTCTCGCGCGAGACGGGCCTCGCCTGCCGGACGCTGCAATGGTTCCTCACGCGCTGCGAAGAGGTGTCGGACGGCGTGGCCGACGCAAGGACGCTCGCCGCGCTGAGAGAGCGCTACCGGGGCGCGGTGGTCGTGGTGGATGAGATGTCTCTGGCGGGCACGGCGCAGGCGTGCGCACTACTTCGGATCGCGGAGCGTCTCGACATTGCCCGCCTCGTGCTTGTCGGCGACAGCCGGCAGCTGCGGGGCGTGCAGGCGGGCCAGCCCTTCCGGCAGATGCAGCAGGCGGGCTTGGGCGTCGCGGAGATGGACGAGCTCCGCCGGCAGCAGGACCCGGACCTGCTTGCCGCCGTCCAGGACATGGTCGAGGGCGAGCCGGGCGAGGCTCTGGAGCGGCTGGGGGGCAACCTGCGGGAACTGCCGGCCGAGGAGATCGCGGGCATGGCGGCCCGGCTCTGGCTCAGGCTCTCGCCCGGGGCGCGGGAAGGGACG
>JAJDVH010000202.1 GCA_022826185.1 Alphaproteobacteria bacterium
AAGCCAAGCCAAGCCAAGCCAAGCCAAGCCAAGCCAAGCCAAGCCAAGCCAAGCCAAGCCAAGCCAAGCCAAGCCAAGCCAAGCCAAGCCAAGCCAAGCCAAGCCAAGCCAAGCCAAGCCAAGCCAAGCCAAGCCACTTGCGCCTGCATGGTTCCGCCGCCTAAATCGATCCGCCTCCCCGCCTGAGTCTTCCGCCCGCGCCGTCGCGGGCGTTCGCCATTCCGTCCCGAGACTGCGGCGCGGCCTGCTGGCGGCGTTCTTGTGCCTGCCGCTGCTCGCGGGCCTCGCCGCCCCGGCAGCCGCGCAGACGATCGATTCCACCTCGATCACCGAGGGCGAGACGAAGACCTTCACTGTGTCGGGCATTCCGTCGTCCTGGACGGGGACGCCTGTGGCAAACATTACCGGAAGTGGTACCGCTACCACAGTCAACAGCTGCGCTGCAAACCCACTTGCCGCCAGCCCCAACTGGGATGTCTGCAATAATTTCAGTGCCGAATCGTGGAATTCGGGGACGCGGGTATTCACCTTCCAGATGCGGGCGCGCGACGACTCGGTGTCGGACGACGGCGAGACCTTCACGGTGACAGTCGAAGATAGTAACGTTTCCAGCAGAAACGCCTCCTTCACGATCACCATCGGCGAAGTCTCGCAGCCCGCCGTCACGATCACCGGCGGCGCGGCGGTGACGGAGGGCGGCGACGCGACCTTCACGCTGAATCTGAACCCGGCCCCGACCGCGAACCTGACGGTCGGCTTCACGATCTCGGAGGACACGAGCGGCGGTCAGGAGTTCGTGCTCTCGGGCCGCACGGGCAGCCACAGCGTCACCGTCGCCGCCAACTCGGCCACGTCGAGCTTCACCGTTGGCACGACGAACGACTCGACGGACGAGCCGAACGGCTCGGTTACCGCCACCCTTGCCGCCGGCACCGGCTACAACATCGGCACCCCGTCCTCGGCCTCGGTGACGGTCAACGACGACGATGCCCCGACCCTGTCCATTGCCGCTCCCGGTGACCGCAATGAGTTCAACTCCGGCATCGCCACCAGCACCGATGATTTTGCCGTCACCCTGTCCGGGCCGACCGTGGTCGGCAGCGTGGATTTCCGGGTCTGCTTCAGCGGCACGGCGACGCTCGATACCGACACCAACAACGACTTTCCCTCCGGCGAGGACTACCAGGTCTTTCTCGGCGGCACCAACCAGCACGGCAGCTGCGCCGACGGAACAGTCCGCGCCGGCCAGACGAGCTCCCTCAACACCATCGGCGTCAGGATAAACGGCGACACCGCGTTCGAGCCGGACGAGACGGTGATTGCGACGCTGACCCTGCGGGGTACATCAAATCCCCCGGACGTGTCGCTGGGCACCGCCATGGCGACCTTCACGATCCTGAACGACGACACGGCCGCGGCGCCCCGCAGCCGCAGCGACTTCGCCTTCCTGGCGAGCTACGACAACACGCTGGAACGCAGCGAGGGCGCGGCGGGCCGGGCGCACTTCGCGGTGATGCGGGTGCGCGTGCCGCCTGTCAATGCGCCTCCGACCTTCGAGCAGATCCCGACCCCCTGGGGGTTCCGGGTGTGCTTCGAGGGCACGGCGACGCGGGGCGCTGACTACCGGGTCTTCAACCGCTCCAACAGGCCGCTTTCGCTCGACGGCGACGGTTGCTCGGCGCTGAACAGCACGGGCGACGGCACCGGGCTCGCGGCGGGCCAGGACCGGGCGCATTTCTACCTGCAGGTGATCGACGACGCGCACGAGGATTCGGGCGAGACCGTCGTGGTGCGTCTCACCGGCGTGGCGGGGACGTCGCTCTACGACTTCGACAGTATGTTCGGTGGCAACCCCGACGGCTACAGCGACGCGGTGCGGGAAAAGTGCGCGAGAGTCGGCGACTGTGCGACGGACAGGCTGATCTTCACGATCCTGAACCATGACGGCCCGCCGCCGGCGGCAGGCCCGTATGCCGATCTGATCGCGAAGATGTACGGGTGGCGCAACGACCCGAAGTGGAAGAGCTACAAGGCACACACCGACCGCTGGGACCGGGCGCTGCTGGCGTTCGGGGAGAAGGTGGAGGACGCCTCGCTCCAGCCGATGTCGGCGGCCCAGGCGCAGGTGTTCGCCGACCGGGGCATGAGCCGCTGGGTGCCGGTGGCGAAGGCGCTGCACGAGATCGAGGCCGCGCGCCTCTCGCCGCCGGGCGCGGCGCTGCGGGCGGTGCTCTCCGCGCCGTCCGGCGACGTGGCCGAGGCGGGCGGGCGCAAGACGCTCACCGTCGCGCTCGGCCGGGCACTCGAACAGGGCGAGACGCTCTCGATACCGCTGACCTTTGGCGGCACGGCGACGCCGGGCGACGACTACACGCTGGCCGCGCCGGGGACGGTTCCCCGGGGCGTGAGCTACGCGAACCTCGCGGGCACCGACTCCACGACACCGCCCACGGTGACCTTCACCGGCCCCTCGGCCCAATCGGCGACGCTGGTGCTGAGCGCGACGGCGGACGGCATCGACGAGGGGACGGGCGAGACGGTGACGGTCGCAACCGGCACGCTTGCGGCCACGGGCCTCGACGACGGGGCGGAGGGCGAGGGCACGGCGGCCTTCGCCATCGTCGAGCCGCCGATTGCGGTCTCGGTCTCCGCGGCAGTCTCCTCTCTCACCGAGGGAGCCGAGGCGGCGTTCACGGTGACGGCGAGCCGGGCACCGGCCTCGGACCTCGCGGTCACGCTCACCGTTTCGGACGCCAGGGGCAGCGACTTCCTGGCGGCGGCCTCCGAAGGCACCCATACCGTCACCCTTGCGAAGGGAACGACGGAGGCGGCCTTCGCCGTGGCGACGGTGAACGACGGCGCGCACGAGGCCGACGGGCGGATCGCGGTGACGGTGGCGAAGGGCGCGGGCTATGCGGTGGCGGCCTCGCCGGACGATACGGCCTCGGTCGAGGTGGTGGACGATGATACCGCGCCCGCGGTGCCCGAACTCGCCATCGGCGATGCGACGGCCAACGAAGCCGACCGGTTCATGTGGTTCACGGTCAAGCTGAGCATGGCCTCGAACCGGCCGGTCTCTGTCTCCTACCGGACCCGGGAATCGACGCCGGTGTCGGCGCGCAAGGACCGGGACTTCCTCCAGTACGACTTCGGGTCCCTCACCTTCAGTCCGGGTGAGACGAGCAAGCGGTTCTGGGTCTACATGTTCAACGACAACCACGACGAGGGCTCGGAGACCTTCGAAGTGGTGCTGTCGAGCCCGAAGGGCGGCGCGAAGATCGCCGACGGGGTGGGCGTGGGCACCATCGTGAACTCGGACCCGATGCCGGCGGCGTTCCTCGCGCGCTTCGGTCGCACGATGGCGCAACAGGCCTTGGACGGCATTACCGGCCGGTTGACGGCCCCCCGCACGCCGGGGGCGCACGGCACCCTCGCCGGGCAGGCCTTTAACCTCCGCCCCGGCGGGACGGAGACGTCCGCCGCCGATCCCACCACCCCGGCCCCCTCCGTCCTGGAGCGGCTCGCCACCCTGGTGCTGCCTGGCCTGGCCTCGGGTGGGGCTGGGGGGACGGGGGCTGATCCCACCTTCGGCGGCGCGGATCCCCTATTCGGCGGCGGCATCGGCGATGGGGACGCCGGCGTGCCCGGAGTCCGCGGCACCGGCGGCCTCGCGCCCCAGACGTTTACCCTGCGCGATGCCCTGCTCGGCTCCAGCTTTACGGCCACCGGCCAGCCGGATGCCTTCGGCGGCAGTGTCGCCCTCTGGGGCCGCGCCGCCCTCGCCACCTTTGACGGCCAGGAGGACACCTTTGCTCTCGATGGCGAGGTCACGACCGGCTTACTGGGGGTGGACTATGCCCGCGACCGCTGGCTGCTCGGCGTCTCCTTGCTCCAGAGTGCCAGTACGGGCGGCTATCTGGACCGGAACCCCGGCGCCCCGCCCTGTCCCGCCCACGACCTCAGCGCGGAGATGCGGCAGCTCGTGTGTAACGGCGCCGTCCGGGCGGGTGACGGCAAGGTGGAGGCCACCCTGACCGCCGCGGTGCCGTATGCCGCCTTCCAGGCGTCGGAACGCCTCAATCTGTGGGGCGCGGCGGGCTATGGCGCCGGGGAAGTGACGCTTACCCCGGAGACCGGGGACGCGCTCACGACCGATCTCGACTGGACCATGGCCCAGCTGGGGGTCCGGGGCACGGTGCTGGCCCCGGCGGCGAATGACTCGGGCTTGGCCGGGGGGCCGGCCCTGGCGGTGACTGCGGATGCCTTGTGGGCCCGCACCACCTCGGAGAAGATCCAGGATGGCCTGGCGGCCTCGGAGTCGGATGTGACCCGGTTACGGCTGGGCCTGGAGGGCAGTTGGCTCATGGCGCTGGAGGACCTCGGACAGGTAACGCCCACCCTGGCGGTCGGGGCGCGCCATGACGGCGGGGATGCCGAGACCGGCTTTGGGGTGGAACTGGGCGGCGGGCTGGCCTGGGCAATGCCCACGGCGGGCCTGGCCTTGAACGTTGAGGGTCGCACCTTGCTCACTCACCGGGAGGAGGCCTTCCGGGATCA
>JAJDVH010000221.1 GCA_022826185.1 Alphaproteobacteria bacterium
CGTGCAAATCGCATCGGGGTCAGGTTACACTCTGTACGCATCGGGGCGCTCCTCTGCAACAGGACAAGTCTTTGAAGCAGAAGTACTTTCTCACATGCAGAGCCCCGATGCACCTACACCCGGTGAGAAATCCGGGCTAGAGGGCTTCCGGCCCGCTCTCGCCGGTCCGGATGCGGACGGCGTGGCTCACGTCGTAAACGAAGATCTTGCCGTCGCCGATCTGGCCGGTGTTCGCGGCTGCGCGCACCGTCTCCAGCGCGCGCTCGACCGCACCGTCGTCCACCACGACCTCGATCTTCACCTTCGGCACGAAGCTGACGGTGTACTCCGCGCCGCGATAGATTTCGGTATGGCCCTTCTGCCGTCCGAAACCCTTGACCTCGCTGACCGTCAGGCCTTCGATGCCGTCGCTCATCAAGGCCTCGCGCACGGCGTCGAGCTTGTGCGGCTTTATGACAGCCATCACCAGCTTCATGGCACGTCTCCTTTCCGAATCAATGCAGATCGTAGCCGCTCTCGCCGTGCGAGACGAGGTCGAGCCCCTGGATCTCGTCGTCCTCGCTCGTACGGATGCCGCCCGTCAGGGCGCCGACGATCTTGACGGTGATAAAGGTGAGCACGGCAGCCCAGACGACCGTTGCGACGACGCCGATGACCTGTGTGACCAGCTGGCCGCCCATCGTGACGCCTTCGTCATAGCCGGGGCCGTCGAATATCGGCGACATGAGCACCGCAAGCAGGAGTGTGCCGAGAATGCCGCCGACGCCGTGGACAGCGAACACGTCCAGCGAATCGTCGATCTTGAGCGCATTCTTCACCATGCCGACCGCGAAGAAGCAGAGCACGCCGGCTGCCGCGCCGATTATCAGCGCGCCTGTCGGGCCGACGAAGCCCGACGCCGGGGTGATCGTAGCGAGGCCCGCAATGACGCCCGTGACGAAGCCGACAAGGCTCGGACGGCCGAATTTCACCCATTCGATCAGCATCCAGACGACCGCCGCCGTCGAGGCGGAGAGGTGGGTGACGAGGATCGCCATGCCGGCGCCGCCGTCGGCGGCCAGCTGCGAGCCGCCGTTGAAGCCGAACCAGCCGACCCAGAGCATCGCCGCGCCCATCGCCGTCATGCCGGGATTGTGCGGCGGGCGCAGCTCGCGCGGGAAACCCCGCCGGGGGCCGAGCAGGGAGGCCAGCACCAGCGCCGAAACGCCCGCCGTCGCATGGACGACGAGGCCGCCGGCGAAATCCTTGATGCCCATACCGGCGAGCCAGCCGCCGCCCCAGACCCAGTGGCAGACCGGCACATAGACAAGCAGCAGCCAGAGGACCGAGAAGGCCAGGATCGAGGAGAACTTCATCCGCTCCGGGAAGGCGCCGACGATCAGCGCCGGGGTGATGACAGCGAAGGTCATCTGGAAGGCGAGGAAGACGTTTTCCGGGATCGTGCCGGAGGCCGCCTCCGTGCCCATGCCCCAGGCGAGCACGCGGCTGAAATCGCCGATCAGATAGCCGCCCTCGCCGAAAGCGAGCGTGTATCCGAACAGGATCCACAGGATCGACATGAGCCCGGCGATGGCGAAGCACTGCATCATCACCGAGAGCACATTCACGGAGCGCACGAGGCCGGCATAGAACAGCGCCAGGCCCGGCAGGGTCATGAACAGGACGAGCGCCGTCGCCGTCATGATCCAGGCGGTATCGCCGCCGCTTATGCCGTCTGCCGCAAACGCAGGCAAGGACAGTGCGCAAATTACGAGCGCCGATGCTGTCCCGAGGACAGCTTTTGATGAAATTTTAGTCATTGCAGCTTCCGAACTCCAGCAGAGCACAACCTGACTCCGGATAGAGGCAAATTGCGTGCCGGCCGGAAGCGACGCGGCCGGACGGGCCGGCTATCCCCGTTTCCGGGGCCGTTCGACGACCGGGCCGCCGGCGTCCTTCCAGGCGGTGAAGCCGCCTTCGATATGGGCGACGGGTTCGAGTCCCATGTCCTGCAGCGTCTCCGCCGCCAGCGCCGAGCGCCAGCCGCTGGCGCAGTAGAAGACGAACTTCTTGCCGCTGGCGAACACCTCGCGGTGATAGGGGCTCGCCGGATCGACCCAGAACTCCAGCATGCCGCGCGGGGCGTGCAGGGCGCCCGGGACCATGCCCTCGCGGTCCAGCTCGCGCACATCGCGGATATCGACGATCTGCACGGACTCGTCGTCCTGCAGGGCCAGCGCGTCGGCGGCGGGGATTTCCTCGATCTTCGCGCGGGCGGCAGCGAGGAGTTGTTCGATGCCCTTGGTGATGGCCATGGGATGCGGTCGCTTTCCTGGTTGGCGGGTCAGACGATGCCGACGGGATTGGCGGGGGAGCCGACCGCGCCCGGCAGTCGGAGCGGCTGGCAGGTCGTGAAGAATCGCGTGCGGCCGAGCTCGCGGAGCCGGCGGGCAAGGTCCCCCAGTTGCCAGAGCTCGCCGAGCGGCACGCCGAGTTTGAACAGGCAGTGCTGGTGCAGCGGCGAGTGGGCGTAGCGCTCTCCCGGCATGGGGCGGGCGGGCGACTGCTCGACGGCGTAATTGTCGGCGAAGAGCGCCGCGACGCCCGAGTCCGTGACCCATTGCAGCAGCCTGTCGTCGCGCCCGTCGAGCGCAGCGCAGCTGTTTGCGAGGCGGGGGCCGTCCGGCTCCTTGCCCATCTCCAGCAGGAGGTCCGCGAAGCCGGTGTAGAAGAAGGCGAGGTCGCCTTCCTCGACCGTGGCGCCGGTCTCCTCCAGCACGCGCATCAGTTCGTCGCAGGTGACGAGATGGCGCCCCTCGCGGCCGAAGAAACGCTCCAGGTCGATCATCACGCCGCGCCCGACAATGCCCTTCTCGGCGAAGGTCTCGATGCCGAGCTTGCGCGCGCCCATCGGTTCCGCGCGGGGCGTCTGCGAGCCGTCGGCGTTGTAATCGACCGGCCCGATAATGTCCTCGCCGCCCCTGAAACCGTTGTAGAAGCGGATTTCCGGCACGCCGTCGCCGTCCGCGTCGAACATCTGCCCCATGTGGCAGAAGGCGTCCCACTGCGATGAATATTGCAGCGTCATGTGGACCCGGTCGTCGCAGCCGACGTCGATATGGCGCGGATCGTCGAGCTGGAGCGGATAGTTGTAGCGCGGTGCGCCGTCGGGCCCTTGCGTCGGCTCCAGAACCGGCGGGTGGCGGCGCGGATTGAGAATGTTGCGGCCGGGGTAATCGAGCGGCAGGGAGAGGCAATAGACTTCGCCCAGGCGGATTTCCTCGCGCGCGGCAAGCACCCGCTCCGGCGTCAGCAGGTTCAGCCGCCCCAACTGGTCGTCCGGCCCCCAATCGCCCCAGGTGGATCCTTCCGGACGCCTCGTCCAGCGTGGAGTCTCCGTCATGCGTCCCTTTCTCCCGCTTGCCGCCAGCGCAGTTGCGGCTACGGTAGCGGAACCCGAATGCATAAGGAAACGCCGAAATGAGCAATCCCTTCAGCCTCGAGGGCCGCAATGTCCTGGTCACGGGCGCCGCGCAGGGCGTCGGCCGCGAGGTCGCGCGCACCGTCGTCTCCATGGGCGGCCGCGCCGCCGTGGTCGATCTGAACAGCGAGGGCATCAACAGCCTCGTGGAGGAGCTGGGCGAGGACAAGGCGATGGGCTTCCACGGCTCGGTCACCGACCAGGGCCTCGCGGACGGCATCGTCGAGGCGATGGTCGGCGAGTGGGGTTCGATCACCGGGCTCGTCAACAATGCCGGCATCGTTCGCGCCGCCATGATCCACAAGATGAGCCGCGAATACTGGGACGAGGTCATCAATGTGAACCTGACCGCCGTCTATCTGGTTCTGCAGTCGGTCGGCAGGCAGATGATCCGGCAATCCGAGACGGGCGAGTTCGGCGTCTGCCCCGGCCAGATCGTCAATGTGTCCTCCATCGCCGGCACGGCCGGCACCATCGGCCAGATCAACTACGGCGCGGCCAAGGCCGGCGTGCTCGGCATCACCATGAGCGCGGCGCGCGAATGGGCGCGCTACGGCATCTGTGTGAATTCGGTGGCGTTCGGCACGGTCGTCACGCCCATGACCGAGGTGATCCGGGGCCCGAAATTCGGCGCCCAGACCATGGCCCGCATCCCGCTCGGCCGCTATGCCGAGACCAGCGATGTGGCGCCCAGCGTCTGCTTCCTGCTCGCGCCGGGGGCCAACTACATCACCGGCAAGAACCTCACCATCGACGGCGGCATGACCGCGATGTGAGGCAGGGGCGTGAACGCTCTTTCGACGGGGCCGTGGCGGAGCTTCCTGTTCGCCCCGGCCAACCATGCCCGCATGGCGGAGAAAGTGTTCCAGGCGGGCGCCGACGCGGCGATCCTCGACCTTGAGGACGCGGTCGCGATCGCCGGGAAGCCGGCCGCCCGCGCGGACGCGGTCGCTGCGCTCAGGCGGCCGCGGCCCTGCAAGGGCTTCGTGCGCGTCAACGCCGCCGAGACCGAATGGTGCTTCGGCGACATGGAGGCGATCGTCGGGCCGTGGCTCGACGGCATCGTGCTGCCGAAGCTCGAAAGCGCGGCCATGCTCCAGACCGTCGACTGGACGCTAGCCCGGATTTCTCACCGCGAGCGTCGTCCGGCCAAGTTTAGCAATCGGCTGGGTGTTGGCGGTGGCGGGTTTTGTATTTCGGTTTGAGGGCGCAGGGGTATGGGTTGCGCCTGAGGCGCGGTTCCTGCCGGGGGAT
>JAJDVH010000224.1 GCA_022826185.1 Alphaproteobacteria bacterium
ATCCCCCGGCAGGAACCGCGCCTCAGGCGCAACCCATACCCCTGCGCCCTCAAACCGAAATACAAAACCCGCCACCGCCAACACCCAGCCGATTGCTAAACTTGGCCGGACGACGCTCGCGGTGAGAAATCCGGGCTAGCCATGGCCCATATCGGAGTCGATCTTCATCAGAACTCGTTCACCGTCTGCCGTCTCGCGGCGGACGGCTCGGAAGCCTTCGAAACCTGGCAGCTCTGCGCCGCGGACCTCGACCGCTTCTGCCTGAGCCTCGACGCGGACGACGAGATCGCCGTCGAGGCGACCGGCAACAGCGCCTGGTTCCGCGACCAGGTGATCGCCTGCGTCGGCCGGGTGGTGACGGTCAACCCGAGGCAGTTCCAGGTGATCCGCAAATCGGTCAAGAAGACCGACCGCAACGATGCCCGCGCCCTCGCCTTCTTCCTGTCGAAGGACATGCTGCCGCAGACCCGCCCGAAGACGCAGGCCGAGAGCGAACTCGCGTCGGTGACCCATACCCGCGACCTGCTGGTCAAGCAGCGCACCCGGCTCTTGAACAAGATCCACGCGCTCTACAACCGGCACGGGATCAAGCTGAAGAAGGAAAGCCTGTCCAGCAAGCGCCGCCTGATGGCGCTCGACTTCGGTCGGTTCTCCGCCCTCGAGCAGATCGAACTCAAGGTGGTGCGCGACCAGGCGCTGAGCCTCAGCGGGTCGATCGCCGAGTTGGACCGGGAGATCGAATGTGCCGCCAGCGCCATGGACGGCTACGACAACCTGGTCAGCATCAAGGGCATCGGTCCGCGCTCGGCCGCCGTGTTCCTGGCCGGCATCGGCGACGTCAACGACTTCGAGAACGCCGACAAGCTGGCCGCCTATCTCGGCATCGTGCCCAGGGTCAACCGCTCCAACCAGACCGACAACCCGGGGCGGATCACCAAGCAGGGCAACAAGCTGGTCCGCACCACGCTGGTGCAATGCACGCTGATCGCGATCCGCTACTCCGGATACCTCAACGCCTATTACCGCCGCGTCAAGGAACGGCGGGGCGCCGGCAAGGCGATCATCGCCACCGCCCGGAAGCTCCTCGCCATCATCTACGAAACCCTCAAGAACCGCTGGATCTTCGAGGACTTCACAACCTTCAAAAAACAGCAGGGCCCCGGTCCCGCTGGACAACCATCATAGGAGGCACGCATGACCGCAACCGACCCCCGCCCCGCACTGGCGGCGATGCCGGCCGCAAGGCTGGCGCCCGCCGCCGAAGTTCCGGCCGCACAGCTTGCCGCATGCGCACATCCCTGTTCGCCGCGTATCCGGCGCGCCTGCCGGCCCGGCTGTGTCCCGCTCGGTTCCCGTTCGCATCACCGCGTCTTCCCTCTTCGTCACCCCGGACCCCGATCCGGGGTCCATGTCGTCATCCCGGACCCGATCCGGGACCCTGACCCGCGCCACCGCCGAAGCCGGTGGAGAACAGGCCCAACCGCCGGGGCCTGCCCTCCCCGCCTTCGCGGGGACAGGCGGGGCCGGGGCGACGGTTGGGGGCGTGCGTTGCGAAACCACCAAAGACAGATGCGTGAATCCGGCAGGCCGCACTGCCCGGCAGGGACGGCCCCGCATGACAAAACATGACATTTCGAGAGGACCGCATGACGGAACATGACAAAACATGACATTTCTGCAGGGGTCTCCGCCGGCCCGGCAGCACCCCGCCCGCCGCCGCGGCCGGCGCCGCATACGGGCGCGAGGCCTTCCGTGCCATACTGCCGCGGCGGGATCGGGAGGGCGAACCATGGACGGGCGTCTTGCAGGGAAGGCGGCGCTGGTCGCCGGCGCGGGGTCGATAGCCGAGGGCTGGTCGAACGGCAGGGCAAGCGCGGTGCTGATGGCGCGGGAGGGCGCGCGCGTCTTCTGCGTGGACCGGAACGGGGCGGCGGCCGAGGATACCGTGGCGGAGATCCGCGCGGAGGGCGGCGTGGCGGAGGCCTGGCAGGCCGACATGTCGGCGGCGGCCGAGGTGGAGGCGGCGGTGGCGGCCTGCCATCGCGCATGGGGGCAGATCGACATCCTCTTCAACAATGTCGGCCTCCAGGTGCTCGGCGGCCCGGTGGACCTCGACGAGGCCGACTGGGACCGGCTGATGACGGTCAACGTCAAGTCCATGTTCCTCGCCTGCAAGCATGTGCTGCCGGTCATGGCCGGACAGGGGCGCGGCTCGATCGTCAACAACTCGTCGCTGGCGAGCCTGCGCTTCGCCTATCCGTCGGTCGCCTATTCGGCGTCCAAGGGCGCGGTCAACGAGCTCACGCGCAACATCGCCGGGCAATATGCGCCGCAGGGCATACGCTGCAATGCGGTGCTGCCGGGCATGATGGCGACGCCGCGCATTACCCGGCGGCTGAAGGAGGTCCACGGCGAGGATTTCGAGGGCGTGCTGGAGGAGCGCGCAAGCATCGTGCCCATGGGCCGCGCGGGCACGGCCTGGGACGTGGCCTACGCCGTGCTCTTCCTCGCTTCCGACGAGGCGGCCTACATTACCGGGACCGAGCTCGTGGTCGATGGCGGCCTCGCCGCGTCGGTGCGCGGCCGGCCATGGTCGGAGGAGATGAGCGGATGACGGCTTGCCTTGCGGCGCTCTCCTTCGATTTCGACGGCATGTCCGGCTTCATCGCCCGGGGCCGGACTTCGCCGACCATGCTGTCGCGCGGCGAGTTCGGCGCCGTCGGGGTGGAGCGCATATTGCGGCTGCTGGACCGCTACGGCGTCCCGGCCTCCTTCTTCATTCCCGGCATCACCATCGGCACCTGGCCGGACCATTGCCGGCGCATCCACGAGGCCGGGCACGAGATCGGCCATCACGGCTGGCGCCATATCACGCCGACGCAGCTCTCGCGCGGGGAAGAAGCGGAGGAGCTGGACAGAGGCATCGCCGCCATCGAGACGCTTACAGGGACGCGGCCTCGCGGCTACCGTTCGCCCGCCTGGGACCTTTCGGAGCATTCCGTCGCGCTGCTGCTGGAGCGGGGCTTCGCCTATGACAGTTCGATGATGGGCCACGACACGCAGCCCTACCGGGTGCGCCACGGCGACATCATCCGGGACGACGACGCCTCGACCTTCGGGGAGGAGACCGCGCTTCTGGAGCTGCCGGTCTCGTGGAGCGCGGACGACTGGCCGCATTTCGAGTTCATGCCGCCGGGCATGCCGGGCCTCAGAAGCACGGACGCCGTGCTGGAGAACTGGCTGGACGACTTCCGCTACATGGTCCGCCACGAGCCGGGCGGGCTGATGACCTATACCTTCCACCCGCTGGTGATCGGCCGGGGCCACCGGATGCTGTTCCTGGAAAGGCTGATCCAGGGCCTTCGCAGCCTCGGTGCGGAATTCATACGCCTCGATGACGCGGCCCGGCGTTTCACCGCGTCATAGAACGGCTACGGACTTCCTGCAGCGCTGCAGTCCCGAAGGGACGCGCGCAGGACGGACAGGGAGAACCGGACCATGGCGCTCAATCCCAGCCGCGAAGCCTTCATCACCTGCGCCCTGACCGGGGCGGGCGACACGACCGGCCGGTCCGACAAGGTGCCGGTGACGCCGGCCGAAATCGCCGAGGCGGGAATCGAGGCGGCCCGCGCCGGCGCGGCGGTCGTCCATGTCCATGTGCGCGACCCGGAAACCGGCCGGCCGGCGCGCGACCCGGCGCTCTACCGCGAGGTCGTCGAGCGGGTGCGCGAGTCCGGTGTCGATGTGGTGTTGAACCTGACCGCGGGCATGGGCGGCGACCTCACGCTCGGGCCGACCGACCGGCCACTGCCGCCCTCGCAGGCGGGCACCGACATGGCGGGCGCGGAGGAGCGCCTCGCCCATGTGGCGGAGCTGCTGCCGGAAATCTGCACGCTCGACTGCGGCACGATGAATTTCGGCGAGGGCGACTACATCATGACCAACACGCCGGCCATGCTGGCGGACATGGCCAGGCGCGTGCAGGCGCTCGGCGTCAGGCCCGAGATCGAGGTTTTCGATACCGGCCATCTGGCGTTCGCCAAATGGCTGGCCGGTCAGGGCCTGATCGACGAGCCGGTCATGGTGCAGTTCTGCATGGGCGTTCCCTGGGGCGCGCCGGACGATATCGGCACGCTCATGTCGCTGGTGAACAACCTGCCGGCGGGCTGGACCTTCTCGGCCTTTTCGCTTGGCCGCAACCAGCTTCCCTACGCCGCCATGGCCCTGCTCGCCGGCGGCAATATAAGGGTCGGGCTGGAAGACAATATCTGGCTCGACAAGGGCGTTCTGGCGACCAATGCGGACCTGGTCCGCCGGGCAGTCGCCATCGCGGAGAACATGGGCGTGCGGGTGCTCGGACCCGAAGCGGTGCGCGAGCGGCTGGCGCTGAGGAAGCGCTGAGGAAAGCGCGGCGCGGTCGCGAGGGCGCCGTGACAGGCGGCATCGAGCGCGCAGCCTGCGTCGGCGGCGGCCTGATCGGCAGCGGCTGGGCGGCCCGTTTCGTGCTGAGCGGCATCGACGTGTCGCTCTACGACCCGGGACCGGATGCCGGGCCCGCGGTGCAGGCGGCGATGGACAATGCCGAGCGCGCCTTCGACCGGATGTTCGGCAATGCGCGCCCCGCCGCCGGCGCGCTCAGCTTCGCGGGATCGCTCGCCGAGGCCGTGGAAGGCGCCGGCTTCATTCAGGAAAGCGTGCCCGAGCGGCTGGACCTCAAGCGCCGGGTTCTTGCGGGAATCGATGCGGCCGCCCCGGCCGGAGCCATCGTCGCGTCCTCCACCTCCGGATTGCTGCCGAGCGTCTTGCAGGAGCCCATGCAGCACCCGGAACGGATGCTGGTCGGGCATCCGTTCAACCCCGTTTATCTGCTGCCGCTGGTGGAGGTCGCCGCCGGGCGCCGGACCGCGCCGGAAGCGGTCGAGCGCGCCTGTGCGGTCTATGCGGGTCTTGGCATGAAGCCGCTCGTGCTGCGCAAGGAAATCGACGCTTTCATTGCCGACCGGTTGCAGGAAGCGTTGTGGCGCGAGGCCCTCTGGCTGGTCCATGACGGCGTTGCGACGGTCGGGGAAATCGACGACGCCATCCGTTATTCCTTCGGCCTGCGCTGGGCGCAGATGGGCGTGTTCCAGACCTATCGGCTGGCCGGCGGCAATGCCGGCATGCGCCACTTCATGGAGCAGTTCGGGCCCTGCCTCGCCTGGCCCTGGACAAAACTCACCGACGTCCCGGAGCTCGACGAGGCCCTGATCGACGCCATCGCCGAACAGTCGGACCGGCAGGCCGCCGCGCTGTCCGTCCGGGACCTGGAGCGGATCCGCGACGACAACCTGATCGCGATCATGGAAGCGCTGGAGCGGTGCGGCGAGACGGGCTGGGGCGCCGGCGCGCTTCTCGCCGAAGCCCGGGAGGCGATGCGAGGACGCCGGCCCCCGCTCACCACCCCATGGCCCGGCCGGAACGGCGCGGATCGGCGCCGCCGCAGATCAGGCCGGTTTCCAGGTTCGCGCTGATCGCGCAGACGCCGGCAACCAGTTCGGAACGCGGCCCGTGCCATTCGATGTCGTGGCCCCGGGCGGCCAGATCGGCGCCGACCGCCGGCGCGATCCCCTCCTCGACGACCAGCCGCCCCGGCTTCGCCTCATGCGGCTCGAAGGAGTTCGGGTGGCTGTGGGTCGTGAAGCGCGGCGCCTCGATGGCCGGCTGGATGTCCATGCCGAAGACCAGGTGGTTCAGCAGCACCTGCAGCATGCCCTGCGGCTGCGCATCGCCGCCCGGCGCGCCGAACGGCATGGCCAGCCGGCCCCGCGCCAGAGCAAGCGCCGGGTTCGGCGTCAGGCGGGGCCGCTTGCCCGGCGCCACGGCCGAGGCATGCCCGGCAAGGGCGAAGGATTGCGAACCGCGCGACGACGGGCAAATCCCGAGGCCGGGGATGGCCGGCCCGTCGAAGGAAACATCGCTCGGGGTCGCCGAACAGACATTGCCGTCGCTGTCGACCGCGCAGGCGTAAGAGGTGTCGGCGGCGGCAATCGAGGCGGACCGGTCGACAGGAGGGATGAAGGGGACGCCCCCATGGCCGGCGATCTCGCCGGGCGGCGGCATTCCGGGCCAGGCGCGAAGCGGGTCGATTTCCTTCCTGCGCTCCGCTGCGTATTCCGCCGAGAGCAGACGTTCCAAGGGCACGTCGACCGCGTCCGGGTCGCCGAAATACTTCTCCCGGTCCGCGAAGACCAGCTTGATCGCCTCCGCCAGCAGATGGATGTAATCGGCGGAGTTGTGTTCGAGGCCGGCAAGGTCGCAGCCTTCCAGGATCCGCAGCATCTGCAGCAGGGTCGGCCCCTGGCACCAGGGCCCGCAGCTATAGACCCGCACGCCTTCGAACCCGATGCTCGCGGGCATCTCGACAGGCGTGCGGTAACCGGCAAGGTCACCGGCCCTCAGCAGGCCGCCATTCTCCTCGTGATACGCCACGATCTTCTTCGCGATGTCGCCCACATAGAAGGCATCGCGCGCCGCCCGGAGCCCGTCCCGGCGGCCGCCCGGGGCCGCGGCTTCCTCGTCCGCCATGTATTGCAGGGTCGCGGCAAGGTCGGCCTGCACCAGCAGGTCGCCCACTGCCGGCGGCTCGCCGTCCGTCAGCCAGATCTCCGCGTTGCCCGGCCACATCCGGTAGTTGTCCCGATAGCGCGAGATGAACTTCGCCATCACCGGGTGGACGGTGAAGCCGTCGCGGGCGTACCGGATGGCGGGCGCAGCGACCTCGGCGAAGGACATGGTGCCGAACCTTGCCAGCGCCGTGATCCAGGCGTCGGGCGCGGCCGGCACGACGGTACGCAGAAGCCCGATGGGAATCGTCCCGCCATAACGGTCGCGAAACAGCGCGAGGTTCGCCGCCTTCGGCCAGTATCCGAGGCCCGCTATGCTGAAGACCTCATCGCGCTCAGCGGAATAGACCAGCATCGGGGCCACGCCGGAGAACTGGACCTGGTCGCTGTGCACCACGCCGAGCGCAATTCCGGCTGCGACGCCGGCGTCAACGGCATTGCCGCCGGCCTCCAGCATCGCCATCCCCGCCTCGGTCGCCAGATAGTGGCCTGCGACGCACATATGCCGGCGCGCCGTGACCATGGGCTGTTGCGGCAGGACCGGCATGACAATCACCCCCTTGTTGGCATTGCTGTCCCGTATCGAGGCCGGGACCCGCCGACGCGCGACGCAGCGACCTTGCCGAAACCGGGAATGGTGCCGCAGGAGAGACTTGAACTCCCGACCCGCGCATTACGAATGCGCTGCTCTACCGGCTGAGCTACTGCGGCACGGGCGCGCAAGATAGGCAACCCGCTTAAGGCTGACAAGGCGGCGTCAGGACTCCAGCTGGCGGCGCAGCGCCTCCACTTCCTCGGCGAGCGCCTTGTCGTCCTTCATGAGGCCCTCGATCTTGCGAACGCCGTGGAGCACGGTCGAGTGGTCCCGCCCGAACTTGCGGCCGATGTCCGGCAGCGACAGGGACGTGAGCTGCTTCGCCAGATACATTGCCACCTGGCGCGGCCGGGCGACGGACCGCGCGCGCCTCGGTGAATCCATCTCGGCGGGGCGGACATTGTAGCGGTCGCAGACGAGCCCTTTGATGGCCTCGACGGTGGGCGTCCGGTCGTTGGCCGGCAACAGGTCTTCCAGCACCTTCTCCGCGCGGTCCACCGAGAGCTCTCCGCCGAAATGCCGAAAATGCCATTCCAGCCGGTTAATCGCGCCCTGGAGCACACGCATGCTGGCGGTGATCCGTTCCGCCATCAAGACCAGCACCTCCTGCGGCGCCGGCAACGTCGTTTCGAACGCCTTTCGCTCCAGGAAGGCGAGACGCAGCGGATAGTCCGTCTCAAGCGACAGGATCTGCGCCGACACGCCGGTGCTGAGCCGGGAGCGTATCCGCTCGGCGATTCCTTCGAGGCCGACCGGCGAATCATTCCCCGAGATCACCATCAGGCGATTCCGGCTCCCCAGGGCATTGATGGTGTGCAGCAGCTCGTCCTGCGTGCCCGAACTGCGGCTCAACAGATGCACATCGTCGATCATCAGCACGTCGAACGACCGGATGCGCCTCCGGAACTCGGCCACGTCCTTCGCATTCACCGCATTGATGTAGTGCTGGCGGAAATCGTCGGAGCTGAGATAGAGGACCGAGCGGTCCGGACGGTCCCGGCGCAACCTGAGCGCCAGAGCCTGCATCAGGTGCGTCTTGCCGAGGCCAACGCCGCCGAAAAGGTAGAGCGGTCCGGACGGCTTCACATTGCCTTCGGCGACGCCGAGGCACAGGCCGTGAGCCAGGGCGTTCGACTCGCCGGGGATGAAGTTGTCGAAGGTAAGGAAAGCCTGGAACGGCGTGGCGAACTCGTCCACCAGGCCGCCATTGCTTGCCGGGGCCTTGCGCTGCGCCTGCTGGGCGGGGGCCCCCTGCATGACCGGACTGACCTCGAAGCTGACCTCCGACAGCGCCGGGTCCGCCTCGATCCAGAGCGCGCGGATGCGTTCGCCATAGCTGCCCTGCACCCGGTCGCGTATGAAACTCGTCGGCAGCTGAATCGCGATGCCCTGCGCCCCCTTGTCCACCAGGGTCATCGGCTTCAGCCAGCTCTTGAAAATCCCGTCCCCGTATTCGGCCTGGAGTTGACCGCGAATACGCAACCATTCGACCTGGCGGTCGGGTTTTGCCCCCGCCATGCCGGCTACTCCTGCTTCCAGGGAAGGCCCGATGCCTTCCAGCCCCAGGCGCGGCCCCGATGGCCCTCGCAGTCCCGGTCGCCTTCGAAGCCTTGCGCCACGTTGTAGCAGGGTCCGAGTCCGCGCGCCGTGGCCGCCGCCGCCGCATGGGCGGACCGGACCCCGGAACGGCAGATAAACAACAGCGGCCCGCCCCGCGTGGCCGCCGCCACTTCGTCGACGAAATCCGGATTCACCCCCATTTCGGGCCAGACCTGCCATGACACCAGCGAAGCCTGACGCCCGAGTGTCGCCAGGTCGGGCAAGCCCACGAACTGCCATTCGGGCAAGGTGCGGACATCCACGAGGATCGCGTCCTCCGCGGCCTCCAGCATCTCCCAGGCTTCTCGCGGCAAGACGTCCCCGGCATAGGTCATCGACGCAACTCCTCCTCCCGACGCCCCGCCCGGCAAGGGGCCGCCCGGAACCCAGGGCGGCAGGCGCGGCGGCTCCCGACAACCGCTCCTGTCCGACCCGATCCGGCCGACAGCCGACTTGATGGGACGGGAAAAAGGCTACTCCCCTCCACGCCTCCCGCAAGGGGTTCAAGCAGCGAACCCCGCCCGAAGACTCCGTAAAGCCTTAGCGAGGCGTAACATTTTTTTCACAAAAAAAATCCGCCGCTCGGCGGCGGCGGCGGGATATCCGGTTTCAGGTTACGTCTCAGGCACTCAACTCTTTGATTCTCTTCGACAATCTCGACAATTTTCGCTGCATCGTGTTGCGATGAAATTTTCCCTTCTGGGCGCCGCGCGCCATCTCAGGCTCAGCCGTCCTGAGCGCCGTCCGCGCCCCTTCGCTGTCGCCAGCGGCTATCGCTGCTTCGACCTTCTTTATGAAGGTGCGAACGCGGCTGGCGCGCGCCCCGTTGCGGGCGGCGCGGCGCAGGTTCTGGCGAACCCGCTTTCTGGCTTGATTCGAGTGGGCCATGATATCGGTCGGTTTCCGTTCCGGTCTCGGTCGGGGCGGCTTATAGGACCGCCTTCCGCCTCCCGTCAAGCGGGCTGCCGCGCGCCGAGGCGGAGCGCGGCCCATCTGTGGAAAGCGTGGCTCGGCGTATCCATGACCGGCGAGAAGCAGCCGCCGTCGAATGCCGGCGACCGGCGCCCCCTCTGCATCCGCTCGACAACGTCCACATCCTCCCGGAAGACCTCCTCCCAGCGGGCCCGCAACCGTTGGCGCGCTTCTGCGTATGCGGGCGCCGCCGCCGCGTCGTCGAGGCACCATAGCCGGGCATCTTCCACAGTCCCGTCCGGGGCGAGGGGGTCGAGGCGCATGGCGAAGAAATGATCCGTATGCGCGCCCAGGAGCAGGTTGGGATAGAGGGCCACATATTCGGCAAGCTCGCTGTCGTCCGCACAGGGCAGTTCGCCCCGGGCCGTATATCGAGTCGACCCCTGGCCGGAAAAGGCCGCGTCCACGATCGGATAGTGGTCGGAGAGGGAAGAGATGCGGTTCAGGCCCGGATGCACCCAGGGCAAATGGTAGGCCTCGCAATAGTTCTCAACCGCGAGCTTCCAGTTGGCCTCGAGCCGGAAGCGGATCGGCTCCGTCTCCGCCGGCCGGTAGCGCGCCAGAGGAAAATCCCGCCACCGCTTCAGCAGCGGCGCGAGCCAGTCCTCCAGCGCGGGCGCTTCGCCGGAGAGGTCCGCGAACACCATGTCGAGCCACACGCCCGTGCGCACCGGAAAGAGCCCCCGCTTGCTCTTGCAGAAGCCCGGCGCCCGGTGGCGGTCGACGCCGCCGATATGCGGCGTGGCCCGCAGCCGCCCATCGAGATCGTAGGTCCAGCTGTGATAGGGGCAGCGCATCGACTTCCGTCCGCGCTGCGGGTTTTCCACAAGGCGCACGCCCCGATGGCGGCAGACATTGTGGAAGCAGCGGATCTCGCCCTCCCTGGTCCGGACGAGCAGCAGCGCCGTCCCCATGACGTCTACCGGAAGCAGGTCGCCGGGCTCCGCGAGGTCGCTCGCGAACGCCAGGCAGAACCAGTCCCGGCCGAAAAGCTCCCGCCGCTCTTCCTCGAAAGCCGATACCTCGGTGTAGCAGCGGCCGGGCAGGCCGCTCGCGGTCTCGATCGGCCTGAGGACGCTCGCCAGGTCATTCATCGCGGGGGCGCTCCACCGGATTCGTGCATCGTCGAGTCTGCCGCGTGCCGGGACGACCCGCTGCGCCCGGAAGCGACCGGGAACGGCCGGAATGCGACGGGAAGCCTCGCCCGGGACCGTCAGATGTCGCCCTCTGCACCGGCCAGAACGACGACATAGCCGTCCGGGTCCCGCAGCCAGCACTCGCGGTGCCGGGCATTGGGGTTCACATGCGGCTCTTCGAGGATGTCCGCGCCGAGGCCCCGCGCCCGGCCGACCGCGGCGTCGAACCCGTCGGTCCGGAACCAGAGCAGCACCCCGTTGCCATAGGGCTTCGACGCCGGGTCGCCCATATGGGGATGGTCGTGTGCGTCCCAGCGGTGGATCTGAAGGATCAGCCGGCCCTCCGACACCAGCCGCTCATAGTCCGCCCCCCCATGGCCGCTCTCGCAACCCAGAAGGCGCCGGTACCAGAGGCTGCTCGCCTCGACGTCCGCCACGGCAATCAGCGGTTGCGGTTCCATTGTCCGGCCCCGTTCTTCCATTCGCTGCCCATCGCTGCCTTATACTCCCGCTCCCGCTCCCGGCTCCGACGGAGACCATGCGGCGCAGGCGCCGGGACTGTCATGAAATGCCACGGTCCGCCCTCCCGGTCCCCTTTGCAGTCCGCAGGGCCTCGCCGGAAATCCGGACCTGCCCGCGAGGCGTCATGGAATGTCATGGAATGTCATGGGCGGCATGCAAGGGGCTCATACTCGACGCTCCATTCAGGCATGCAGTCGCCGTTTCGCCCGGGCATTCCGGGCCTTCCCCGGCATGTCCGCTTCTGCATCTCCGTCACGGTCTTTCCTCCATCGCATCTCTCCATCCTTTGCCGTTCGCCCCGCCCCGGGACTGCCCGTGAGCGGGTCCCTTTTCCGCGCGTACCGCCTGCACGCGGGCGCGCGTTCGGCGCCGGCGCGGTTCGCACGCCTGATTGCCCGCGCGCGAGCCAGGCGCAGGACACACCTCTCCCCTGCGTTCCATCGGGGTTTTTTCGCGCCGGCGCGAAATGAGAAGGAAGCGACCCCGCGGCAGCCGCTTCCTCCTACCCTTATCTAGCACTGTCTTCTGAAAAATCAACTTATGTTGGTAATTATTTCAAAAATTATCGAACAAATCATGTTTCCCAGCCGTGCCTGTGGCGCGCATATAACGCCGCACCGGGTTCGACGCCTCATCGTTCGAGGTCTTCCAGCCGCTCGTCGAGGGTCGAATCCCGACCGACCGGGCGGATTGGATTTCGGCCACCGGTTTCCCCCGACAGGACACGGTAACGACCTGGCCCTCCGGCACCTGCCGGATGACCTCGGAGAATCGCGCCTTGGCTATTTTGATCGAACAGCTGCTTGCCATGGTGTCATTCCATACAAGGCAGACTGGCCGCGACAAGCGCCGGATTCACGAAGCCACGTAACCGCCGTCGACATTGTAGGTGGCGCCGGTGACGTAGCTGGAGCGGTCGGAGCAGAGCCAGCAGACCATCTCCGCGATCTCCTGCGCCTCGCCCATGCGGCGCGCCGGCACGCGGTTCATGAGCTCGTTGCCGCGCCGGGCCCGCACCTCGCGCGTCATGTCGGTCGCGATATAGCCGGGGCAGACGGCGTTCACACGGATGCTGTCGGAGGCGTATTCGATGCCGGCCGTGCGCGTGAGCCCGGAGACGGCGTGTTTGGCCGCCACGTAGGCGCTGCCGCCCGGCAGACCGAGCAGGCCGGCGACCGAGGAGGTGTTGACGATGGCCCCGCCGCCCTCGTCCGCCTTCATCCGCTCGATCTCGGCCTTCATGCAGAGCCAGACGCCCTTGAGGTTGACGGCGATCATCCGGTCGAAGCCCTCCTCGGTCCATTCATGCGTGCGGCGCCCGAAATGGTCGAGATTGGCCGGCCCGATGCCCGCATTGTTGAAGGCGCAATCGATCCGCCCGAAGGCTTCGACCGTCGCATCCAGCATCGCCTCGACCTGCTCCGCCTCGACCACCTCGACGGAAAGCGCAATCGCCTCGCCGCCCGCCTCGCGGATCGCGGTCGCGGTCTCCTCCGCCCCTTCGAGATTGAGGTCGGCGGCCGCCACCCGCGCCCCTTCGTTCGCGAAGAGCAGCGCCGTCGCGCGCCCGATGCCGTTGCCGGCCCCGGTAATGAGCGCCGCCTTGCCGTCCAGCATTCCGGCCATGTCCCTGTCTCCCCCGTTCCGCCCGTCAGGACGCCATGTAGCCGCCATCGACATTGTAGGTGGCCCCGGTGACGAAGCGGGAGCGGTCCGAGCAGAGCCAGCAGACCATCTCGGCGATCTCCCGCGCTTCGCCCATGCGCCGCGCCGGCACCAGGGCCATGAGCTCGTTGCCGCGCCGGGACATGACCTCGCGGGTCATGTCGGTGGCGATGAAGCCGGGGCAGACGGCGTTCACGCGGATATTGTCGGTGGCGTATTCGATGCCGGCGGTGCGCGTGAGCCCGGAGACGCCGTGCTTGGCGGCGACATAGCCGGACGAGGTCGGCAGGCCGGCGAGGCCCGCAATGGAGGAGGTGTTGACGATGGCCCCGCCGCCCGTCTCCAGCATCCGCCCGATCTCGCTCTTCATGCACAGCCACACGCCCTTGAGGTTGACCTCGATCATGCGGTCGAAGCCTTCCTCCGACCAGCTATGGGTCCGCTTGGCGTTGTTGCCGACATTGACGGGCGCGATGCCGGCATTGTTGAAGGCGCAGTCGATCCGCCCGAACGCCTCGACGGTCGCCTCGACCATCGCCTCGACCTGTCCGGCGTCGCTGACCTCCACGGAGAGCGCAATCGCCTCGCCGCCGGCCTCCCGGATCATGGCCGCGGTCTCCTCCGCCCCTTCGAGATTGAGGTCAGCCGCCGCGACCCGCGCCCCTTCCTGCGCAAACAGCAGCGCCGCCGCCCGCCCGATGCCGTTCGCGCCCCCGGTAATCAGCGCCGCCTTGCCCGCCAGCATTCCCGCCATGACGCTCTTTCCCCCATCTGCATGGATGTCCCCGGCCAGCATAGCGCGCCCTGCCATGGGTCACGATAGGTCATGTTCGGCGCGTCCGTCTCAGCTTTCCCGGGCGCTCTGCGGCCGGGGCAATCCGGTTTGAGCGGCCTATAGCGGGGCTTGCTGTCCGTTCCAGGGCGTCAGTTTCCGGCTGTTTCCTTTCATCGCATATCGAGATGCGATATATTCAGGAGCATGATCCGGAGTTTCCGCTGCAAGGAGACCGAACGACTCGCCAGGGGTTTCCGAGTGCGCCGGTTCGTGTCCATCGAACGGGTGGCCCGGCGCAAGCTCGCGGAATTGGACGCGGCAGCGACGCTGGAATTCCTGCGCGTCCCGCCCGGGAATCGCCTCGAGGCATTGCGGGGCGACCGCGCCGGCCAACACAGCATCCGGATCAACGACCGGTGGAGGCTCTGCTTCCGCTTCGTGGACGGAGACGCCCATGACGCCGAGATCGTCGACTATCACTGAGGCGGCGCGAGGAGAGATCGGATGACGACACGACTGGAGCCGGTGCACCCCGGCGAGGTGCTGAAGCACGACTTCATGGAACCGTTCGCGCTGTCCTCGACGGCGCTTGCCAAAGCGATCGGCGTGACGCCGGCGCGTATCAACGAGATCGTGCGCGGGCGGCGGGGCATTACGGCCCCGACGGCCCTGCGGCTGGCCCGGTATTTCGGCACCGACGCCCGGAGCTGGATGAATTTGCAGCTGCGCTATGAACTCGAACGCGCGGAAAGGGACGAGGCCGAGGCCCTGCACGCCATCCGACCCCGCAATGCCGCATAGAGTGACGGGCCCTGCCTCTCACGGCTCGCGCAGCGCCGGGGCGGCGGGCTGGCCGAGCAGGCGCCATGTGCCGAGGAAGCCGAACAGCGTCGTCACCGCGATGGCGGCCAGCGCCGTGCCCGCCGCCGTCGCCACGGGCGCGGTCCAGGCGACGTCCATGACCCTCTCCAGCAGCACATAGCCGGCGGCGAGGCCGAGCAGGCAGCCGAGCAGCGCCGCCACGCCGCCGAGCATGGCGAACTCCAGCAGATAGCTGTGGGCGAGGTCGGTCCGCGTCGCGCCGAGCACCTTGAAGACCACCGCATCCCGCTGACGGCGGCGGCGCCCGGCTGCGATGGCCCCTGCCAGCACGGCGAGGCCGGCCGCCAGCCCGACCGCGGCGACGAGGCGGATCGCAATGCCCATTTGCCCGATCAGTTCGGTCACGGCCGCCAGGGCATCCTTGACCCGGATGGCGGAGACATTGGGCAACGCGGCAGCCATTGCGGCGGTGAGGCCCGCCTCGGCCTCGGGCGGCGCGCGCACGGTGGCGATATAGGTCTGCGGCGCGCGCTCCAGCGCTCCCGGCGCGAAAATCGTCGTGAACTGCATCCTGAGCGTCCGCCAGGCGATGCGGCGCAGATTGGCAATCTCCGCCTCGATAGTGCGGCCCAGTATGTTGAAGGCGATCCGGTCTCCGGGCCGGAGGCCGAAGGCCTGGGCCAGATTGGCGTCGAAGGAGACGAGCGGCGGCCCCCGGTAATCGGCCGGCCACCACCTGCCGGCGACGATTTCCGCGCCTTCCGGCGGCTCCGCGGACCAGGTGAGGCCGCGCTCTCCGCGGATCGCCCAGCGCGCATTCTCGGGCACTTGCGCCTCCGCCGCCGGCACGCCGTCTATCGAGGCGATGCGGGCGCGCAGATGCGGCGTGCGCCGGTCCAGCACCGCACCGGGGGTTCCGGCGATAACGGCATCGAAACGCTCCGCCTGGCCGGGTTGGATGTCGATGAAGAAATGGGTCGGCGCGTCGGCGGGGATTTCCCTGCTCAACTGGCGGGACAGCCCCTCCTCGACCGACGCGACGGCGACCAGCACGGTCACGCCGAAACCGAGCGACAGCAGCAGGCCGCCGGTCTCGCCGCCCGGCCGCGCAAGCGCCGCCAGCGCCCGGCGGAGCGCCCCCGGACCGGCGCTCTTCAGGCGGCGCGCAAGGCGAACTGTCGCCACGGCCGCCGCGAAGAAGATGCCGTAGGCCGCGAGCGTGCCGGCCACGAACCAGAGCGCCAGCACCCGGTCCGGCGCCGTCGCGACCGCGAGTCCGGCGAGCAGCACCGCCAGCCCGGCCGACGCCAGGATTGCGGCAAGGCCCGCCCGCTCCCCTCCGGCGGCCTCCACATCGCGGAACAGCGCGACCGGCGGGCGGCGGGCGGCGGCGGACAGCGGCGGCAGCGCGAAGACCGAGGAGGTGAGCGCCCCGAAGGCCGCAGCCAGCAACAGGGGACCCGGATAGAGTCCGAGCGCCGGATCGACGGGCAGATAGGTTTCCAGCAGCTCGACGAACAGGAAGGGGGCCGCCGCGCCCACAGCGAGCCCGATCAGGATGGCGAGCGCCGTCATGACGGCGATCTGGAAACCGAATGTGAGCCCGATCAGCCGGGGCGTCGCGCCCAGGCAGCCGAGCGTCGCTATCGCCGGCCGCCGGGACGCCAGATGCGCGCGCACCGCATTGGCGACGCCGATGCCGCCGATGATCGAGGCCGCCAGCCCGACCAGCGTCATGAACAGGGTGAGGCGCCGGATCGTCTGCCGGAGGCCGGGGGCCGCCGAGCCGAATCCGGTCACACGCCAACCCCGGTCCGCATAGGTCTCCGCAATGCGGCGCAGTTCCGCAATCGCGCGGCCGGGCTCGTCCAGCGCGATGCGGTATTTGTAGCGGATGAGGCTTCCCGGCTGCACGAGGCCGGTCCGCCGGAGCCCTTCCATGTCGACCATGAAGCGCGGCCCGAAGGAGAACAGGCCGACGGCGCGGTCCGGCTCGCGTTCGAGCAGGGCGCGGATAGCGAACGACCCGTCGCCCACCTCTATGCGGTCGCCGACGGCGAGGCCGAGCCGCTCCAGCAACAGGGGCTCGACGACGGCGCCGCCGTCCGCGAGTGCGTCCGCAAGCGACATGCCACCGGCGAGCCGGAGTTGCCCCGCCAGCGGGTAGGCCGCGTCCACGGCCTTCAGTTCGACCAGCGCCGCACTGCCGTCGGCGCGCGCCATGGCCCGCATCTCCACCACCTCCGAGACGCTCCCGAGCGCCGCGAAGTCGGCCCGCGCTGCGGCGTCCGCCGGCACATAGGTGGTGCGGACGGCGAGGTCGCCGCCATGCAGCGCGCGCGCGTCGCGGGCAATGCCGGTCTGCACCGCCATGCTGACGGAGTGGACCGCCGCAATCGCGGCAACGCCGATGGCGATGCAGGCGAGGAAGATACGGAAGCCCGCGAAGCCGCCGCGCATCTCGCGCCGCGCCAGCCGCCAGGCGAGCGCGGGATCAGCCCGCATTGTTCACGATGCGCCCGTCCTCGATCCGTACCTGCCGCGCGCAGCGCGCCGCAAGATCCGGGTCGTGGGTGACGAGGATCAGCGTCGCGCCCCCGTCGGCGGCAAGGCGGAACAGCGCATCGAGCGCCCGGCGGCCGGTCTCGCCGTCCAGATTGCCGGTCGGTTCGTCGGCGAAGATGGCGGCAGGGGCCGGCCCGAAGGCGCGCGCGATCGCGACCCGCTGCTGCTCGCCGCCCGAAAGCTGGCCCGGATAGTGGCCCGTGCGGTCGCCGAGGCCGACCGCCTCCAGGCAGGCGCGCGCCCGGTCCAGCGCATCGCGCCGCCCGGCAAGCTCCAGCGGCACGGCGACATTCTCCAGCGCCGTCATGGTCGCCATCAGGTGGAAGGACTGGAAGACGATACCGATCCGCTCGCGTCGCAGCATGGCGAGTTCGTCTTCCGTCATGGCGCCGAGGTCGCGGCCCGCTACCGAGACCCTGCCTTCGGTCGCCCGCTCCAGACCCGCGGCCACCAGCAGGGTCGAGGTCTTGCCGGAACCGGACGGACCGACCACGGCGACCGATTCGCCGGGCGCCACGGCCAGGTCGATGCCGCGCAGGACATTGACCGGCCCGGCGGCGCTCACCAGAGTGAGATGGACATCCTCCAGTTCAACCGCCCAGTCAGAGCCTGCCATGCGCGCGCGTTCCCTTTTCCGGCCGGTCCTCCCCGGCGCATATGGCCCGGCGGCGGTCCCGTTCAATGCGCCGGATGCCGCAGCGGCCGGACGGAAAGGATGGAAGGGCCCTTTCCATCTTGCGGGACGATGGAAAGGTCTCGCTGTCGTCCTTTATCTGGCGGTCGCCTGCGGCCTTGCCGCATCGGACGCCGCGGCGACCGAGGCGCGGCTGCTGATGCTGGGGGATTCGATCACGGCCGGCTTCGGGCTGGACCCGGAAGACGGGCTGGTGGCGCAGCTGCGCAAGCGGCTCAGGGCGGAGGGCATCGACGCGGCGGTGCTGGACGGCGGCGTCTCCGGCGACACGGCGGCGGGCGGGCTTGCGCGCCTCGACTGGATGCTCGGCGACCGGCCGAGCCATGCCGTGGTGGCGCTCGGCGGCAACGATGCGCTGCGCGGCCTCGACCCGGCGGAAACCGAAGCCGCGCTCGCCGCCATTCTCGACCGGCTGGCGGCCGAGGGCATTCCGGTCCTGCTCGCCGGCATGAAGGCGCCGCGCAATCTGGGCCGCGCCTATGTCGCCGCCTTCGACGGTCTCTATCCCCGGCTTGCCGCGCGCTACGAGGTCGTCTTCTATCCCTTCCTTCTGGACGGCGTGGCGGCGGACCCGGCGCTCAACCAGCCGGATGGCATCCATCCCAATGCCGAAGGCGCCGCCGCAGTCGCAGCCCGCCTCAAGCCTTACGTCGCGCGCCTTCTGGCGCTATCCTCGAAGCAGCCCGGCGGCAGCGGCCGGGAGTAAGGCGGACAGCATGAGCGGCGCGGGAGAAGAGAGGCCGGCGGCCATAGCGGCAGGGTTCGGCGAGGGCGGCGACTGGCAGACGGCATTCGGCCCCGTCCGGGCGGCGCTGGCGGAAGGCGCCGCCGGGGCGAATACCGGCATCGTCTATGTGAGCGACAGCATCGCCGACCGTCTGCCCGAGATCGTCGAGGCGCTCAAGGAAGACACCGGGATCGTCGATTGGGCGGGCACGGTCGGCATGGGCGTTTGCGGCACAGGTCGCGCCGCATTCGGCCGGCCCGCAATCGCCGCGGCCGCCTTCGGGTTCCCGGACGACGCCGTGCGCCTCGTGCCCGGCATCAGGGAGGACACGGCCGAAGCGGGCGTGGGCCTCGCCGGCTGGGCCGCCGGACAGGCGCGCGCGACGGCCCTGCTACACGCCGACCCGCGCAACCGGAGCATGGCGGAGATCGTCGCAGACCTTTCCGAGACGCTCGGCGCGTTCACAGTCGGCGGCATCGCATCCGCGGAAGGCCCGACGGCGCAGCTTGCCGGCTCCGTCGAGGAGGGCGTGGTTTCGGGTCTCGTCTTCGGCGAGGCCGTCGGCGTCGTCTCGGGCCTCAGCCAGGGCTGCGCGCCCATCGGCCCCGCACGCACGGTCACGCGCTCCCACAACAACCTCGTGCTGGAGATCGACGGCGAGCCCGCCTTCGACGTGCTCTGCAGCGATCTCGGCCTCGACTCCGTCGCCCGCATCCGCGAGGTGGCGCACTGGCTGCATGCGGCGCGGCCGGTGCCGGGCTCTTCCGAGGCCGACTATCTGGTGCGCAACATTATCGGCCTCGACGCGCAGGACGGCATCGTCGCGCTCGGCGCGCTGATCGACCCCGGCGAGCGGCTGATGTTCGTGCGCCGCGACCCGGCGGCGGCCGAAGCGGACCTGCGCCGCATGCTGCAGAGCGTGAAAGCCCGCCTCTCGCGGCCGGCGCAGGGCGGCGTCTATGTCTCCTGCCTGGCGCGCGGCCCCCACATGTTCGGCGCCGAGGACGCCGAATTGCAAATCGTCCGGGAGGAACTCGGCGACCTGCCGCTCGCCGGCTTCTTCGCCAATGGCGAGTTCTCGGGCGGGCGAATCTACGGCTATACGGGCGTCATCACGCTGTTCGAGTAGCCGGGCGGACCTTGCGCCTCTTCGCCGCTATACTCCTGCCGGAGGATGTCCGGAGCGCGCTTGCCCGCCTCGCCGGCGGGTTGCCGGGCGCGCGCTGGTCGCCGGAGGAGAACTTCCACCTGACCTTGCGTTTCATCGGCGAGGTGGACAACGGATACGCCGAGGAACTGGCCGAAGCGCTTTCTCATGTCGGCCGCGAGGAATTCGAGCTCGCCATCGAGGCGCTGGGCAGTTTCGGCGGCAAGCGGCCGCGGGCGGTCTGGGCGGGCATCGCTCCCTCCAAGCCGCTGACGGCGCTCAGGCGCCGCGTCGAGTCGGCGCTGGTGCGGGCCGGCCTCCCTCCGGAAGAGCGTAAGTTCACCCCGCACATCACGCTTGCCCGCACGGCCGGCGCGCGCCCGGCCGCCGTCGCCGCCTGGCTGGAGGACCGCGGCGCCTTCCGCCTGCCGGGCTTCGCGGTGGAGGGCTTCTCGCTCATGTCGAGCCGGCTCGGCGGCGAGGCCCCCGTCTATCGCGAGGAGGTGCGCTACCCCTTCGGCGGCGAGGCGTTCGCTCCGTGAGCGCACGGCTTGCGGCGCTGCTGGCGGAGGTACGCGCCTGCACCCGTTGCGCCGAACACCTGCCGCTCGGCCCCCGCCCGGTGCTGCGCGCCGAAGCGACCGCACGGCTGATGATCGTCGGCCAGGCGCCCGGCACGAAGGTCCATGCCAGCGGCGTGCCCTGGGACGACCCGAGCGGCAAGCGGCTGCGCGCCTGGCTCGGCCTTGCGCCGGAGGACTTCTACGATGCGAGCCGGGTGGCGATCCTGCCGATGGGCTTCTGCTATCCGGGCCGGCTGCCGCGCGGAGGCGACGCCCCGCCCCGGCCGGAATGCGCGCCGCTCTGGCACGACCGCCTGCGCGCCGAACTGCCTGCGGTCGAGCTCACCGTGCTCGCCGGAAGCTACTCCCAGGCCCGCTATCTCGGCGAGCGGCGCAAGCGGACCCTCGGCGAGACCGTGGCGGCCTGGCGGAGCTACCTGCCGGATTTCCTGCCGACGCCGCATCCGAGCTGGCGGGTGAACAACTGGCTGAAATTGAACCCGTGGTTCGAGGCGGAGGTGGTGCCGGAATTGCAGGCGCGCGTCGCGGCGCTCACTTCGCCGTCCAGCCTCCGTCCACCAGCAGGCTCGTCCCGGTAATCAGCGAGGACGCCGGCGAGGCGAGGAAGGCCACGGCGGCGGCCACCTCCGCCACCTCGCCGAGCCGCCCGAGCGGGATGCTGCCCAGCACGAATTCGCGGAACTCCCTGTTCTGCAGGAACGGCCCGGCAAGCGGCGTCTCGACGAAAGTGGGGCCGACCGTGTTCGCCCGGATGCGGTGGGGCGCAAGCTCGATCGCCATCGCCTTGGTCATGCCTTCGAGCGCATGCTTGGTCGCGCAATAGACGGTGCGCTCCGGGCCGCCGACATGGCCCATCTGCGAGGACATGTTGACGATGGAGCCGCCCTCGCCCGCCTCCGCCATGCGCCGCGCAGCGGCCTGCGCCACGATGAACGCCGCCTTCACGTTGAGCGCCAGCATGGCGTCGAGCACCGGTTCCTCGACATCGAAGAAATGCTGCGGCCGGTTCCAGCCGGCATTGTTGACCAGCACGTCCACCCGCTCGAATTCCGAGAAGGCGCGGCGCACGGCATCGCTGTCGGTGACGTCCAGCACCGCCGTTTCCGCGCTGCCGCCGTCCGCCCTTATCTCCGCCGCCAGGCTTTCCAGTTCGCCGCCGGAGCGCGCCGCCGCCACGACATGCGCGCCCAGCTCCGCCAGGACCAGCGCGCAACCCCGGCCGAGGCCGCGTCCCGCGCCGGTGACAACGGCCGTCCTGCCGTCCAGCCTGAGCGAGTCCGCAAAGCCCATGTCAATCTCCGTCCAGTATGGCGACGGCCCGCGTCCAGCCTGCCGAGCCGCGATGCACCTTGACCGGGAAGCAGGCGATCTGGAAGCCGTCCGCCGGCAGGGCTTCGAGGTTGCTGAGCTTCTCCAGGTGGCAATAGCCGATCTCGCGCCCGGCGCGGTGGCCTTCCCAGATCAGGCCGGCATCGCCCGTCTCTCGCACCCGTTCCCTCGTCCATGAGAAGGGCGCGTCCCAGCTCCAGCCGTCGGTGCCGGTCACGCGCACGCCGCGCTCCAGCAGCCAGAGCGTCGCCGCCTTGCCCATGCCGCAGCCGGCATGGATGAAATCCTCTTCCCCGTAGCGCGCGCCCGCGCGGGTGTTCACCAGCACGATCTCCAGCGGCTGCAGCGCATGGCCGATCCGGTCGAGTTCCGCCTGGACATCTTCCGGCTGCACCACATAGCCGTCCTCGAAATGGCGGAAATCGAGTTTCACGCCCGGCTGGAAGCACCATTCCAGCGGCACTTCGTCGATCCGCCAGGAGGGCTCGCCGCCTTCCTTCAGCGCGTGGTTCATCGTCGAGAAGAAATGCCAGGGCGCGTCCAGATGCGTGCCGTTATGCGTCGAGATGCTGACCTTCTCGACGGCGGCGTATTCGCCGTCCGGCAGCGCATCGACGCCGACGCCGAAATACTCGGCCATGGCGGGCGCGGTGTCGTGGTGGTCGAGATAGTCGATCTCCGGCAGCATGTGCGGCGGATCGCTCGCAATGCCGGCCTTCAACGGGACGGAAATATCGACGATACGACGGCTCATGCCTGCCCTCCGCTTGCCGGGGCGCCTGCCCGCAACGTCCCGGCAGTGTAATGCCGCCATCCGCCGCCCGAAACCGCCGGACCCGCAACCGGCCTTGCAACAGGAACGCCGCCGCGCGGCCCCTGCGAAGTGTCATGAAATGTCATGCGATGTCATGGCCGGGCGGGAATTCCACGCTGTCGAACCAGTCCTCGTCCTGCCGGTCCGGCCCGTCCCCGCTTCCCCTTTTCGTCACCCCGGCCATCGAGCCGGGGTCCATGTCGTCATCCCGGACCCGATCCGGGACCCTGACTCGCGCCACCGCCGCAGCTGGTGACGAACGGGATCGACGGTTGAAGCTGCCGCCAGGACCATGGCTGGGCCCCGGCTCAAGGGCCGGGGCGACGGTTGGGGGCGGACCAGTCTCTCGACCCGGCATGGCCTCGCCGTGCAGGAGGCCCCCCTGCGAAACGTCATGAAATGTCATGCGATGTCATGGGCGGGCGCGAATTCCGCGCTGTCCAGCCAGTCCCCGTCCTGCCGGTACGGGTCGTCGTCCCGGTGTTCATCGTCCCAGTCGTCCTCGTCCCGGTCCTCGTC
>JAJDVH010000168.1 GCA_022826185.1 Alphaproteobacteria bacterium
CGAGGGCGTCTATCCCATGGCCTTCGAAACCGCCCAGGACGTCGCACAGCAACTGCCCCGCTTCATCGACGCCTACAACAACAGAAGACTGCACTCCGCCCTCGGATATCTCAGCCCGAACCGCTTCGAGGAAAAACAACACCCCAACCCTGTCAAAAAGGCCGCTTGATACTGTCCGGCCCATGGGGCCCACTCCAAGTCACGACAAAAACATGACAATTCATGACATCCCCGCAGGGGTTCCCTTCGACAGCCTCGGGACAGGCTTTCGATATGCGGGCGGCGCCGCCACTCGGGACGAGGGGGACGGGGCGGCGAACCCGGCCATGCGGTCCGCGGGCGGCGAAGATGCGCGAAGCCGGCAGGATCACCAGGCGGGCGGGGTCCATTCGGCGTCTTCGTCGAGCGGAAAGACCGGGCGCGGCAGGCGTTGCCAGCGGAAGCGGTCCAGCACCGGCGAGGTGAGGCCGGCCGTGTCCACCTCGAAGACCTGCGAGGGCTTGAACCAGGGCATGAAGCCGGCGCGGAAATGGCCGCGCGACTTGACGCAGACGACACGCGCCTCGGCGATATCGAGGCCGAAGCTCTCGAAGAACATCGGGTCCGCCGTCTGGTGGCGCGCGCCGATGACGATGACGGTGACGCCGTCCGGCCCGCCGATCTGCAGCGCGGCGGACGGCCCGAGCTCCACCAGCCGGCCGCGCTGGATGCCGAGCCGGCCGACGAAGCGCCCGTCCGTCAGCTTCAGCACCCGCGCGGGCGCCCGGAAGCCCTTGGAGAACTCCGTGTCGCCCTCGCGGTTAAACACGGCCTCGAATTCCGCGCCTTCGCCCAGCTCATGCGCCTCCAGCGCCAGAGCGGGGTCGAAGAAGGAGCCGTAATAGACATGCTTCGCTTCGGCCTCGACCAGCGCGCGGAGCAGCCATGTGGTGCGCCCTTCCCCGCCGCCGCCCGGATTGTCGCCGGAATCGGAGAAGATGATGGCGGGCCGGGACGGGTCGGCCGCGGTTTCCAGCGCCAGCGCCGCCGCCGCCTCGACGGACATGAGCTCGCGCCGGAAGCGCTGGCGCATCGCCCATCCATATTCCGCAATCTCGCGGGCGAGCGCGCGCGCCGCCGCCTCGTCCTCGCGCGCCGTCACCACGATGGCGATGCCGTTCTTGGGCGTGTCCGAGAAGACGAACCCGCCCAGAACCGTGACATTGATAATCTCGCCGCCCGACTCGCGCATTCGCCGCTGGCCGTGCTGGATCATGTCGGCGTAAGGGCCCTCGGCGGTCAGCAGGGTCACGCTCGGCGGCGTCAGCGGCAGGCGGATGAAGGCCGATTTCGGCCGCATCCCGGCCAGCATCTGGCGCATGGCGAAGGCCGCTTCCTCGCCGCGCTGGCGCATGTCGACATGCGGGTTGGTGGTGTAGCCGATCAGGATGTCGGCGGCCTCGACCAGGCGCTCGGAGAGGTTGGCGTGCAGGTCGTGCGTCACGATGACGGGAGCCTCCGGGCCGGCGAGCGCGCGCAGCCGGGCCACGATCTCGCCGTCGGGGTCGAGGGTTTCGGTCGTGGTCATGGCGCCGTGATTGGCGATGAAGACGCCGTCCACCGGGCCCGCCTCCGCCAGCATGGCCCCGATGCGCTCCAGGCATCCGGCGATGAAGGGCCACTCCGCCGGCCCCCAGGGCGGGTTGTTGGCGAACAGCAGCGGCACCGGCTCCCACGGGCCGGTCGCGTCCATCGCCTGCACGAAGGACGCCATCTCGCGCGGCATGGCCGAGACCGGCGCGCGCGCGTCCGCCAGCAGCGCCTCGCCCTCGCGGTAATAGTGCCGGCGGAAATCCGCTTCCGTCGCCGGCGGGGCGAAGGCGTTGCTTTCCAGCATGATGCCCAGAAGGGCGATGCGGGGCGTGGTCATCGGGCAATCAACTCCGGTTCGGGTCTGTCATCCCTTCCGAGCGCCGCGGCCTGCCCTTCACGGGCGCGCCGGCCGCCGGCGAGGCGGCGCAAATCGTGGCCCACGGCCAGCATCGCCGGCACGACGAACAGGATGAGGAAGGTCGCGACGGCGAGCCCCGCCACGACGGTCAGCGCCACGGGGATCAGGAATTGCGCCTGCAGGCTGGTCTCGAAACAGAGCGGCAGCAGGCCGCTGATGGTGGTGAGGGAAGTCAGCATCACCGCGCGCAGGCGGTCGCAGGCCCCGTCCTCGATGGCCTGGAGGAACGGCTTCCCTTCGCGTTCATGGTCGTTGATCGCCACGATGAGCACGATGGAATCGTTGATGACGATGCCGGAGAGCCCGATCATGCCGATCATCGACAGGATGGTGAGGTCGAAACCCGCGAAATAATGGCCGAGCGCGACCCCGATAAAGCCGAGCGGCACCACCGACAGCACCGCCACCGGCCGGCTGTAGCTGCCGAAGATCCAGGCGAGCACCAGGAACATCCCCGCCAGCCCGATGGCGGCGCCGACGCCCATGTCGGCGAAGGTTTCCTCCTGCTCCTCCGCCTTGCCGGCGAAGCGCCATTCCAGGTCCGCATCCCCGGCGATCTCCGCCACGCCGTCCCGCTCCAGCGCGGCGAGCACGACATTGTTGGTGGTGACGGTCTCGTCCACCTCCGCCGTCACCGAGACCTCGCGCCGCCCGCGCTCCCGGCGGATGACGTCGTAGCCGCTGGAGGGCGTCACCGTCACCACGGCGCTCAGCGGCACCTCCGTCCCGTTCGGCCCGAACAGGTAGAGCGTGCCGAGGCCGCCGGGGTTCTCCTTCTGCCGGACCCTGACCTCGACCTCTTCGTCGCTCCTGGCGAACCGGAGCGCCGTATCGCCCTGGAGCGCGCTGCGGAGCTGGTTTCCGGCCCGCGCGATATCGAAGCCGAGCGCCCGGCCCGCGGGCGTGACCCGCAACTGCATTTCCCGGTTGCCGTAGGCGAGGTCGTCCCCGATGGCGCTCACCCCCGGATAGGAGGCGAGCAGCGCCTTCACGCGCCCGGCCGCCGCCTTGAGGTCGTCGAGGCTGTCGCCGGACAGGCGCACGTCGATCTCGCGGCCGGGCGGCCCGCCCGTCTGGGCGCGGACGGTCAGCGTATCGGCGCCTACCACCGGCCCGATACTGTCCCGCCAACTGCGCACGAAGGCTTCGGTGCGCACGTCGCGCTTGTCCGAATCGACGAGCTGGACGACCACGGCGCCCACCGTGTCGTCGCGCTGGCGCGGACCCGCCGGGCTCTGGGTGCGCGTGATGCCCTCGACCACGATGGAGGTATGCACCAGTCCGGGATCGCCGAAGGTCCCGGCCGCGGCGGCGGCGGCGCGTTCGATCTGCAGCAGGCGTTCGAGCGTCTCCTCGCGGGTCGTGCCCGGAACCATGCGCAGGTTCGCGAAGACGTTGTTCGGCTCGACCGAGGGGAAGAAGGTGAAGCCGATGCGTCCGCTGGCCGCGATGCCGACGCTGACGAACAGGAGGCCGACCGCCAGCGCCAGCACGAGGTAGCGATGGACCAGCGCCCGGCCCACCAGGCGCCGGAACGGCCCCTCGCGGAAGCGGCGGAAGCCGCCGTCGAAGCGCTGGCGGAAGCGCGAGGCGCGGCCCTCGGCCGAGGCCGCGGTCGCGGCGAGCGCGTGGCGCAGATGGCCCGGCAGCACCAGGAAGCACTCCACCAGGCTCGCCACCAGCGCCAGCACGACGATGATCGGGATTTCCCGGATGATCTGCCCGATGATGCCGCCGATCAGGATCAGCGGCAGGAAAGCGGCGATGGTGGTCAGGCTCGAGGAGAACACCGGGCCCGCCATGCGCCGGGCGCCTTCCATGGCCGCCTGCAGCGGGTCGTCGCCCCGGCGCGCGCGCGTCTCGGCGTGCTCCGCCACCACGATGGCGTCGTCCACCACGAGGCCGATGGCGAGGATCGTCCCGAACAGGATCACCATGTTGACGGCGTGCCCGAGCGCCCAGGCGAGCGCCATGGCGGCGAGCAGGGCTGCCGGTATGCCGGCCGCCACCCATATCGCCGTGCGCGCGTTCAGGAAGAGGAAGAGCACGACCAGCACGATGACCAGGCCGCCGATGCCGTTGCGGACCAGCAGGTCGATGCGCTGGTCGATCAGCTCCGCCGCCGCGTCGTAGCGGTGGACCGAAAGGCCCGGCGGCAGGGTCGGCACGAAGCGTTCGAGGAATTGCGAGGCCGCTTCGGCGGTTTCAAGCGCGTCCGCGGTCGTGGCCCGCTTGACGATGAGCTCCACTGCCGGGCGGCCTTCGAACCAGACCCGCGGCTGGTCCTCGTTCCACGCCTCGCTGACCTCGGCGACCTCGCCCAGCGTCAGCCTGCGCCCGTCCGGAAACGCCCGGACCTCGACCGCGGCCACCTCCTCGGCGGTGCGCGCAAGGCCGAGCGAGCGCACCCGCGAGAGCGAGCGCCCGCCCGTGTCGCCGCCCGGTATGTCGCGCGACGCGCCGGCAATGCGGCTGGAGATTTCCGAGATCGGCAGGTCGAGCGCCAGCAGGTCGCGCTGGTCCGCCTCGACCAGGATCCACTCGTCGCGCGCGCCGACCGTCTCCACTTCGTCCACGCCGGCGCGGATCAGCCCGTCGCGCATCCGGAGCGCCCAGGTCTTGATCGTGCGCTCCGGCAGGTCCCCGGAAAGGACGATGCGCAGCAGGTTCTCGTAGCGCACGACGCGCCGGATCCAGGGCGCCTCGCTGTCCTCCGGCAGGGTCGCGACGCGGGACACGGCCGCATCCACGTCCGCCAGCGCCGCCTGCATGTCGGTCCCGGCCTCGAAATCGACCCGGACGGTGGCGAAGCCTTCCTGGGAGGTGGAGATCACCCGCTTCACGCGGTCGAGGAACCGGACCTCCGGCTCGACCGCCTGGACGATGGTGTTGTCCACATCCTCCGCGCCGGCGCCGGGCCAGGCCACGGTGACGATGACCGTGTCGATGCCGAAATCCGGGAAGAACTGCTTGTTCATGCGCGAGAGCGCCAGCAGGCCGACCACGATCATGGCCGCCATCAGCAGGTTCGCCGCCGTCGGATGGCGGGCAAACAGCGAGATCACGGCCGGCGCTCCGTGCGGGGCGACAACCGGGGGCAGCGCGCGGGGTCCGGGGCGGCCTCCCGGTGCCGTTGCGCAGCGGTCAAGGGACGGTGACCCTGACGCCGGGGGCGATTTCCGGGAAGCGCGTGAGCACGATGCGCTGGCCGTTCTCCAGCGGCCCCTGCACCAGCAGGCTGGCGCCCTCCCTGGCGCGGACCGCGACGGTGACCGCCTCCAGCCGGTCGTCCGCGCCGATGCGATAGACCGTGCGGCCGTCGAAGACCGCCGAGGGCGGCAGGCGCACGGCGTCCTCTAGTTCCGGGCCTTCGAGCCGGACCTCGACGAAGGCGCCGGGGCGCAGGCGCGTGTCCGCCGGCAGCGCCTCCAGGCTCGCGAAGGCGGCGATGCCGCCGCTGGCCGCGTCGATCTCGCCCTCCAGCCGCGCGATCCGGGCCGGGAAGCTGCGGACCGTCTCCCCGGTGCGCCAGACCGCGGTCAGCGCCCGGCCCACGATTCCCGCCCCCGTGTCGAGCTCGCCGAATATCCCGTAGGGAATCGACAGGCGGATCTCCAGCCGGGAGGCATCGACGAGGCGGGCCACGCGCTCGCCGGTCCCGACCTGCTTGCCGACCTCGACGCCGATATCGACCAGCCAGCCGCCGAAGGGCGCGGTCAGCCGGGTCTCCTCCAGGTCGCGGTCCGCGCGGGCGAGCGCGGCTTCGGCGCGCCGGATCGCCGCCTGCTGGCGTTCAGCGCGCGCGGTGAAGCGCTCGACGGCGTTCCGGCGCTGGCTCGCGGCCTGCTGCTGGCGGCTCAGCGCGAGTTCCGCGTCGTCCACGGCCTTCTGCGAGATGGCGCCGCGCTCGCGGAGCTGGCGGCGGCGGTCCGCCTCGCGGCGCAGCAGTTCGAGCTGGCGGCGGTCCTCGCCGAGCTGGTCGCGGGCGCCGGCGAGGTCGGCCTCGACTTCGCGCAGCGCCGCCCCGGCCTCGGCGAGTTCGGCCGCGCGCAGCGCGCGGGTGGTCTTGAAATCGAACGGATCGACCGCCACCAGCAGCGCGCCCTCGGCGACATGGCCGCCTTCGCGGAAGTCCGGCCCGACCGCCGCGATGCGCCCGGCGACGAGCGGGCGCAGGTCCACCGAGCGCCCGGCGACCGCCTGGCCGAAGAGCGGGATGCGCGGGCGCACCGTCTCCACCGCCACGACCACCGCCTCGACCGCCCAGACGCGCTCGCCCGGCGCTTCCGGCAGGATGGCCGTGCGCGTCGCCATCATGGCGAGGAAGGCCGCAATGGCCGCCGCCAGCACGATCAGCGGCAGCAGCACGCGCCCCAGCCCCCGGAGCCTCCGGCGCGGTTTCCGGCCGGTTGCTTCGGTCAGCGTCCCGCTTGCGGCGGGGACGATCTCTGCATCGCGCGGAGTCACGGCTCGTCCAGAATACTCCGGTCTGCGCCCATAGTCCCACTTCCATTTCCCGTTCTCGCCCCGGCGGGTAACGGGCGTTTGTCGGCAGACCGCAGATTTGTAACGAACCGTAACCGCAAGGGGCGGCGGTCGCGGGCGGGCGTTGCGAAGCCGCCGGAAACGGATTGCGCGAATTCGTTGGCCCTGAGACGCCAGGGTGAAGTATCGTCCCTGCGCCCGGCAAAAGGCTCCGCCAAGCGGGCGCGCCGGCGCCGATGCGAACGGGATTTGCAACCGGGGGAAGGAACCTCGCCATGGCCGGTCAACCGATATTGCCCAAGGGCTCGCCGCCGCCGCTCGCGCCCTATTCGCCCGGCTTCCGGTCCGGCGGGCTCGTCTGCACGGCGGGGATGCTGGCGCTGGATACGTCCGGGAACCTGATCGGCGAGGGGGACGCCGGCGCGCAGACCCGCCAGGTGCTGGAGAACATCAGGGAGATTCTCGAAGAGGCCGGCGGCTCCATGGAAGATATCGTGTACAACACGATCTACCTCAAGGACCTCGCCGACTACGGGGCCATGAACGAGGTGTACGCCACCTATTTCCCGAACAACCCGCCGGCGCGCGCCTGCGTGCAGGCCGGCCTCGTCCGGCCCGAATTCCTGGTCGAGATCGCCGCCATGGCCGTAGTCGACAGCTGACCGGACCTTGCGCCGAAGCACCGAGGGGCGGGGGGGCGGCGTGACGGACGTCCGGGACACGCTCGCGACCTATTTCGAGCGCCGGATGGCGCGCATCCTGCTGCTGGGCATCGTCAGCGGCTTCCCCTGGGTGCTCATCGGCAGCAGCCTCAACCTCTGGCTGAAGGAGGACGGGCTCAGCCGCAGCACCATCGGCTGGGCGGGGCTCATCTTCGGCGTCTATGCCTTCAACTTCCTCTGGGCGCCGCTGATCGACCGCATCCGCCTGCCCTGGATCGCGGACAGGCTCGGGCACCGCCGGTCCTGGATCGTGGCGCTGCAGGCCGTCATCCTCGTCTGCCTGCTGCTGTGGAGCACGGTCGAGCCTACCGCCGATCTCGGCCTCGTGGTCGCCATCGGGCTCGCCATCGCCGTCGCGTCGGCCACCCAGGACATCGCCATCGACGCGCTCCGGATCGAGCAGATCGGCAAGGACGAGGGCGAGGCGATGGCCGCAGGCGCGGCCGTCGCCGTGGTCGGCTGGTGGACGGGCTACAAGCTCGGCGGCGTCGTTGCGCTGGAGGCGGCCCAGTATTTCGAGCAGGCCGGCTTCGAGCATTACTGGCAGACGACCTTCCTGCTGCTCGGCATCCTGGTCGTGCTCTGCAATGTCGGCCTCGCCTTCGTGCCGGAACTCTCCTCCGCCGCCCGCATCGCCGCCCAGGAACGGGACGAGCAGGCAATCGCCTCCCGGCTTGGCGTCGCCGGCCCGACGGGCCGCATCTCCGCCTGGCTCGCCGGAACGCTGGTCGGGCCGCTGATGAGCTTCTTCCGGCGCAACGGTTTCGCCATCGCCGCGGCCGTGCTCGGCTTCATCTTCCTGTTCAAGATCGGCGAAGCGTTCATGGGCCGCATGTCGCTCATCTTCTACAAGGAGGTGGGCTTCTCGAAGTCGGACATCGCCGTCTATTCCAAGGGCCTCGGCTGGCTGACCACGCTCGTCTTCACCGTGCTGGGCGGGCTCTTCGCGATCCGCATCGGACTCGTGCGGGCAATGTTCGTCTCCGGCATCGCCATGGCGGCGACCAACCTGCTGTTCGCGCTGATGGCGTGGTCCGGCAAGTCGGAGCTCCTGTTCGCGACCGCCGTCGTCATGGACGACCTCACAAGCGCGTTCGCCACCGTCACCTTCGTCGCCTTCATCTCGATGCTTGTGGACCGGACCTACACCGCGACCCAATACGCGCTGCTCGCCTCCATCGGCACGGCCGGGCGGACGCTCTTCGCCGCCTCCTCGGGCGAGCTGGTGGACTGGCTGGAAGGCGACTGGGGAACCTTCTTCGTCATCACCACGCTCATGGTCATCCCCTCGCTCGTCTGCCTCTGGGCCATTCGCGGCCAGCTCGCAAGCCTGCTCGCCGGCGCCCAGGTCCACCTGTTCGGCAAGGAGGCCGATCCGGCCGCCTGACCGGACCGCGGGCCGGCCGTTCGACCCGTTTCATGTTCGGCGTTCCCTCCCGAGCCGACTCCTCGATATTCCTTATCTGACTATCCGATATAACCATCCGTTTCTTTACACCAAACCTTATTCTCGTTGCAATCCCCGCCGGGGAAATGGCCGCCATTGCCGGGCGCTCCGGCTCTGGCAGTCCCGCGGGGGGTGCATTTGCTTTCGATGCCGGCCGGCGCTGTGTTACCAGGCGCGGATACGCGCCGCGCAGGCCGGCCCCGGTCGGTTGCGTTCCCGGAATGTCTCTACCGGGTGTCGGCGGCCGTTCTGCTGCTGTGCGCGGCCGCCGCGTTACCGGAGCGGCCCCGCGCGGAAACGGTTCCCGCGCATGCCATCGGTCCGGACCGGGACACCGGCAGGCGGACCGCCCTGCTTTATACCGGTCCGCCGGACAAACCGGCCGGCTTCCGGGCCATTGCCGGAAACCAACAAGTGGTGTTGACGTGGAACGATGCCGGCGATGCCAGCATACAAGGCTGGGAATATCGGCAGAAGGAAACAGGGCACGCCTATGGCGGCTGGTCGCCTGTGCCGCGCTCCGATGCAGGCACGACGAGTCATACCGTCACCGGCCTCGAAAACGGCGTCGAATACGCATTCCAGCTTCGGGCCTACAATAGTATCGGCACCGGATACGTGTCGGATGAACGATCCGCGACGCCCATGCCCTCGGCTCCGGGTAAACCGACCGGCGTTTCGGTGGAGCCCGGGAATCGAAAGGCGACGCTCCTCTGGAACGATCCGGGCGACGACACGATCGCCGGATGGCAATACGCCTACAAGACCGACGGCGCCTATGGCGACTGGACCGACATGGCGGGAAGCGGCGCCAGGACGGCGCAGCATGTCGTTTCCATGCTTGAAAACGATATTGCCCATACATTCAAGATACGCGCGGTCAATGACATCGGTAACGGCCTCGAGTCGGATGAGGTTTCCGCGACGCCGTTCGCGAGAATACCGGGAAAGCCGGCCGGGTTTCTTGCCCTGACAGGCGATGGACGGGTCGAACTGTCCTGGACAAGCCCCGACGACAGCTCGATCACGAAATGGCAATACGCCTACAGGACGACAGGCGACTATGGCGAGTGGACCGATATTCCCGGCAGCGGGGCCGCTACGACCGGGCATACGGTCGTCGAACTGTCCAACGGAACGCCGTACACATTCAAGGTCCGGGCGGTCAACGATATCGGACACGGCCCGGAATCCGACGAGGCTTCCGCCACGCCGCTTTCCGTCCCGGCGAAACCGTCCGGGTTCACCGCAAATCCGGGAGACGCGCAGGTTACTCTGGGATGGGACAATCCGCTGAACGCGACGGTGACGGGCTGGCAATATTCCTTCAGGACCTCAGGCGAGTACGGCGACTGGACCGACATTCCGGACAGCAATACGGCCACTACCCGCCACGTGGTGACGGGCCTCGCCAACGGCGTGGCGCACACTTTCCGATTACGCGCGGTTAACGCCAGCGGATATGGCAGCGAGTCCGACGGAATCGACGCCACGCCCAGGCCGGTTCCGACGAAACCGTCCGGATTCCGGGCGGAAGCCGGCAATACGCAGGTAAGGCTGGCCTGGACCGATCCGGGCGACGACAGCATCTCGGGCTGGCAATACGCCTACAAGACGACCGGAGACTACGGAGCGTGGACCGACATCCCCGGCAGCAACGCGGCCACGACCCGCCATACCGTGACGGCGTTGACCAACGACACAGTCCATACCTTCAAGATTCGCGCGCTGAACGGGAGCGGCGCAGGGCCGGAGTCCGACGAAGCGTCGGCCACCCCGCGACCGGCTGTGCCCGCCAAGCCGACGGGCTTCAAGGCCGAGCCCGGCGATGGCGAAATCGTGCTGGAATGGGACGATCCCGACGATTCCAGCATTGAGGCCTGGCAATACAAAGCCAGGGCCTCGGATGGCGGCTACAAGCCGGAATGGGAGAACATTCCGGGCAGCGGCGCGAGCACTGTCCGGCACACCGTAAAGGGCCTGGAGAACGGCAGACCCTACACCTTCAAGATACGCGCCGTGAACATGGTGAGCGGTTACGAATCGGACGAGCGGTCCGCCACGCCGCGCTCGTTGAGGCCGGCCGCGCCGACCGGATTGAGGGCCGAAGCCGGCGACGGGCGCGTGACGCTGACCTGGGACGACCCCCGCGACGCGACGATTACGGGATGGCAGTACAGCGCCAGGACGGCGGACGGCACTGGCGAATGGGCGGACATTCCGGGCAGCGATGCGGCCACTGTCGGCTACACTGTGGCCGGCCTCCAAAACGGCGCGCAATACACTTTCAGGCTGCGCGCCGTGAACGACTGGGGCGAGGGGGACGAGTCCGGCGACGTTTCCGCGACGCCGGTTTCAGTGCCGGCCAGACCTTCGGGCTTGACCGCAACGCCGGGCGACAGGCAGGTGCGGCTGGATTGGGACGATCCGGGCAACCCGACCATAACCGGCTGGGAATACAGGCTTGCTGCAACAGGCCCTTACGGCGCCTGGACCGGCATCGCCGGCAGCAATGCGGAAACGGTCCACCATACGCTGACCGGGCTCGCCAACGGCACGGCGTACCGCTTCAGGATCCGGGCGGTGAACGCGAGCGGCAACGGTCCGGAATCCGACGAGACGACCGCCGTTCCCTCCCCTGCGCCGGCGAGCCCGGCCGGCCTGACGGCGACGCCGGGCCGCGGCTGGGTGCTTCTGGAATGGGAGGACCCGAACGACCCCGCCATTACCGGCTGGGAATATAACCAGCGGCGGGCAGGCGGCGAATTCGATGGGAGCTGGACGCATATTCCCGGCAGCAACGCCGCAACGGCAATGCACAGGGTTCCCGGCCTCGAAATCGGCGCCTCTTACGGCTTCAAGCTACGCGCCGCAGCCGGCAACCGCAGAGGCGCGGAATCCGTCGAGGCGAGGGCGACCCTGCCGCCGGTCCCCGCCAAGCCCCGGGGACTCGCAGCGACGGCGGGCGACGGGGCGGTCCTGCTGGAGTGGACGGCTCTCAACGATCCTTCCGTCACCCTCTGGCAATACCGCTACAGAGCGGAAGGCGGACATAGCGAGTGGACCGGCATTCCGGGCAGCGGCGCAGCGACCGGGAGTTACCGGGTAGGCGGCCTCGACAATGGAACGGCCTACGGCTTCCGCATAAGGGCCTGGAACAGCAGCGGCCCCGGCCCGGAGTCGGAAGAAGCCACCGCGGTTCCGCTGTCCGCTCCGGCGGCGCCGCAAGGTTTCACGGCAACGCCGGGCGACGGAACGGTCCTGCTGGAGTGGGACGAAACGAACGACCTGACGGTGACCGGCTGGGAATACAATCGGCGCCGCGCCGATGGACCGTTCGAGGAAGGCTGGACCTATATCCTCGGAAGCCGCGCCGCGACCTCGCGCCACACCGTTATCGGCCTGGAGAACGGCGTGCCCCATACCTTCAGATTACGCGCCGTCGCCGGCAACCGCATCGGCCGGGAATCGGAAGACGCAACCGCCATGCCGACTGCAGGACTGCCGGCGGCTCCGGAGAACCTGCGGGCCAGGGCCGGCGACCGCCAGGTGCAATTGCTGTGGGACGATCCGGGCAATCCGGCGATAACCGGCTGGCAGTTCCGCTACAGGACTACGGGCGTCTTCACGGGCTGGCGCGACATTCCGGGCAGTACCGCAACGCTGACCAGCCATGCGGTTTCCGGCCTCGCCAACGATGTCGTTCATTACTTCCGGATACGGGCATGGACGGCATCCGGCCCCGGGCCGCCATCGGAATCGGCGCGCGCCTTGCCGGAACCCGGGAAGCCCGGGAAGCCGACCGGGCTCAAAGCCGTTCCGGGCGACGGACAGGTCCTGCTTACCTGGGATCCCGTGAGCGACCCGGCCTTGCACTGGGAATATGTCCGGTGGACCGAGGATACGGGAGTGTGCAGGAGGGGCAGCTACGCCTGGGAAGATGTGGGCGATTGGGCCACAACCCGACACACGGTTACCGGACTCGCCAATGGCGCCACCTACTGTTTCCAGGTCCGCGTCGCACGGGGCGAGGATCCGGGACCCGGTTCCAGTCCCGTTTCGGCCACGCCGAGGGCAACCGCGAAGCCGATGGAGCGAAGGGCTGCAAAGGCCGGCCTGTCCAGCCTCGCAGCCCGCCTGGCGGCAGGCGCGGAAGCCGTCGTCGGGGCGCGTTTCTCTGCCGACCGGGCCGCGCCCCGCCTGCTTCTGGCCGGGCGCGATGTGCCGGTCCCGGCGCCCATCCGCGAAGACCGGACGCAATACCGGCCGGCCGGCGGACAACAGCCAACGGTGATCGGTATGGACGGGCGGGATGCGCTTCGGGACAGCGCCTTTCAACTGACGCTCGGTCCCCCCGACGGAGGGAGCGGTCTGCGGTGGTCGCTCTGGCACCGGGGCGAATTGAAAGTCTTCCAGGGTTCCGCAGGTGAGCGAACGCGCTTTGGCGGCCGCCTGTTGTCAGCCTGGTTCGGCATTGATGTGCGAAGGGACAAACACTCGCTGGCCGGCGTTGCGGTGGCCCGCAGCAAGGGAGAGGTCGCCTATGCGGCCGGCGCCGCATCCGGCGCAATCAAGACGACCATCGACAGCGTGCATCCCTATTGGCAGCGGCAATTCGACGACGGACGAACCGTCTGGCTGACGCTCGGAGGCGGGCGGGGAACCATCGAAAACAAGACCTCGGGCCGGGGCGCCGAGATCGCAGAGGCCAGAATGGCGACGGTTTCGGCCCGCTTCCGCGGCTCGCTGCCGACACTGCTCGGCATCAGGCTTTCCGCCTCCGGCGCAGCGGGCTTCGCGCGGCTCCAAACGGCGGGCAAGGCGCGAACGGCTGTCGGCGCGCTCTCCGCTTCCAGCGATCGCCAAAGCCTTGACCTGCAGGCAGTGCTGGAGGAAGGAGGAACCTCGGGCTTCACGAGCCTGTCCCTGCGCCGCGACGGCGGCGACGGCATGCGCGGCCTGGGCCTCGAACTCTCAAGCGCCGTCAGGTCGCCGCTGCCGGCATCCCCCGGGCATGTGGACATTCGCGCACGCTGGCTGGGCAGGCATTCCGAACGCGAATATCGGGAATTCGGCTTGGCGATTGCCGCAAGGCGGCCTGCCGGGGCCGGCGGCCGCGGACCGTCATGGTCGCTGGCCGCGACGCATGGCGTCCCGGACGGCGGGAGCGGCGAAACCGACCGGCTCTGGGCCGACGACACGCCGAAGCATGGCGGCGACACACCGGCGTTGGCCCTGAATTTGCGCGCCGGCTGGCAGTTCGTCTCCCACCGCACGATGTTCAAGCCGCACATCGCGCTCGGCCTTGCCGGCGGCGCTGCCTCGCGGTTGACGCTCGGTCTCGACATGGGTCCGTCACCGGGCCCTGCGCTGAGGCTCGCGGCCGAACGGCGCACACCAGAGGCTGGCAAGCCGGAACATCGGGTCTCGGCCGCCATGCAGTTCAGATTCTGAGCGTTCTGCCGAGCCTGCGCCGTCCGAGCAACGGTGCTTACGTCGCCTTGAGGTCCGCCACCGTTGCGCCGCCGGCGTCGCGCAGGCGGGCGGGTTCGATGGCGAACACGGAAAACGGGCTGCCGGCTGCGGCCCAGACCCGCGCGAAGCGGAAGAGGCCCCGGTCCATGAACAGGGCGACGGGCCCGGCATGGCCGAGAGGCGGCACGCCGCCGATGGCGAATCCGGTGGCAGCGCGCACGAAGCTGGCGTCCGCCTGTCCAACGTCCGCGCCGACGGCCTCGCTGAGCCTTGCGGGGTCGAGCCGGTCACCGCCGCTCAGGACGGCAACCACCGCGCGGTCTCCGGCGCGGAAGACAAGCGACTTCGCGATCTCGCCCACCGTGCAGCCGACTGCCTCCGCTGCTTCCTCCGCCGTCCGGGTCGATCCGGGCAGGGTGAGCACCTCGCAATCGAGCGAGAGCGCCTCAAGGGCTTCCTTCACCCGGTCGGGGCCCCTGATTTTCGCCATTCACCCCTTCTCCCGCCGCCCTGTCGAGAACCGGTCAGGCGGGCTTGCCGAATGTGGCGATGCGGTCGATGCGGCAGACGAACAGCACCCGCTTCTCGTCGATCTCGGGGTCGCGCAGGCCGTAGGGCGGCTCGGCGCCCGTATATTTCGTCCAGATCCTGTCGAGCTGTTTTGTGACGCGCTCGCCGCCGTCCTCCCACTCGCGGAGTTCTTCCTCGACCGTGCAGCGGATCTGGACCCAGTGATAGGGGTTGTCGGGATTGACGATCAGCACCGTCATTTCGGGATTGGCGCGTATCCAGCCGCATTTGGAACGGTGGGACGCGGTGTTAACCAGGATCCTGTCGTCCTCATAGTCGAACCACATGGGCGTGAGCCCGATGCGGCCGTCGGGCGTCATCACCCCCAGCGAGACCGTGATCGGGCGGTCGAGCAGGTCCCTGTGGATCGGGTCGAGATCGTCGAGGCTGCTTGCCTGCCGCCGGTCGCCAACGGCGAACTGGCCCGCCTGCAGACCGTCCGCGACATCCCTGAACTTCGTGATCGTAAACCCGTCCGACATGCCCTCTCTCCTTGTCAGGCCGTTTTTCGAGCCGGCAGTGTGGAGGGCGCGAAGGCGGACGGCAAGCGGGCCGCAGCGCGCCCGTCAACCGGCCCGGAACCGGGGCAGCACTTCGGCGGCCAACCGCTCCATCAATGCGTCCGGTCGGGTCCAGGTGGCCTCGTCCCGCCACCAGATCGCGTTGATGTCGAGCGCCGCCAGCGCCTGTACCCGTTCCGCAACCTCATCGGGAGAACCTAGCGCAACGCAAGCCTCGACAGCGGCGTCGGGCACATAGGCGGTCGCCCGCTTCGCCGCTTCCCAGTCAACGGCATGGCCGAGGTCCGGATACGGCTCGACATAGTCCGCCGGGCGGGCGGGTATTTCGATGCCGGGGAAAAACATGCCCGCGTGGCGGTGCCGGCAGAGGCCGGCCGCGCAGGGGCGCATATGCTCGATGGCGCGCTCGCGGTCGTCGTCAATGCAGGCTGTCACCACGACGATCCGCCGGACTTCCTCCCTCGCCCGCCCGGCGGCGGTCATGCCGGCCTCGACCCGCGCCAGCGCCCAGGCGACGGCCTCGGGCGCCGCGCCGACATGGATCAGCACACCGTCGGCGATCCCGCCCGCCAGCGCCAGCATCCGGGGGCCGGTCGCGGCGAGGAGGATCGGCAGGTCCGCATTGGGCCGGTCGATTACCGTCTCCGACCCGCCCGGATCGGTGGGCTGGCCGCCGAGCAGGCCGCGCCAGAGGGCAGTGGCCTCCCGCATGTCAGCCAGAGTCGCGGCCTTGCGCCCGATGATATAGGCGGAGCTGTAGCCGGTTCCCGCCACCAGGTCCGCCCGCCCGCCCGAGGCGTCGTCCAGCGTCGCGATGGCGCTTGCCGTGGTCAGCGGATGGCGCGTCAGCGGGTTGGTGACGCCCGGGCCGAGACGGATGCGCTCCGTCCGCTCCGCAGCCGCGCCCAGATGCATGTAGACATCCCGCCAGCGCCCGGCGAGCAGCGGCGTGTCGGGCGTCCACATGAAGTCGAAGCCGGCGGCTTCCACTTCGGCGGCATAGCCGGCCGTGTCAGCGGGCGCGCCCACCGTGGGCACGCGAAGGCCGAATTGCAGTGTCACGGACCTGTTCCCCCTCTGCCGCCCCGAGAATCCGGGGCGGTCTTCTTGACCCGGAAGGCCCGGCGGGCGAACACTCCGCCGAACCCCCGCCACGGCTTCAGGATGCACCCCATGACCCCGACCGGCAACAGGCTCGAATGGCACGAAACGGAGCGGCATGACGGCGCCTCGGTGCGCGAGTTCACCATCCATACGGGCGCGCGGCCGGTGACGGGAGTGCTCTGGTCCGGTGACGGCTCGAAGCCCGGTGCGCCGCTTGTCTGCTACGGCCACGGCGCCTCCGGCACCCGGCACCAGCGCCCGATTCCCGACATTGCCGCCGGCCTCTGCCGGAGCCACGGCTATTTCGGGCTTTCCCTCGACGGGCCGGTGCACGGCCGCCGCCAGGTCGGACCCGGCGGGCGCGACTCCTTCTGGCCGGAATGGCAGCGCGAGGGCACCGCGGACGACATGGTGCGCGACTGGCGGCTCGCGCTGGAGACGGTCTCCGGGCTGGAAGAGGTCGGAACCGGCCCGGTCGGCTATTGGGGCCTGTCGATGGGCACGATCTACGGCGCGCCTTTCGTCGCGGCCGAGCCGCGCATCTCGGCGGCGGTGCTGGGCCTGATGGGCCTCGTCTCGGAGCCCGCCCATTACAAGCCGGTCATCGAGGCGGCGGCGCGCGCCATTACCTGCCCGGTGCTGTTCATCTGGCAGCTCGAGGACGAGCTTTTCACCCGCGAGCAGTGCCTCGCCCTGTTCGACGCGCTCGGCTCCGCCGACAAGCGCCTCCACGCCAATCCTGGCCTGCATCCCGCCGTGCCGCCCGAGGAGCTCGAATTCTGCGCGGCCTTCCTCACCCGCTATCTCAGCGGCACGCCCCTCAGCCGCGACCCCGTCTTCCGGGTGAGCGAATAAGCGGCCTCCATGCCCGGTCCTGTTGCGGCACACCGGGTGTTTGCATAGGATTTCGCCCCACCGATGATGGCTGCCGGAGACGCGCGATGAACCATGTTTCGCCCCCAGCGACGGAACCGACCAGGGTCGAACACGCCGAGCGCATAGCGGCCTATCTTCGCGCCGGCGAGGAACGCGCCCGGGCGCTCGCCAATCGCGGGCCGGTGCGATTCGGTGCGGACGGCAGGCTGCATCCCGACATTCTTGAGTCCTACTGGAAGCACGGTTTCTACGTGTTCGAGGGCGTGGTCGGGGAGGCGGAACTGGACGAGTTGCGCGCCGACGCCGACATGATGATCGGGCGCGCGCCGGTCAGCCCCGGCGCCGACGTGGACGCGCAGGGCCGCCCGGCGCTCGGCCGCGACTATGCCCGCGATCCCTACACGCTGGTGAAGCCGCTCTCCGACCCCTGGGGCGGCACGGACAAGCTCAACGGCCGCCATCCGCACCGCATGACCCAGCCGCAGCCCGACAAGGACGCGCCGGACTATGTGGTCTTCCTGATGTACGGCATGTGCCAGGCGATGCCGGCGGCGCTGCGCGTTTACGGCCATCCGCACCTGCTGGCGGTGGCGGAGGCGATCAACGGGACGGATTTCGTGCCCTATAACGACGCCATCTTCGTCAAGCAGGCCGGCGTCGGCGGCCCCGTCGCCTGGCACCAGGACGGCGTTACCCACTGGGAGTCGCCGGACTGGGACGAGGGCAGCCACGGCTTCAACTTCCAGGTGCAGCTCTACCCGACGACGCCCGCCAATTGCCTCTGGGTCGTGCCCGGCACCCACAAGGGCGGGCGGATCGACATCAAGAGGCGGGTGGCCGAGAACGGCGGCGACGAGAAGTTCCCGGACGCCGTGCCGCTCATCTGCGAGCCGGGCGACGTGACGGCCGTCAACCGCCAGATGCTGCACGGCTCCTTCGCCAACTCCTCGCCCGACAAGCGCATCTCGATCACGATGGGCTTCCACCGCCGCCGGTCGGTTCTGGGCCAGAAGGGCAAGCTCAGCATGAAGGCCGAGGACGTCTATGACGAGCAGCGCATCTTCGAGCGCTCCGCCGTCATCCAGGTCGCCATCGACGCGCGGCGGCAGCGCTTTCCAGAGGAGACGCCCTTCCGCTACCGTCCCTTCGCCGGGCTGGAGGACGAGTTCCGCTACGATGACGAGACCTTCGAGCGGGTGATCCGCGACTACAACATGAAGGACCTGGCGATCTGACGCCCGGCGCCGGGCGGCGCTGACAGGGAGGAACGGACATGGACGCGATGGGCGAATTCCTCGATTCGACCGAACTGATGGAGGACGGCCCGGCGCTGGCCGAACGGCTGGAGCGCGACGGCTACCTGTTCCTGAGGGGCCTGCTGCCGCGCGATGCCGTCATGGAAGTCCGCCGGCGGATGCTGGAGACGGCGGCGGAAGGCGGCTGGCTGGACCCGGCGCATCCGGTCAAGAAGGGCGTCGCCAACAAGGCCGAGGCCTGCAAGGACCCCGAGGAACGCTACATGCGGGTGTTCCGGGGCATGTGGAAGGATGAAGAGCTGCACCGGCTCCGCATCCATCCGAATGTGCTGGCGCTGTTCGAGCGCATTTTCGGCGAGCCGGTGCTGGCGCACCCGATGTTCATCCAGCGCAACATCTTCCCGCAGACGGACAGCTTCGATTTCACCACCGGGGCGCACCAGGACAAGGTGCATATCGGCGGGGCGACCAACCATGCGCTCTGGGCGCCGCTCGGCGACTGCCCGCTGGAGAAGGGGGCGCTGGCGGTGGCGGCCGGCTCGCACCGCGCGGGCGTGCTCGACACCAGGGTCGGCAACGGCGCGGGCGGCATGGACATCGCCGCGCCGATTCCGGGCGAGTGGGTGACCGGCGCCTTCGAGGCGGGCGATGCGCTGATCTTCGCGGACACGGTCGTGCATTGCGCGCTGCCCAACCGCACGGACGAGATCCGCCAGTCCTTCGACGACCGCTACCAGCCGGCGAGCAAGCCGGTCGCGGACACCAACATGGTGCCCTATTCCGGCTGCGGCACATGGGAGGAGGTCTATGCGGGCTGGTCCTCGGACGAGGGCAAGTATTTCTGGCGCGCGCTCTCGCCGACGGTCGTGCCGCTGGACCGGCAATATTACGACCGCCGCGACCGGATGGCCTTCGACATGGCCGCAGAGGGCGACCCGGCGGCGCGCGACGCGCTGCTCCGCATCGTCCAGCGCGACCCCGACGCGGCCAAGCGCAGCCGCGCCGAAGAGGCGCTGCGCCAGCTCGCCGCCATGACGGGCCGGCAGGAAAGCGGCGCCACGCACGTCGCGTCCGCCTAGAGGCCGCGCCCGTCAGAGCCGGATGTTGCGCGCCGCGTCCTCCGGGTCCCGGTGGAGGAACTCCGGTCCCAATTGGTCGAGCGACGGGCAGCCGATCTGGGCCATCACCTTGTCGACCTCGTCGCGCAGGATGTCCACGGCCCTGGCGGCCCCGGCTGCGCCGCCCGCAACAGCGCCGTAGAGGGTCGGGCGGCCCAAAAAGACGAACTTCGCCCCGCTGGCCAGCGCGATCAGGACATCCGCGCCCCGGCGGATGCCGCCGTCCATCATCAGCGCCACCCGGTCGCCGACGGCCGCGTCGAGCGCCGGCAGCATGTCCAGCGGGGACGGCGCGCGGTCGAGCTGGCGGGCGCCGTGGTTGGACACGATCAGCCCGTCCGCGCCGACCTCCGCCGCCCGGAGCGCGTCGTCCGGGCGCAAGACGCCCTTCAGGATCAGCGTGCGCGGCCAGAGCGCCCGGAAGCGCTCGATGTCGGCCCAGGTGAGGCCGGTCGGCCTCTGTCCGGCCACGAATTCATCGACCTGCCTGGCGCTGGCGCCCGCCGGCGCATAGGCCCGCCAGTTCTCCAGCATGGCGGGGCCGTGCCTCAAATAGTCCTTCAGCCAGAGCGGGCGGCGGAGCGCATCCAGCTTCGTCGCGAGCGTCAGCCTGCCGCCGAGGCCGTTGCGCCGGTTGCGCTCCTTGTTGGAGTCGACCGGCGCATCGACCGTGACCACCAGGGCGGGAATGCCGAGGTCGGCCGCGCGCCGGATCATGTCCTCCGAGATCGACCGGTCCTTCGCCGCGGACAGCTGGTACCAGCCATGCTCGGGCGCCTCGCGCGCCATCTCCTCCATCGGGGCGGTGGCGACGATCGACATGACGAAGGGGATATTCGCGTCCCGCGCGGCCCGCCACAGCATCGCGTCGCCGCCGCGGCGGAAATGGCCGATGCCCCCGGTGGGCGCGATGCCCCAGGGGCTCGACCATGTGCGCCCGAACAACGCCACCGACCGGTCGGGCGCGGAGACGTCCACCATGTAGCGCGGCAGGAGCGACCGCCGCCGGAAGGCGTCCTCGTTGCGCCGCAGCCCGCCTTCGTCGTCCACCCCGCCCTCGATATAGTCATAGACCAGCTTCGGCACGCGCCGCTTCGCCAGCACGCGCAGATCGTCGAGGTTGACGCAATTGTCGATCTTCATCCGGTCCTCTCCCGGCGCCTGCCGCGGCCGTCAGAGCCGGATGTTGCGCCCTGCGTCCTCCTGGTCGCGGTGGAGGAAATCGGGTCCCAGCTGGTCGAGAGACGGGCAGCCGATCTGGGCCATCACCTTGTCGATCTCCTCGCGCAGTATGTCCACCGCCTTCACGGCCCCGGCCGCGCCGCCCGCGACTGCGCCGTAGAGCGTCGGCCGGCCGAGGAAGACGAATTTCGCCCCGCTGGCGAGCGCGATCAATATGTCCGCGCCCCGGCGCACGCCGCCGTCCAGCATCAGCGCCATGCGGTCGCCGACGGCCGCGTCGAGCGCCGGCAGCACGTCCAGCGGCGACGGCGCGCGGTCGAGCTGGCGCGCGCCGTGGTTGGAGACCATCAGCCCGTCCACGCCCGCCTCCGCGGCGCGCAGCGCATCGTCCGTGCGCATGACGCCCTTCAGGATGAAGGTGCGCGGCCAGAGCGCGCGGAAGCGCTCGATATCCGCCCAGGTGAGGGCGGCCGGGACCTGCCCGGCCATGAATTCGCCGACCTCGAGCGCGCTCGCGCCCTCCGGCGCATAGGGCTTCCAGTTCTCCAGCATGGCGAAGCCCTGCTTCATGTAGTCCTTCAGCCAGGCGGGATGGCGGAGCGTGTCCAGCTTGGTTGCGAGCGTCAGCCTGAGCGGGCGGCCGAAGCCGTTGCGCCGGTTGCGCTCCCGGTTGGAATGGACCGGCACATCGACCGTGACGACGAGCGCCGGAATGCCGAGGTCGGCCGCGCGCCGGATCATGTCCTCGGAGATCGCCCGGTCGTTCGCCGTGTACATCTGGTACCAGCCATGCTCCGGCGCCTCGCGCGCCATCTGCTCCATCGAGGCGTTGGAGGCCCCGGACATGATGAAGGGGATGTTGGCGTCGCGGGCCGCGCGCGCCAGCATCATGTCGCCGCCGCGGCGGTAGTTGCCGATGCCGCCCGTGGGCGCGATGCCCCAGGGGCTCGACCATGTGCGCCCGAACAGCGCCACAGACTGGTCGAGCGTCGAGACGTCCACCATGTAGCGCGGCACGAGCGAGCGGCGCCGAAAGGCGTCCTCGTTGCGCCGGAGGCCCTCCTCGCCGTCCACCCCGCCCTCGATGAAGTCGTAGACCAGCTTCGGCACGCGCTTCTTCGCCATCACGCGCAGATCGTCGAGGTTGACGCACTTGTCGATCTTCATCCGGCCGCTCCCCCGGCATCCCTTGCCGCGCTCCCGTCCGGCGCAGTATTCCCAACCGGCCCCCGCCTGTCAGCCGCAATCTGCCCGGCCCCGCTCCGGGGAGCTGTGAGGGGTTGTCATGTTTTGTCATGTTCTTCATGCGGACGGCGCATATTCACATGCCCGTTCCGGCATGCCCGAACGCCCCCCTCCGTCATGCCCGGACACCCCCTCCGTCATGCCCGGACACCCCTCTCTCCGTCATGCCCGGACGCCCCTCTCTCCGTCATGCCCGGACGCCCCTCTCTCCGTCATGCCCGGACGCCCCTCTCTCCGTCATGCCCGGACGCCCCCCTCCGTCATGCCCGGACTTGTTCCGGGCATCCACTTTCGCCGCTTCCCCCGGACGGCCGCATGGATACCCGGAACAAGTCCGGGCATGACGAGAAGACGGGCGGGGGTTTTGGACGCGCGCAACGGCTCCTGCCCCCTCGCTTTCCACCGTGCCTGAATGCGCCCCCTCCGTCATGCCCGGACTTGTTCCGGGCATCCAGAAGTTGCAGCATGACGGCATGAGCGGGGGCTGGGTCTATATCATGACCAATCGACCCTACGGCACGCTCTATCTCGGCGTGACCGGCAATATTGCGCGCCGGGCCTGGGAACACCGCGAAGGCGTGAGCGAAGGATTCACGAAGCGGTACGGCCTCAAACGGCTTGTCTTCGCCGAACGCCACGACGACATCCGCGCCGCCATCCAGCGGGAAAAGACGATGAAGCACTGGCCGCGCGCATGGAAGATCAACCTCATCCTGCAGCAAAACCCCGATTGGGACGACCTCTACGAGACGTTGCCGTAAGCCGCCGGGCGTCCCGACCCTCTTCCCGCTGTGCCTGAATGCGCCCCCTCCGTCATGCCCGGACGCCCCTCTCTCCGCCATGCCCGGACGCCCCCCTCCGTCATGCCCGGACTTGTTCCGGGCATCTCCCTCCACCGCTCCTGACGGACGGCCGCATGGATGCCCGGAACAAGTCCGGGCATGACGAGGAGTGGGTTGGGATGCCGGGCGCTGATCCATGTCCCGATCCGACGGAACCCTTTGAAATCCTGTTGCATCCAGGCCATGCGCCCTGTCCGCAAAACCTGAACCGGACAGCAGTGGAACAAGTCCGGGCATGACGAAAGGGCAGCCGGGGGCGACGAAAGGGGCCAACGGGCCGTTGGCGGGCCGGCGGGGACCCCTGCGCAAATGTCATGAGATGTCATGTTCCGTCATGCGGCGCTCTGGAAATTGTCATGTTTTGTCATGCGGGGCCGTCTCCGCCGGGCTGCGGCGAGGGGTGGTTTCGGTCATGCGTGCCTCCTTTCGGGCAAAGGGCGGGGTGTCCCTGTTTTGCGCGCGTTTCGCGTGCGGGCGCGGGCGGGCGTCGGCGCCGGCGCGGTTCGCGCGCCTGATTGCGCGCGCGAGACGGCGCACGCACCTCGCCCGTTCGTTCCCGCCGGGGGTTTTTTCGGCCCCCAGCCGGTCGCTTTCTGCAGAAACGCCGAAAGGCGGCCCCGGAAGCCGCCTCTCTCTACTTTCATCATACACCATACCGCCAAATGTCAAGTCCCTCCGGGAACGAAAAATGAAAATGGCGGAGCTTTTTCATGATTTGCCGGTGGAACCGAGGCCCGGACCGACGCCCGGCGCCCCGACGCTTTTCCCTCCATGCCTTCCCCCTGTCATGCCTCTCCTCGTCATGCCCGGACTTGTTCCACGGCGGTCCGGTTCAGCCCTTGGCGAAGCCGAGCGGGGGTTTTGGACGCGCGCAACGTCTCCTGTCCCCTCGCTTTCCACCGTGCCTGAATGCGCCCCCTCCGTCATGCCCGGACTTGTTCCGGGCATCCATGCGGCCGTGCAGCGGAAGCGGTGGAAGGGG
>JAJDVH010000072.1 GCA_022826185.1 Alphaproteobacteria bacterium
ATTCATAGGCAGCCCCCCAACCCCTTTCGACGAATCCGACACCGAATCCGATTAAGCATGCATAGCAAACCGGACCGCGTACCGGGCACGACAATTTTTCGTCCGGGGGATCGCCGATGAGGCAACGCATCCCGTCCTCGACCGCCGGGGCGGGACAATCGGTCAGGTCCGGTCCCGGTCGTCCTTGGGGTATAGGGGACCCATGTTGCCAAATTGGCAACGCATGGAACGACAAATTGTTATCGCCGCGAACGCCCTGCGAGGATTATCGTCGTTCAGCGGTCATCAGGGAGGTCACCAATGGCGCAGCATCATCGTTTTTCCGCCGGCCGTCGCCGGGTCCTGCAATACGGCGCAGCCGCCGCCGCGTCTTCGTTCGTCACCGTGGAGGCGCTGGCCGCCGGCAAGGCCAAGGTCAACATGCAGCTGGGCTGGCTCGCCAGCAACGGCATCATGGGCGAGGTCGTGGCCAGGCGCATGGGCTACTACGAAGAGGAAGGCATCGAGCTCGAGGTCACGCCGGGCGGTCCCGGAGTGGACGGCGTGGCGTCGGTCGCGGCCGGGCGGGCGCAGGCCGGCCAGCTCTCCTCCAGCCCGTCGCTGATGCTGGCCCGCTCCGCCGGCATTCCGATCAAGGCGTTTGCCGCAGGCTACCAGAAGCATCCGTTCACCTACTTCTCGCTCGAGAACAACCCCATACGCACCCCGAAGGACATGATCGGCAAGACCATCGCCACCCAGCCGACGGCGGTGATCCTGCTCCGGGCGCTGCTGGCAAAGAACGGCATCGCCGAGGACCAGGTCGAAATAGTCAAGATGGGCAGCGACATGAACCAGCTCATGACCGGCCAGGCGGCCGCCGTCACCGGCTGGATGACCAATACCAACGCGCTCAAGGTGCTCGGCGACGGCCGCGTCGACATGATGCTGTGGGACGCCGGGATCCAGCTTTATGCCAATGTCTACTACACGACCGACGACATGCTGGCGAACCATGCCGATGTGCTCGCCCGCTTCCTCACCGGGTCGGCCCGGGGGTGGGGCGCGGCCCGCGCGAATCCGGAGGCCGGCGTCGACCATCTCGTGGCCGAGTACAGGAACCTGAGCCGCGAGAGCGAACTGGAAGCGGTCGGCCCCGTGCTCGGCTTCTCCTTCAACGACGTGACCGCGAAGGACGGCTGGGCGGCCATGAACCCGGCCAACTGGCAGGCCCAGATCGACACCTATGCGGGCCTCAAGCAGTTCAAGGGGGACACGCCCACCGTGGACGACGTCATGACCACCGATATCCTGGCGGCCACGGAAACGCTGAGAAAGCAGATTGGATGACAGCCACTACCGCTGCGGCGGCGGAATCTGAGACTTCCGTCGCTGCAGCGATTTCTGTGCGGGAGCTGTCGGTCCGTTTCGATGGAGACGCCGGCAGCATCACAGCGCTGGACAGGGTCGGCTTCGAGATTCCGGACGGCGGCTTCGTCACCATGCTGGGGCCGTCCGGGTGCGGGAAGTCCACTCTGCTGCGCGCCATCGCGGACCTGGTTCCTGTCGGGGACGGCGCCATCAGCGTCTTCGGCCGCACGCCGGAGCAGGCCCGGCGGGCGCGCGATTTCGCGTTCGTCTTCCAGGACGCGACGCTGCTGCCCTGGCGCAGCGCCATCGACAATGTACGCCTGCCGCTGGAGGTCGGCCGGCAAAGCGGCGTCGTCGAACAGCACGCCGAACCTGAAGCGCTGCTGGCGCTCGTCGGCCTGGACGGGCGCGAGAATGCCCTGCCGCACGAACTGTCGGGCGGCATGCGCCAGCGGGTGTCCATCGCCCGGGCTCTGGTCCACCGGCCGCGTGTGCTTCTGATGGACGAGCCCTTCGGCGCACTCGACGAGATCACCCGCGACAAGCTCAACGAGGAGCTCCTGCGAATCTGGCGCGAGACCGGCACCACCATCATGTTCGTCACCCACTCGGTACCCGAGGCGGCGTTCCTCGGCCAGAAGTGCCTCGTGCTGTCGGCCCAGCCCGGACGGGTCCGCGAATATGTGAGCATCGACTTCCCCGAGCCGAGGGCTCTCGCCATGCGCGACACGCTGGAGTTCGTGCAGGTCACCGCGCATCTGCGCAGCCTGCTGGAGGAGGCGCGATGACCACGGCGAGCATTGAGGGCAAACACACCGGGACGGCGACGGCCGATGGCGGCGGGGTCACCCGCGGTTCCGGCATTCGACTTCCGGCCGTCCGGAGGTTCCGTCATGCACCACCGATCCTCGCCGCGGCCGGGATGCTGGCGCTCTGGCAACTCATCGTCAGCGGGTTCGGCGTGCCGGGCTACATCGCGCCGAGCCCGGTCCAGGTCCTCCAGGTGTTCTTCGAACAGAGCGAAATCCTGTGGATCAACTTCTGGCCGACCCTGCTCGAAGCAGTGGCCGGCTTCGCGCTCGGCAACTCCATCGCGGTGGTGCTGGCGGTGTGGTTCGTCCACAACCGGCTGGCGGAGCGCGCCTTCTACCCGATCGCGG
>JAJDVH010000067.1 GCA_022826185.1 Alphaproteobacteria bacterium
ATTCATAGGCAGCCCCCCAACCCCTTTCGACGAATCCGACACCGAATCCGATTAAGCATGCATAGCAAACCGGACCGCGTACCGGGCACGACAATTTTTCGTCCGGGGGATCGCCGATGAGGCAACGCATCCCGTCCTCGAACGCCGGGGCGGGACAATCGGTCAGGTTCGGTCCCGGTCGCCCTTGGGGTATCGGAGGCCCATGTTGCCGTTTCGGCAACGCATGGAACGATAAATTGTTATCGCCGCGAACGCCCTGCGAGGATTATCGTCGTTCTGCGGTCATCAGGGAGGTCACCAATGGCGCAGCATCCTCACTTCTCCGCCGGCCGTCGCCGGGTCCTGCAATACGGCGCAGCCGCGGCCGCGTCTTCGTTCGTCACCGTGGAGGCGCTGGCCGTCGGCAAGGCGAAGGTCAACATGCAGCTTGGCTGGCTCGCCAGCAACGGCATCATGGGCGAGGTCGTGGCCAGGCGCATGGGCTTCTATGAAGAGGAAGGCATCGAGCTCGAGGTCACGCCGGGCGGTCCCGGCGTGGACGGCGTGGCGTCGGTCGCGGCCGGGCGGGCGCAGGCGGGCCAGCTTTCCTCCAGCCCGTCGCTGATGCTGGCCCGCTCCGCCGGCATTCCGGTCAAGGCGTTTGCCGCCGGCTACCAGAAGCACCCGTTCACCTATTTCTCGCTCGAGAGCGACCCCATCCGCACCCCGCAGGACATGGTCGGCAAGACGATCGCCACACAGCCGACGGCGGTGATCCTGCTCCGGGCGCTGCTGGCGAAGAACGGCATCGCGGAGGACCAGGTCGAAGTGGTCAAGATGGGCAGCGACATGAACCAGCTCATGACCGGCCAGGCGGCCGCCGTCACCGGCTGGATGACCAACACCAACGCGCTCAAGGTGCTCGGCGACGGCCGCGTCGACATGATGCTGTGGGACGCCGGCATCCGGCTATACGCCAATGTCTACTACACAACCGACGATATGCTGGCGAACCACGCCGATGCGCTCACCCGTTTCCTCACCGGCTCCGCCCGCGGGTGGGGCGAGGCGCGCCGGGATCCGGAGGCCGCTGTCGACCACCTTGTGGCGGAATACAGGAACCTGAGCCGCGAGAGCGAACTGGAAGCGGTCGGGTCCGTGCTCGGCTTCTCGTTCGATGACGTGACCGCGGCGGATGGCTGGGCGGCCATGAACCCGGCCAACTGGCAGGCGCAGATCGACACCTATGCGGATCTCAAGCAGTTCAAGGGGGCCACGCCCACGGTGGACGATGTGATGACCACCGATATCCTTGCAGCCACGGAAGCGCTGAGGAAGGAGATTGGATGACGGCTGCCACTGGCGCGGCGGCGAAGGCTGAACCCTCCGTCGCCGCGGCAATCTCGGTGCGGGATCTGACGGTCCGTTTCGACACGGACGCCGGCAGCATAACCGCGCTGGACAGGATCGGTTTCGAGGTGCCGGAGGGCGGCTTCGTCACCATGCTGGGGCCTTCGGGATGCGGCAAGTCGACCTTGCTGCGCGCCATTGCCGACCTGGTTCCGGCGGGCGGCGGCGTGATCGGCGTTTTCGGCCGGACGCCGGAGCAGGCCCGCCGGGCGCGCGATTTCGCGTTCGTCTTCCAGGACGCGACGCTTCTGCCCTGGCGCAGCGCCATCGACAATGTCCGCCTGCCGCTGGAGGTCGGCCGGCAAAGCGGCGTTGTCGGGCAACATGCCGAACCCGAAGCGCTGCTGGCTCTCGTCGGCCTGGAAGGCCGCGAGGACGCCTTGCCGCACGAACTCTCGGGCGGCATGCGCCAGCGGGTGTCCATCGCGCGGGCGCTGGTCCACCGGCCGCGCGTGCTGCTGATGGACGAGCCCTTCGGCGCGCTCGACGAGATCACCCGCGACAAGCTCAACGAGGAGCTGCTGCGCATCTGGCGCGAGACCGGCGCGACCATCATGTTCGTGACCCACTCGGTGCCCGAGGCGGCGTTTCTCGGCCGGAAATGCCTCGTGCTGTCGGCGCAGCCCGGCCGGGTCCGGGACTATGTGGATATCGATTTCGCCGAGCCGCGGGCGCTCGCCATGCGCGACACGCTTGAGTTCGTGCAGGTCACCGCGCATCTGCGCAGCCTGCTGGAGGAGGCGCGGTGACCGCGGCGAGCATCGGCGGCAGGGATGCCGGGGCACCGACAGCCGGCGGCCGCGGGATCGCCGGGGACGCCCGGCGCCGGTCGGTCCGGCGGTTCCGCCATGCGCCGCCGATCGTTGCGGCCGCAGGCATGCTGGCGCTCTGGCAGCTCATCGTCACCGGGTTCGGCGTGCCGGGCTATATCGCCCCGAGCCCGGTCCAGGTCCTGCGGGTGTTCTTCGAACAGGGCGAAATCCTGTGGATCAACTTCTGGCCGACCCTGCTCGAAGCAGTGGCCGGCTTCGCGCTCGGCAACTCCATCGCGGTGGTGCTGGCGGTGTGGTTCGTCCACAACCGGCTGGCGGAGCGCGCCTTCTACCCGATCGCGG
>JAJDVH010000070.1 GCA_022826185.1 Alphaproteobacteria bacterium
TCATTTTTTGTTCCCAGGCGGGCTTGACATTTGGCGGTATGGTGTAGAATGAAAGTAGAGAGAGGCGGCTTCCGGGGCCGCCTTTCGGCGTTTCTGCGGAAAGCGACCGGCTGGGGGCCGAAAAAACCCCCGGCGTGAGCAAGCGCGAGAGGTGCGTGCGCCGTCTCGCGCGCGCAATCAGCCGCGCGAACCGCGCCGGCGCCGACACCCGCCCGCCCGCACAGGCGCGCCCGCACGCGAAACGCGCGCAAAACAGGGACACCCCTGTCCCGCCCTTTGCCCCGAAGGAGGCATGCATGACCGAAACCGGCCCCCGCCGCCGAAACCCCCGTCATGGCTTGGCAGGAGGACATGAACGCTGGCCCGCCGCCGGACGACCGCGCCCGCAAACGCCGGGGACAGGCGGGGGCCGGGGCGACGGTTGGGGGGCAGGCGTTGCGAAACCACCGAAGACAGATGCCTGAAGCCGGCAGGCGAGCGGTCAAGGACAGAACCGCCATATGCCCGAACCGGCCACGCAATATGTCCCATGCGCATGCGGAACATGACAAAACATGACACATCGCGAGGGAGGCCGGGCGCGCCTCATGACAAAACATGACACTCCATGACATCCTGCCGGGGTCCCTCGATATGCGGCCGGCGCCGCTGCTCGGGACGAGGGCCTTGTCCGGGCCGCCGCGGGATCGGGGCAGGCTGCCGGCGCGCCGTCCGCGGCGATGCGGAAGGCTTGCCGGCCGATACCCGCCGCCGCTGGAGTCAGACCGCGCCGTTCGGAATGTGGTCCGGCATGCTGGCGACCACGACCCGCTCGTCGGCCTCGTCCCAGAAATAGTAGATGCGCAGACAGCGGGCCGGGTCGGTCGTGTTGCCGCCGTTCTTCACATGCCATTCGACCTCGACCCGCCTGCCATTCCAGTCGAACGGGAACGAATCACCGCCGCAGCGGTCGTTCCAAAGCCCGGATTCGATCGCACGGCGAAGATGGTCGCCCGCGCCGTCCAGCCTCGCCCGGCGATAGTCTCCGGCGAGCCACAGCAGGCATTTCGCCGCCGTTTCGACGTCTTCGTATTGCGTCTTCTTTATCGTGTTGCGGGCTCTCGGGGACAAGATCAGACGGTCCGCCAGATGCTCTCCGCACCAGGCCGGAAATTCCTTCCACGTCGTCGGCAGGACCGTGCCGGAGCCGGAGCGGTCCCCGCCTGGCGCAGCCCGGTCCTGCGGCGGCGCGGGCGCCTCTTCCGCGGGCTTCGTCCGGTTTCGCCGCTTTGCAGGCCGCGGTGCGGGCCCGGGCTCCGGCTCTCCGGCCTCGACCGCCGTCGAAACCGCCGCCATCCGGGCAATGATCGTCTCCACCACCGCAAGCTGGCGGTCTCTTTCGCCTTCGAGCTCCGCCAGAGCGTCCGCCTGCCTTGCGATCGTGGCCCAGGGCGCGCCCTCGGCCCGCAGCTTTTCGAACGCCTTCTCCTTCGCCGCCAGCCCGGTTTCCGCGCCGGCCAGCTCAGCGAGAGGCCCGCGGGTCTCGAGCGCGAGTGCGGCGAGCTCCACCACTTGCGGGACATCCAGCGAGTCGAGGCGCTCCAGAATCCGGGCGGCGTTTCTGCGGTCGGAAAACGGCTCCAGCAGGACACGGAGCCCGTCGCGGCTGCGCTCCAGTTCCGCCGCAAGGTTCCGTATCTCCCTGCCGGCCTCCAGAAGCGTCTGCGCAGCGGCCTCGATCCGCTCGACCGCCTCCGGCGTCGGGCGGTCCAGCTCGTCGAGAAGAGCCCGCAGTTCCGCGCCGGCCGATTTCCAGCGGTCTTCGACACGCGGCGCACGGTCGGCTTTCGCCTGCCGTTCGACCCGCCGCATTTCCGCAATGAGATCGCGCAGGCCGCGCTCCGCGGTGTTTTCGCCGAACAGGCCCGGCGGCGCGTCGAGAATGTCGTCATAGTCGAGGAGATCGGGGATCTGCTGGAACAACCACCTCCCCGCGCGATAGGTAAAGGCCTTTTCCTGGTCCTTTTTCTTTTTCGAGCCGAGGAATCGCCGGTCCAGATCGATTATGAACCCGACATCGCGCCGGAGCTTGTGCAGCAGGGACCCGTAAAAGATCTCATCGTCGCTTCTCTGCGACTCCTCGACTCCGGTTCCGGACAGCAGGTCCCAATGCTCGCGCCGGAGCGACGGCGCGACCGGAAACACCTGCCTCAGAACTCTCCAGGTCAGACCGCCCTGAACGGTATCCGCGCTGTCCGGCATGAAAAGCGGCTCCTCCCGTCGGGCGGCATTATGCGCCGTTCGGCCGCCGGCGCCACCGGTTGTCCCTCAGATATGCCGCACATTCTCCGGGGCGGGGGCGATTTCCTTGCGCTCGACGCGCTTCACCACCTCGACGATGGCCCGGTTGGCGTCGGCAGGCAGGCCGAGGCGCTCGCCATAGTCCACCACCAGCCCGTTGAGATAGTCGATCTCGGTGCGCCGGCCCTTCTGGATGTCCTGCCCCATGGAGGGGCGCTGGCCGCCCGAGCGGCCCTGGGCGTTGCGCTCCAGCACCTCCTCGATCTCGGTCATGGCCTCGTTGCCGCCTTCCGCCGCCTCGGCGACGCGCTCGGGCTCCATGCCGTAGAGCTTCTCCAGCGTGAAGCCGTGCGCGAGGCCGATACGGATCGCCTCGCCGGCAATGCGGATGGCGAGCCGGCGGGTGTAGTCGAGCCGGTCCGCCTCGTTGCCGCCGAGGCCGGTTGCCGCCGACATCGGGTTGCGCATCGAGTTGATGACCAGCTTCGACCAGCGCTCGCCCCAGAGGTTCGAGGTCGCCTTGGCGCTGTCCACATGGCCCAGCATGTCGGCGACCAGCCGCGCCCGGTCCGTGATCCGGCCGTGCGGCTCGCCCACGCGGAAGACCGTGTGCCGTTCGCCGCCGAGCTGCACATTGCGGCGCACCTCGCCGGGGCCATGCAGTTCCACCGCGATCAGGCTCGCAATCGCGCCCATCGTCTTGCCCCAGCCGACCACGCCGGCCACCCGTTCCTCGTTGATGCCGTTCTGGAGCGACACGACGAAGCCGTCCGGCGCCAGATATTGCCGGATCATCTCCGTGGCCCAGACCGTGTCGTAGGACTTGGCGCACACGAACGCGATATCGACCGGGCGCTCGCGCGAGAGCCGCTCCAGCTCGGTGATGTGCCAGGCCTCGACCGGCTGGGTGAAGCACTCGGCCTCCGTCATGCCGGTGAGCTTCAGCCCGTCGCGGCGCATGGCGTCCACATGCTCCGGCCAGAAATCGACCAGGATCGGCGCGTAGCCGGCGCGGGTCAGGTGCCCGCCGACATGCGAGCCGACGGCTCCGGCGCAGACGATGGCGATCTTCGGCGCGCCGTCGGGCGCGGTCTTGCTGTTCATGGAGTCTCCGGAAGTTACGACGGGGCAGGGGCCTCAGGAGGGCCTGTGGCTGCGATATTCTTCCTCTATCGATGCGACGAGGTCATCGACATCCTCTTCATCGACGACCTCGGTTGCAAACGGCGCGTGTTCCAGAATCGTCTTCGCCGTCCGGTAGGCTTCCTGAAGCGCCGCATTCTGCGGACGGCCCAGCAGGAAATGCAAATCGACCTGTTCGCTTGTCCCTTCGGCGACCGCCGAGAGATGGCCGCGCCACCTGCGGGCCTTGTCCTTGATGCGGTCGGCGTCCGCGAGGTCCATCGACAACGGCTCATAAGCATGCCAGCGCCCGTTTTTCCATGCGCGGCCGAACTCGATCCTGTCGTGCGCGCCCGCCACTGTCTTCGATCCGAACGGCACGTCGATCCCTCGTTTCGCCAGCCCGTCGCGAACCGGTCGCCAGATTTCCTCGTCCGTCCGGCGGCTGACTGTCCCGGCGGCATATCGGGCGACGTAGCGTTCGTAGAGCTCCTCGAATGTCCTCGCGGGATCGTCCGTGAACCCTGCTCCCGCCGACGACCACTGCAAGGCGCTGTCATCGGCGGGCAGCACGGCAAGGGCGAGGCTGCGCGCATCGCTAATTCCGTCGAGCCGGAATTCTGTCGTCAAGCGACCCGCAACGGCCCCGAAACTCCGGTCGACAGCCTCCATAGCCGAGACAAAGGCGCGCCGGTCGAGGTCGGGAAACGCCCCTCGCAGGCGGCCGATGGTCTTGTTCGTCCGCATCCGGACCTCTTGCGAGGCCGACATGTGCACGACAACACCCACATTGAGCGCTTCTCCCGACACGACATCGTGGACATAGCGCAATATGGTGTAGCTGTAGGCTTGTTTTCCGGTCATTGCAGCACCTGCCTTGCCTCGGAGATGACGCCGTCGATATTGTCCCTGGCGCTCCGAACCCGGTCGATTGCGGCGTCGACCGCCGGCAGCGCCTCGCTCCATTCCGGCGGAATGGCGTTTCGGTACTCCCGCAGGCGCATATCAGATAGCGCGTCCCACAGCTTCCGCAAAGGGCCGAAGTCGAGGCTGCGCCTCCTGAGGCTTCGGAAGAAGATGTGGCCGTTCATCCATCCGAGACCGTCGGGACGCCAAGGCGCCTGCCAATTCACGATAGTCGCCGTCGAAGGGAACGCCAATTCGTGGTCAATAAGCCGAATGCAATCTCCCGCCACGAGGCAGTTCGGATTGGACAGTCTCCTGTCGGCATTGTCGATGACGGCGTCGAAGACGAACGCTCCCGACGCATGCGGCAACATGGCTTCGGTCACCCGATGGCCTGCGGTCCATACACCGAACTGGCTTGCGGCCCTCAAGGAGCCGAAAGCGACGGGTGTGCTGGCCGCCAGCCGCACCGCGACATCGGGTTCTGTCGCGACCGATGCAAGCTCTGGCGGAATCTCGACGAGGTACGGCGCAGGCACCGGCAACTGCAGGTCGGCCGCCAGGCTGGCCGCCACGGCTTCCCGCGCCAGATTCAATACTCCTTCCTCGCAGCCTGCCGACAGCTTGCAGAACACTTCGAGCGGCCTGCCGCCGTCCGCTTCACAGCGCATCACAACGGGTTTTGTCCGTCCCGACGTTGCCTGCCGCACGATTTCATACGCGACTGCACGGCGTAGCATCGGGGACCCGGCCTCAGGAGGGCCGGTCGCCCTCGATGGTGCAGCGGTGCATGTGGCGGCGGTGGCCGTGATAGTCGTTGAGCGCGAAATGATGCGTGCAGCGATTGTCCCAGAGCGCCACCGAGCCCGGCTCCCAGCGGAACCGGCAGGTGAATTCGGGCCGCGCGATATGCTCGCAGAGCCAGTCGATCCAGGGCCGGCTCTCGGCCTCGGTCCAGCCCTCGAAACGGACCGTGTGGGCGCGGTTGACATAGAGCGCCTTCTCGCCCGTGTCGGGATGGGTGCGGACCACCGGATGCCAGGCTTCCAGCACCTCCTCCTTGTCGAGGCCGGTCGCGGCCATCGCGCCCTTGAACTTGCTGAACTGCCCGGACCGCCCGCCGTCGGCGTAGCGGATCTTCGCGCTGGAAAGGCCCCGGAGCCCGGCCAGCGCCGCCTTCATGCCGTCCGAAAGCGCGTCATAGGCGAGCTTGGTGTTGGCGAACAGCGTGTCGCCGCCATGCGGCGGCGTCTCGACGGCGTAGAGCAGGGTGCCGAGCGGCGGCTTCTCCAGATAGGTGGTGTCGGAATGCCAGAGGCCGCCGAAATTGAAGGTCTCCTCCGGC